>JAYUPS010000083.1:0-13210 GCA_043759945.1 Bdellovibrio sp.
CCAAAAACCGTACTCGCCGAAATTCACGAACGGCAAATTCAATCTCGATTGAAAGAATTGAAATACGTGCTTCCCGTGGCTTTCGTTGAAATCGGCGAAGCTTCGGGTCTTCCATTAAAAATTTTAGCCTATGAAAAACCCGATCTCAACGCTCCAAAAACTTTGATAACAATGTCTTGGGCCAATTGGGCGGGAAAGTCTTTTTTTAGTTCGACTCAAAAAAAACAACTGGAACATCTTTATATATTTTCTGAAACTAGCGAATGGATTAATATTCAAGTCGCGTTTGGCGAGCCCGAAAAGCGATCCCGCTGGATTAAAAAGAACGATCTTGGGAAATTCAAAATTCAAACATTACCAGTAGGAGAGCGCGTTTCCGCACTGGTTCATCTATTTGAGTCGACGAATCGGCAGGACGCCGCCGCCAAAATTAAAGAACTGACTCCAGAACTTGGATTTAGTGCCACGGGGAAAACAAAGTGGTCTTCCGAGGGTGTATTGTGGGCCGAGGTCAACATTCAGGATTTCCCCGCTTGTGCGGTTGAAGAACCCAAAACACTTTTGACAGCGTGGTTGCCCTACAGACTAAACAAGACTTCCCCACCGATCTTGTGGTGGTACTCGAGAGGCTGCTAAGACCCTAAAGTAATTTGAAACAATAAACAGTCACTTTTTTTCGCCCTTCCAAGTTCCGCCGTATTGGTATCCCGGCAATGGCCCGGCAACTCGCGCAGATTTTCGATTTTATGGATTTCAGTTCGGACCATATTTTATTCATGGTCGTTAATTCGGCAGCGTGAAAGAAAAACTGCTACCCTTGCCCGGATTCGAATCAACCCAAAGTTTTCCATGGTGGGATTCCACCAAATTCTTTGAAATGTACAAACCCAAACCCAAACCGCGCCGGTCTTTGTTCTGCAGCTGAGCAAATCTCTCAAAAATTTGAAGCTTTTGGGTCTCAGGTATTCCCGGCCCATCGTCCGTCACAGAAACTTTTATTTCCGGACCCGTCTGTTCCGTTTTCACCGTGACCACGCCCCCTTCGGGCGTGAACTTCAGCGCGTTGCTGATCAAATTCGATAAAACCTGGGTAATCCGGTCGCGATCAAACGGAATCGAGCCGGGTTTCGAGGGCACCACCACCAAACGGATTTTACGGGACTGGGCTAAATGCGAATTGCTCTCCACACATTCCTGCACAACCTGGTTCAAGTTATTGGGCTCAACTTTCAATTGCAGTTTTCCCTCAGCGATTCGTTCCATATCCAATATGTCCCGAATCAACCGGAGCGAGGTCTCGGCACTGCGCTTGATAATTTCCAGGCATTGTTTGGCGTCCTGACTTAATTCAACCGCAGAGTCTTCGATAAGTAGGTCGACAGAGGACAAGATCGCCCCGATCGGGTTTCGCAAATCGTGGCTAACTATGGCCAGGAATTCATCACGGGTGGTCAAAAGGTGCTTAGAGTGCGCGGTCTCATGGTCTGTTTTTTCACGTTCCTGCGAAAGATTTTTGTCCGTGGCTTTGCGTTCGGAGCCAACCAATTGACTCAAAAGTTTTTCTTTTTCACCCCGTTCACGGACCATCGCCAAATCACTTTTTTCGCGTTCCTTTTCTATGGCAGTGTCTTCAGAAACTCGGTCTTGGTGGACCGATTTTTCTGGTGGGCCCCCCGCAGTGCGAGCATCGGCCGAGTTTCGACGTTGTACCCGGGCCTGATCGGCTTCTTTCCGATTTTTTGAAACAGCCTGATCTGTTTCCAATTCTGTTTGCCCTTTGAATTCGTCAAAGGACTTGTCGGTTTTACCACGTTCAACATTCAAACTTTCATCGGTCTGCTGACGTTCGATGCTATGAGGTTTTTCTGAAGTACTCGTGGAAGTATTATCGGTCGTTTTCATATTACCGCTCCATTTAGAGCATCAGGATACACTTTACGACCAACAAAGATAACTTAAGATAACTTAAGAATTTATACAAACTAGCCTCGATCCCTAAGCCGCACGATCACCATCGACCTTGGTTGGGTCCCGCTGTTCGCGCTCGAACTAATTTCGGTCAATGCACCCGATGAGGAATCAATGGAGAAAGAGGAAATATCACCAGAGCCCAGCCAGGAAACAAAAACAAATTTGTTGTCTAAAGACACTTGAATTGCAAAGGGACTTGATTGTCCGGCCACGGAAAAAGGAGACCCTGCCACCGCCGTTAAACTGCCGGTAACTGAATTTATACGAAACACGGAGATGGAATTAGAACCAGTATTTGAAACATAAAGAAATTCATCATTCGGAGAAATTGCTATCCGAGAGGGATTTGCACCGACAGGTGCGGTTAGGGAAAGATTTGACAATTGACCCGTACTTGTTGCGATGGAATACCCCGAAATGGTAGCCGATGTCTGATTCAAAACGTAAAGAAAAGTTCCTGAAGCAGCTACGGCCGAGTGCACGGGCGCCGTAGCAGCTAAATAAGGTTGTCCGGAAACTACCGTTAATGCACCCGAAGTTGGATTAACCACGTAGGCAGAAATGTCGTTGGTGGATTGATTGGTTACATACAGGTGCGCGCCCGATGGCGTCGCGACGACGGAAGAAGGATTTGTACGAGCCGAAAATGTACCTGCGGTATCCATCGACCCGCTCTCAACACGAAAGACGATTAAATTATTTGATGTTGAACTCGTATTCAAGGCGTAAGCGAAGGGTAGAACTGGATTTATCGTAAGCATCCCGCTATTTCCGAGCGAGGCATTAGTTTCCTTCAGCGTAACCTGCGAGGGAGCCGAATCAAAAAACTTTTCGATAGAATAAGACGAAATGTTATTCGTTGAAGCATGGGATGCGTAAAGATATTCACTGGAAAAATCAGCCGCTCTCACAGTTACGACGGAATTGATATTTGCCGTCCCTGCTCCGCTGGAAGTCGTGCTTGCAGATCTGGTCAACCTACCGTCAGGTTCAATTAAAAAAGTCGAAATTGAGCTACTCGAGAAGTTGCCCGCGTAGATATAATCTCGCTCAACATATCCACCACCAAGGCCAAAGCCCTCTTTTTGACCGCATTGAGTGCTAAAAAAAATAATTCCAATCAGTGGTAACAACATATACCTGGCGCTAAATTCCATATGCAAGCCCTATTCCCGACTGATTTAATTCAATTTTTGAATCTAATACTCCAGCGCTTTTCGATTCAGAGTAGCTGATGTTTGAAGTCCAAATTAAAGCGTCCAGCTTTTCAAACTTTTTATTCTTAGATGGAAAATTAATAGCCAGGACGAGCTTGTAACCGTTGGGTTTAGAAAACACTATTTTTTCTCCCGCAAGACCCTCATTTGTTAGCTTATAATCAGATGAAATCACTGAAACATACCGCAGATCCACTGATCGCCAGCTAAATTGAACCAATGGATTGCCCATAGATGAAACTTGCCCTCGACGGTTTCCAACGCTGTTCTCGACACTAGAAAATTGTGTCACGATAGTTTCGGAAAAAGACAAACCCAATCCGAAAAATCGGTACCTTAAGCCAAAGTTTAAGTTCAATCCAAAGCTCCCAACAACCGGCGATACACTGTCGACGGGTGAAGCACTCGATCCGTAGCCGAAAACGGATTCCACGTGGGCCAGGTACCATGGGGTTTTCCCCGCCGCCGCCGCGCGGGCATCAAACGAAAAAAACAAAAACAGCAAGATAAAGGGTAATTTTAATTTCATCTCACAGCATCCGTAATGGCAATGATACCCGGTTGATTTCCAACGGTAATATTTGGTACCGCAGCGGGTGATAAAACTCCGGTTGCAATGTCGCGGAGAAAAGCACTGACAGAATTGGAAGCCGTGTTGGCCGTGAAAACGTATTGACCCAAAGATTGAATTCGAACATCGTTCGTTCCAACTTGCGCGGCCGAAGTTCCCAAAACAGTCAGAGCACCAGTTGAAGCATTTATCGAAAATGCGACGACCCGACCAGCGGTGTAGCTCGTGGCATACAAATGAGTTCCCGTTGAATCGATGACGACCCCGGATCCACCCGCAGCATCAGGAATTGCGATCGTACCAATAGACGTCAACACTCCCGTCGTCGTATTTCGGCTGTAGATGGACACAGAGTCTCCCCCGGCGTTGCCGTTGTAAACAAAACTGCCGGAGGGGTGAACGGTTATACCGTCTGGCCCTGAGCCCGTAGCCCAGGGGCTTCCAGGCAGCGCAGTCAACGAACAATCAGTAGCCACTGCAAATCCAGAAATATTATCGGCTCCGTTGTTTGTTACGTAGATAAATCTGTCATTGGGATCCAGTGCCACACCGCCCGCACCCGCTCCGGTGGCTATTGTTCCCCGGACCGTCAACGAGCCGGTCGTTGGATGCACTTCAAAGCAGTTGACGGTGTTTGCGAAAAAATTCGTCGCGAATAAAAAGGCCCCGTCGTTTGAAAAAACCAAACCGTTCACACCGCTGCCCGCCGAAAAAGGACTACCCGTCATCGCGGTCAAAGCACCGGTTCCGGGATTGATAAGATATCCGCCGATCTGATTGGCGCTTACACCGGCGGCATAGAAAAATCTGTTTGTGGGATCAACTTCGGCGCCGTAAGCACCGGCGGGAGCCGACGTCGTCCCGGCCGAAGTTAGCGATCCAGTGGCTGAAGAAATAGTAAAGGCCGTGACGTTATTTGTTGATTGGTTCGCAGAATACAGAAACGAATTGTAAGAAAAACTGTCGATCAAAGTGCCGGATTGTCCGCTGGTGTTTTGAACTACGACATCAACTAATTCAGCGCCGTGGGGTGGCATGACGGCCACGAGCAACGTTCCGTCGACACTTGTTACTGATGTTGCAAGCTCGCCTCCTAAAAATACAGCGGATACATCAGCCAGGTTGGAGCCGGAAATGGTGATAGTGCCTCCGCCGGTGACACCCCAGGAATTTGGCGAAATCGAAGACAGTATTGGGCCCTCGCCCAAAACATTACCGCCGCCGATAAATGCGCTTTTTGAGGGAATAAACTTTCCTTCGTTACAAGCCACCAAAAAAAAGTAAGCGCCGATTAAAAGCGCTGTCGCGGCTGGAAAGTGCAATTTACTCATAAGCTTCAATTTCCTATACTCTTAGGTTACCTCGGACCTCGAACTTTTGGATAGGGGCCGGTCGGCCAGATTTTAAAAAAATTAGACTTTGGTAAGCGATTTAAATGCAATTGGATACTAGGACCACTTCCGTTGGTATTCCCCCGAGGGATCATATAGCGATGCTTGCCTTTGCACATCGAATTGCCGCGCTCGGGGATCCGAGCCCTGTCCGGACAGATAAAGCCAGTTGCCCCAATTCACATCGGGATCATAATCCAAAAGCATTTTTTCAAAATAAGCAGCTCCCCAGATCCACGGAACTCTTAATTGATGAATCAGGAAACTGGCCACATTCTGTCGGCCCCGATTCGACATCCAGCCGGTGGCGTTGAGTTCCCTCATGTGGGCATTCACAAAAGGCTCCGAAGTTTGGCCCTGGCACCAGGCTTGAAAAACCGCGGGATCTTCATCGAAATCAAAGGATCGCAGGGCATTTACGCCTTGGATTTGAAATATCTTGGGTCCAAATTTTTGCGAAAAAAACTTAAAGTAATCTCGCCATAACAATTCGAAAAGCACCCAGTATGTGGATTCATTCTTGATAACTTGAGCTTCGAATTGCTGGAGCTCAGCCATGACAGTCCTCGGGGAAAGACATCCCAAATTCAACCAGGGCGAGAACTTCGTCGAGTCATCAAAATCGAGCAAACCATTTCTGGTTTCCTTGTAAGTTTTAACCCCTTGAGTTTCCCAAATGTAATGATTCAATCGTTGCAAGCCAAAACTCTCACCGCCCGAGAACGGGGAAGACACATTTCCCGGATTCAGCTCGCTGCTCTCTCCCCAGGACTCCGGCCATATTTTAGGAATTTCTAAGGGTTCCCGGATTCGCAAAGAAGATTCAATTTTTTTTCTGAAATTTGTAAACACAAAGGGTAAATCTAGCGGGGTAAAGGGCAGATCTTCTTCAGCAATCAAAGTGGCTTGCGAAAAGCCAAAGACCTGGACCTGGTGTTTTTGACAGATCTCTAGGACCCGCTGCTCTTCATGAATTTCCTCGACGGCGATTTCTTTTGAATAAAAAAGAGCTTCCATCGTGTTTGTAGCCAAATACGATTCCAAAAAATCGGCAAAAAACATTTCGGTCTGAAACAAAGTCTGGTTTTTTTCACGCAAAGCTATGGCGAAGTGAGAAAGACTTTCCTGATAAAACTGCCGCCGAAAAGTCGAAGCCCGATCCATTGAGGGGGTCTTTGCCGCGACAAAAAAACCACTCTTGGATTTGGCACAAAAATGCGACAAAGTTTTATTGTCCATCAGCCTTAAATCATTGCGAACCCAGTACATGCTTTTCATCAAAAGTTGTATCCTTTAGGGCTTTAGAATATATCTAAAACCCTGATGGGTTCCAGAAAATTTGATATTTTTATCGGTATTGATCAAACCGGCGCGGTGGGTCCGAGCGGCAAACCCAAAGCTTTGGATGTGTCGATCATTTACTCCAAAAATAAAATTCATTTTGAAACCGGACTGAAAATAAAATCGTTTTCGCGCCAGGCTTTGACAGAAGTCATTCAAGAGCGAGTGCCGATTCGGGAATCTACCCGAGTCTTAATTTGCGTCGATGCTTTGTTCTCGCTGCCCTTAGCCTTGAGAATTTCCCACGCCGAGCTTCTCAGGCAGGCTAAAGATTACTCCTTTAAATCAAAACCCTATGGCGCACAGACAGCGTTCCAGTTTTTCAATCAATTTCAAGGCACTGAACCCGTACTTCATCGACGCATCGATTTGCGGGTGGGCGCTCAAAGTGTATTTCATCTTCATCCTTTCCAGAGAAATATCGGCTGCGGCAGTTACCGCATCCTGAAAGATCTTGCTCAAGAAACAAAGTGGGCTTCTTTGTGGCCGCTGGAAGCTATCGATCACCAGCTCGTCATCGCCGAGGGCTACCCTTCCCATTATTGGTCAACAATCTTGGACTGTTCGCAACGAGATCTCAGTGTCGCCAAAGCACGTTACAAAAAATTAAATTTTGCGGATATGAATCAGGCCGACAGCTTTTTATTGGCCTTGGCGGCTCAGCGCTACCACGGACAGATTTTCGAGACCGTAAAAGACCCCGAAATAAAGGCCGAAGGTTGGATTTTGGGCGTGCCCTTCAAAGAAGCTCAAGCACAGCTTCCGCTGACCGAACGGCGCCGTAAATACTCCCGCCCCCAAACGCGTCACCGCCCAAAATAATTTCCGGGCAATCCGACACCTGATAATAATTTTGATGATACTTTTTTATCGGATGACTGTAGCGCCATTTTTTTAACTGCCGAGTCGTTGGAGCAAAAAGGCCTTTGTTTAATTCTAAAAAATGAGCCTCGATGAGCTGCAACACTTTTTCTTCGGGCTCTTCGAAATTTTCTTCGCTAAAATCCGGATTCATAACAACCGTAAAGCTGGGCTCCGGACTAATTTTCTTCTGCTGATTGTCGGCGATCGAAAAAATCGCGCCCCCCGGATAAAGAATGGCTGGCCCTTCAAAGTCTCCGGGACCTTGCCCCTCGAACAAACCCACGAGCGCTTTGGCATACTTAATCTCGTCTAACTCTTTGGCGTAAGCCAGACTTGAGTTTTTTAAAATTTCTAAAGACTGCGGCAAGGGACAAGTTAAAACCACTTTACTGGCTTTGTATTGGACACCCGATTCACAAACAACTAGCAATTCTTCCGGGCTGCGGTGAATCGCGAGCACGCGTTCCCTAAAAGCGATGGAACCACTGGACTCGGCCAGGGATTTTGCGACTTGGGTCATGCCTTGGGTTCCGCAAAAATGCGCGGTACCAGCTTGGTCTTTGAACCACAACTGAGCACGGCCTTGACCCAAAATTTGGTCGTGCCAAAAGACGGATCGTTCCGACGAGTGTTTGTAAAACTGGGCTCCGTGATCAAAGACAGCCTGACCGGACCTGCGGGTCGCCAAGCGCCCTCCGACCGAAGTCGATTTCTCGATCAACCGAAAATATTTCAGCTCGCGGCGCAAAAGATCACCCAGGCTCAAGCCACAGATCCCCGCCCCAACGATTAAAATGGGATTCACAATAGTCCTATTCAATTTTTTTAAACGAGGTAAAGCGTGGATGAGAGCTGACAAATAATTGCAGACATCACAAGCATCAGGAAAGCCGGCACAAATTTAATCAGGGAATCTCGGACCTTCAGATGCATAGCGATCGCCCCGATCATCAGCAAACAAACTAAGACAGCCACCGGAAAGACAATCCCGGTGAACCACAGCCCGGCAAGCAGTGCCAGCGCAGAGCCCAACTTCAAAGCACCGATTAATTTATAAAACCAAACCGGCAAACCATAAACCGCAAATTCTTCCTTTAGATTCTTTGCATTACCACCCCGGTAAGCTGTGGATTTGGACAGTCGAACGGTCCAAACATTAAGCAGGATCAAGGCCACCGTGATTTGCAAAACTTGAAGCACAGGAAGTAAGTTGTTCATTGTTTTCGGTCTCCGTTAGAATCAAATACTAAACGAAGACACGACGTGTTCAACTAGAAATAGATGTCCATCTTAGTTATTCTAAAAATATTTAATCTAATCTGTTTTTACGGCTACGGCTTTAGCTGTTTGGTGACAGAAAAAATGAGGATCGAGTTTCAACGCTACGGCCTGGCTCGCTTTCGAATTTTAACCGGGGCCCTGCAGATTGCCGGCAGCACGGGTTACCTGGCCGGATTCTTCATTCCGCCCTTAAACCTGATCTCGTCCCTGGGCTTGGGGCTGCTGATGCTGCTGGGCGTGGGCGTACGAATCAAAATTCGAGATCCTTGGTTCGCCGCAGCCCCCGCTTTTATATTTATGTGTCTTAATTTTGGGATTTTTTTCGGGACGCTTTTTGGGGAATTAAGTTAAGAAACGGGAGCGAAAACAAAACCCAAAAGTCTGCCAACTTCTGATCGGGGCTGGTTCCGTAGCTGACGGAATCAGCAGAAGAACTTTTGTAAGTGCTAAAACAACGATCCCAAAATGAAAAAATCGTTCCCAAATTGGATCTTTGATCTAATTTATCAGTGGAATGATGAAGATGATGCATCCGGGGTGTGACAAAAAGAAATTGAATCCTGCGCTCTAGCATTTCTGGCAGCTTCAAATTGGAATGTTGAAATGCATTGCAGAAAAAATAAATGATTTGGAAAACAACCAGGACTGGCAACGAGAACCCAAAAGCAAAGGCCACTAACAAACGAAGTCCGTTGGCCGGAACCAATTCCATAAAATGAAAGCGGAACGACGAAGTCGCGTTCAAACTTAAATCTGTGTGGTGCACCTGGTGCGACCTCCATAAAAAGCCCAGATTATGATTGAGCCAGTGCCAAACCCACGAAGATCCATCCAAGACCAATAGGCAAGCCACCAGTTCCAAACCCATATTCTGCCAAGGATCCGCCGCTGGAATTGGGGGTACCCAAGAATAAACCAGCTGTACGATGCCCACCGAAAAAAGCCCAAGACCCAAATTGTGCAAATGGTTCCAGAACTTTGTTTTTACCGAAAATTGAAACCGCGGGCTCAAAGTTTCAGCCCCGATCAAACAAATTAAAATCAAAAGAACCGCGACACCCGCATCCATCAGTAGGAATTCAACTTCCAGTCGTATTCCAAAAATTCAATCTTGGTCTCGGTTGTTTCTACCAGGGCGGCAACCTCTGCCGGCAGATTCATGTGTTTGCCCAAAAACTTTCTCAATGGTCCCAACTTTTTGCTTTTTTCGAAATCCTTGCCGTACCAATCAAAAATTTTCGAAAGCAGCAAGGTTTTTTTAGTGGCGTCCCAACGATTGCGACTGGCGTCCCCTAAAAAATTGCGAGTGGCTTGATCCAACTGAACTTCAAGTTTTTCGGCCACAAATGCTTCCTTCAACAGCGAAGGGCAACCCACCGAGGCGCAGTTAAATGCAAAATGCAGTCTTGGCTCATCATACTTAGGCCGAGCCAGATCGTGTTCTAACTGATCCAGGTTCGTGGAAGCTCCTAAAAAATTAAAAAATCGATGCTTCCATGGATTTCCCAAGGGATTGGAAAAAGACCGCTCTTTAATGTCTTTGATAGATTTGGGAATCTCTTTCTGATTCAAAATCAGCCGCACCGTAAAGGCATTGTAAGCGTTAAACAAGAAGGCCAGTTTTTGTGTTTCGCTAAAACCGTCGTACTCATTGGAGCTGACCCCGCTCACGGTTTTTAGATAATTATCCAAGTCCGTCGTGTCTTTCTTTATTTCCGAGTACTTTAGTTTTGTCGTGTTGGAAACCGCGACCAAGTTTTTTTCCAAAATCTGAGTCCACGCGGCATGCGAATGATCAAAGGCCGCTTGTGCAGGTAATGTAGTCAAAAAAACCAAAGCAGCCAAAAGATAACTCATGATCTTCTCCATTCATGAAATAATTTTAGATAACCCAAAACTTTTTGGGGAGCATTGTTTCGCTTCCATTCGCCGGCCGCATATTTATTGGCCTCGCTCATCGTGGGGTAGACGTGAATTGTACCCAAGATTTTATTCAAGCCCAACTTGTACTTCATGGCCGTCACATATTCAGGCAACATTTCACTGGCGTGATCGGCAACAATGGTGACACCCAGGATTTGATCGGTTTTTCCGGCCGTGATTACTTTTACAAAACCATGATCCGAGGAATCCGCAATCGCCCGGTCCAAATCATCTATTCCGTACCGCGTGACTTGCACATCTAATTTTTTCTCGGTGGCTTCGCGCTCGCTTAAGCCAACACGGGCGACCTCGGGATGGGTGTAAGTCGCCCAGGGCACCACACGGTAATCCACTTTGAAGAGCTTAAAAACTCCGAACAGGGAATTCACCGCCGCAAACCAAGCTTGATAAGCGGCCATGTGGGTGAATTGATAGGGCCCAACTAAATCTCCGCAGGCCGAAATATTTGGATACTTCGTGCGCAAATACTCGTCGACCTCGACGGTTCCCTGCGGGGTGACTTGGATGCCGAGCTTTTCTAGTCCAAAACCGGACACATTAGCCACCCGACCCATCGCCAGCAGACAATGCGAGAAATTGATTTTCTCGGTGACACCCTTACAAAATACAGTGGCCTGGGGGCCCGCAGAGCTCATTTCAAATTTTTGAACTTCGCTCTCCAATCGGATTTCCATCCCTGATTTAATAAATGCTTCCATCATGATTCGAACCACATCCGCGTCCTCGCGACCCATTACCTGATTTGCTTTTTCGACCAAAGTGACCTTGCAACCAATCATGGAAAAAGCCTGCGCCAGCTCCGATCCGATCGGACCGCCGCCCAAAACCAGCAAATGCGAAGGCCTGTCCCGCAAAGTCCAAATCGTGTCCGAGGTAAAAAACGGAATGTCTTTTAAGCCCGGGATTTCTGGAACCCGGGGACGAGCGCCCGTGGCCAGGACGATATTTTTAGTGGTTAAGGTCTTTCCGTTCACTTCCACTTCAAAGGGCGATTTGATTTGAGCGGAACCTTGAATGCACAGCACCCCCAATTTTGAATACCGGTCAACAGAGTCATGGGGCTCAATTTTAGCAATCACGTTTTGCACGCGGCTCATTAACTCCGAAAAATCAAAATCAATTTTCGCCGATTTAATTCCGTACAGTTGAGATTGTTTGCTCTCGCTAATAAATCGCGCGCTCCGGATCAAGGCTTTGCTCGGTACGCAACCGGTGTACAGGCAATCTCCGCCCATCTTGTGTTTCTCGATCAGCGCCACTTTGGCTTTAACCGCACTGGCGATGTACGAGGTCACTAGGCCCGCAGCTCCTGCACCGATAACCACGACATTGTAATCATATTGCGCAGGCTTTTTAAAACCCGCGTAGACTTTGCGATTTTTTAAAGTCCGAACGATCACTTTACCGACCCAGGGCAGAATTCCCAAGAGCGCAAAAGAAAACAAAAGCGCCGGCGAAGCCAAGCCCTGTAAACTTTTAATTTGCGCGAGCTCCGTGCCCGTATTCACATACACCCAAGTTCCGGGCAACATTCCGATTTGGGAAAACAGAAAATAGCGAAGAACAGAAATATTGGTTAAGCCCATCATTAGGTTCACCAAGAAAAACGGAAAAACCGGAATCAACCTCAAAGTGAGCAGATACAATCCCCCTTCGCGCCGAAAGCCCTCGTCGATGACCTTGAATCGATCCCCGTATTTTTTGCGAAGGGTATCCCCTAAAATCAACCGTGCACTTAAAAAAGCAATCGTCGCTCCCAGCGTGCTCGCAAAAGAAACCACCAGAGTGCCCGCCACGGTCCCAAACAAAGCACCAGCCAGCAAAGTCAAAATCAAGGCTCCGGGAAATGAGAGTGCGGTCGAGATCACGTAGACCAAAAAGAAAACGGCTATCGAAAAAGTCGGACGGCTTTCGACCTGAGCTTTAAAGTCGGACAGGTTGGCTTGGACATAATCAAGCGAAAGATATTCGCCCAAATTGAAAACACGAAAAAGAACCACGATCAAAATCAGGGCAACTAACAGCAGCCATTTTTTTTGTTTTATCATGGTGTAACCTTACCGACTAGCCGACGACTCCACAAAGATAATCTTTAGCCAAATTATTTTGAGGGTCCTGAAACACTTCTTCCGTAGGCCCTTGAGCAATTACTTCGCTGCCCCTTCCATGGTTCCAAAGCAAGAGCATATTTTGCGACAGTCGTCGTGCCTGTCCTAAATTATGAGTAACAATTATCATAGGAACAGTGATGCTCAGTTCCTTCAAAGTGTCTTCTATTACTTTCGTCGAGAATGGATCTAAACTTGAACAGGGCTCATCTAATAAAAGTAACACGGGCTCAAGCGCAAGAACGCGCGCCAAACAAAGTCGTTGTTGTTGCCCGCCGGACAAACTTTGGGCCGGGGCCATTAAGCGGTGCTTAACCTCGTTCCACAATCCAGCTAACCTTAACGAGATTTCTACTTTGACACGAATTTCGGCATGGGCCAGGCCGCGTTCTTTTAGGGCCAGCGCGACGTTTTGAAAAATGGATAGCGGGAACGGATAGGGCTTTTGAAAAACCACCCCAACACCACTAACGGCAGTTCGTTCATTAGTTTTACCGTGAATTAGAATCCGACCTGAAACTT
>JAYUPS010000084.1:0-4755 GCA_043759945.1 Bdellovibrio sp.
GTCATCGGCGATAAATTGGTCGAGGCGACTTTTGATATTAAATTAAGCGATTTTAACGTAACGGGAATTCGGTACCAAGGCATCGGCGTCAAAGATGCCGCGCGAGTCGTCGCCGTTGTACCCTTGAACTAGTTTGACACCGGGAATTTAGCTCTTTAGCTTGGGGATGTTGAAAGCCCATTGATAATCGATGGGCTCAATCTCAAGGAGAAATCCCCATGTTCAAACTACCGACTCTTCCTTATAAATTGACAGAACTTGCGCCCTTTCTCGGCGAAGAACAGATGAAATTTCATTACGAAAAACATCACAACACTTATATCGAAAATATAAATAAAACTTTGAATGAAGATCCGGCCAAAGCCAAAATGACTTTGGAGCAGTTGGTTCTGGAAAGCTCAGGACCTTTGTTTAACAATGCCGCCCAAGCTTGGAATCACACTTTTTTCTGGTTTGGAATGACCCTCAAGGGCCAGGGCGGCGCTCCCTCGCCGGAACTGACGGCAGCAATAACAAAAAGCTTCGGCTCCATGGACGAGTTCTTTAAGAAATTTGTGGATACGGGTGTTAAAACTTTTGGCTCGGGCTGGGCTTGGCTCTGCGCCGATCCCGAGGGCGGATTGAAATTGGTCTCAACCTCGAATGCGGAAGTTCCGTTCAAAGGTTCTAATTTGCGTCCCATTTTAACCGTGGATGTCTGGGAGCACGCTTATTACATCGATTACCGTAATAAACGTCAGGCTTTTATCGAAACGATGAAAGACTACGTCAATTGGAATTTTGTTTCCGAAAACTACAAAAACAAATCCGTTCGTTCCCACGACCGGGACATGCGTTAGTTTTAACGGGAACCCGCAAAATATTTGTTTGACCGGGCATCAAACCCTAAAATAAATCGCTTCGACGGCGAAAGCAAAAAAGCGCCGTCGACCGTTCCATCCATAGTGATTGAGCTTGCGTCTTGAGGAGTGGAATCATAGCCCAGACCCGAGGCTCCGGTTCCGGCGTCTGTAAGATTGTATTCGCCACCGTAGCTGACTGATCCCGACAAATCAGTTCCGCGAAAAACAGTGTATCCCCTGCCGCCGCTGCCGCCGACGGCCATTTTCGAAGGACTTCCCAGGATTAAAGCGCCGTATCCCGCCACTTGAAAATCAATCATAAACCAAGCCCCGAGCAAATCTGCACCGGTGACGGCTCCTAGGCTTGATGCTTTTTGGGCGATAAAGAAAAAAGTCGCATTGTCCCCGCCCACGAATGTCGAAAAGTCGCGGGTAAAAACAGCAGCGGCACTGACGACATCCGACAGGTTCGCGTTGTTTCCGAAATTAATATTAAATCCAATTCGCCGGGCACTGATATCGGAGACCGAAAGTCCGTTGCCCCCAAAACTGTAGCTGGGGTTCACGTTCAAATCCACAGGACTTGTGATGATTGCTACCGCGGTGGTCATGTTTACGAACAACACCAAACGATCTAAAATGAAATCCGAGAAAAACGCGGTGGTGGATGAATCTGTATTGATATTAAAGTGGACAGCCGCACCGTACAATTGCCCGCTGTTGGACTTAAAAAGCAATCGTCCGTAATAAGTTTCGCCAGAAATTTTTGCAATAGATAGCGAGGACCCTACCGAAGTAAACTCGTTGTCTAAAATGGACGAGCCATCGGATTGATTGGGACCGCAACCCGTGCCGGTCCCAACAAAAATTAACAATAAGAATATCAGTGGCCGTCGAAAGCGTCTCACGTTCTTCTAATCTAACATAGACTTCGCCAAAGACATAGGCACTCGGCCGTCTGGTTTAAACCAACAAAACGGACGGGTTTCACCCAAAGATTTTCCGGCTGCTAAAAATTCGTAACCGGCCTTGTAGGTGTCCAGTCGACATTGGGCGATCGGATGGTTCGAATTGGTGCGGGAAACGACCGAACTGTCCTTGGAGGTCAGGTAAGGATAAGGATGCTTTTTTAAGTCCGAAATAATTCGGGTCAAATGCAAACTTGCGCTCAAGCTTCGGACACAGAGTGGATCCCGGCGGCCCAGATTTTTGTCGCAGTATTCGGCGGCTTCCGAATCTTTTGGGTCATAGGGCGACGAACTGTCCACCCAGTATTTAAAGCACTCCTGGACCCCGTAATAATCCGACTGTCCTTCGATGGACATTCCGGACCAGCCCGCAGGCTCGCCTCCGAAATGATGGCCCAGCTCATGACAAGCCACCAAGGCCGAAGCATCTGGTGTGGAAAGTGGATGGGTTGAAACTCCCTTTTGCATAACGATAATTCGACGACCGAAATTCTGGGCATAGGCGTTGAATTCCGGGTTGGCGTCATAGAGCATTTCCACGGGTTCGGTGACAAATTTTTGTAAAACTTGAAACAGTTCGGTGTAAGGGTGATCCTCATTGAACATCGTTTTAGCTTTTAAGAGCTGTTGTAGGCGGCTCGTGTCGGCCGGCGCCCCCCAACAGTTTTCTTGAGCCGAAACTTTCCCTACAGCCAACAACAGAGCGACGACTAAAATTCCTTTTTGAATCATGCTACTTTCCCCCTCAAGGAAACGATTGTATTTCGTTAGCAAGATCCCAATTCAGTTTGGCTGGTTCAGCAAATCTTAAAATAGGCTGACAGGTATTAGTTATTTTTATAGGTTAGAGATTACCGGAAGATGATGACATTAAATCTTTTTCGAATTCTAAAACTTCGGAGATTTTGGTCTCTCCCTTAAAGATATATCGGTGGCCGTTCTCAAAATAGCCCATTTTTTTCCAGAATCCCTGCGTCGTTTGGTCCCGAGTAATACCCAAGCGAATTTTAGAACACTCCAGGGCGCGCCGGACATAATCTTCGAGCAGCGCATAACATTTTTTCCCGAGCCCTCGCTTTTGAAATTTGTCATCCAACACCAACATTCCCAGGTAAGTCATACCGACTTCCGGGTGGTTAACGTGGAGATCCAAACAACCAATATTTTGCCCCTCGTGTTCAATTATCAAAAACTCTTTATAATAAGACGAATTTTTCTTTTCGGGAACATCCAAGATTTCACGGCGTGCAATTTCCCTGGTTGGTGCCATACCCTCAATCTTTAAAAAATAATCCGGGGATTTCTGAAATAATTCAAAAACTTCTTCGATATTCTCTTCCGCCGCAAGGCGGAATCGCAAATGTCCTGGCTTTGATTTTAGGGGTCGACCCGAATGCGACCCCGCATCTTTCATCTCAAAGTTTTCCCAGAACCATCCCTTGCTGGCACACTCTTTGTTACGCAAAGGATTTTGCGGATAAGCGATGAGCTCGCCTTTGAACTCGGCTGTCTCGCCGACCACGAGCATTTTCAATGGCTCCTTTAAATCATTGATGACAGTGTGAGCCCTCATTTCTTGGGGCGAAAAACCGGCCCAATCTCCGGCCTTTAATTCTCGAATATGACCGTTCAGCCATAACTTGGCGGTGCCACTGATCACGTAAACAAATTCTTCTTCCATAGTGTGCGCATGGGGAAAAGAGCTTCGAGATTCCGGCAGTAGAACCTCGTAGGAAATGCCAAGCTTTTCGAGCCCAACAAGATCCGTCAGCCGTGGGCCGACCCCGAATGTTTCCTCGTCGCCAGGGTAATTGAACGCTTTAACCAGAGGCAGGCCCGGTGCATAGACGACAAATTCCGGGAGTTGCCCCGCAAATCCGAACCGTTGAACCTCTTCAGCGCCGGGATTTCCGGAGTGCTTGCCCAAAGCCCTGCGAGGATAATCATCCCAACGGATTTTTGATTTTTCATGCTCCTGGGGATCAACCAGGTAGGCGCAGCGATTTTCGGGCTTTGTCTTTTCTCCCACCACTAGGAGTTCCACGGGCAGAGAACTGTTATTCAAGAATGAATGCCCGATTCCCGTCCCCGCTCTAAAACCGCACGCATAACCGGCTTTTAGGGGATGAAGGTAACCATCGATCCAAGCCTGCGGTTCACCGCTCAAAACAAAGACAAATTCTTCTTCGTGACTTTCGGCGTGCGGGATCGAAGATCGCTCCCCGGGCATGAGTACTATGTAATGAATACCCAAGCGTTTGAAGCCGACCCGGTTACTTAGACAGTCGCTGAGGTTTTTAATATCTTGTTCCTTCATTTTGGCCGATAATAGCGCCCCATGAGCAGATTGAAAATCAAAATAACCCGCAATCTTCGGCGCACGCTTTCGCGCGGGCAACCCTGGGTGTACCGCCAATCCATCGAGCGACCGCCCCAATTGACCAAAGTCGAACAGGCACAATTTTGCCAAGTTCAAGACGCCAAAGGCGATCTGGGATGGGCAATTTATGATCCGCACTCCCCTTTGTGTTTAAGAATGTTGGGAACCGACAAAGTACCGCCCAACCAAGCTCACTTCGAGAAGCGCTTTGCCCACGCGTATGATCTACGCCGTTTTCTTAAAAAAACTGAAACTAATGCTTACCGCCTGTTTAACGGCGAAGGTGATTTGCTCCCGGGACTGATTTGCGATGTTTATGATCAGGTGGCGGTCTTACAATTCGACGGACAGGGCCCTTCTGAATTTTGGGATAAACATATGATTGCTGATTGGTTGCTCGCCAATACAGATTGCAAAACGGTCATCGAGAAAAATCGCCGCAGCCAGGACCGAACAATTGATCATATCGCGGGAGACCCAACCGCCAATGAAGTTCTAATTAAAGAAAACGGTGCGATTTTTAAAGTGAATTTGGAAAAGGGCCAAAAGACGGGATTCTTTTTAG
>JAYUPS010000085.1:0-4753 GCA_043759945.1 Bdellovibrio sp.
CCGCAATAAATCCTTCACGCAGGATGGCCTGCGGAGTTCGATAAACAGTGAATTCCGATTTTGAAAAAGGACGCGTTATTGGATTGGTTTCAGAAAACAAATTTCCGCGCGTAAATCGCGGATCCATGGCCCTGCCCACGGGAGTTTCCATTACCGTTAGAATGTAATTATTGGCCAGTTTCAGCCCCAGTTTGGAAACAAATCCGTCGAGACCGTGCTTCGTTCCTGGCTCGAGGGCCAAAAATAAATTACCCCCAGATTTTAAGTAATTTTCAAGGGCCTGGATTTCGATTTCCAGAAATTGCTGTTCGGGACCTAAAATCATCACCACGTCGGCATCTTTTGGCAGAACGCTTTGATCGCTGAAACTGAAAGTTTTAACCGCATAGCGATTGCCCTCGAGCAACTGTTTTAAAAAAGCGATGCTCTCGCCGTCCTGGGCTTGTTCAAAAGCCAGTTCCCGATGTCCCGTTAGGACGTATATATTTTTATCTTTTTCCCGGGTGACCTTGACCAATCCGCCAGTCAGTTCTTGTTCATCAATTTTTTCAATCTGAGCGGTGCGACCCAAATACTCCAAAATTACGGACTGAGAACTTTTTTTGATGACGTACTTTTCGACTTCTTCGGGACTGCGGTTAATTTCAATGAACTCAAGCTTCACGCGGCTGGATTTGTCCTGATATTTTTTAATCAGATCCATAAAAGCCCGTCGATTTTGTTCGACGCCTTCGGTTCCGTCCTTGTAAAAATACATGACTTTGAGATCGTCCTTCAGACCCTCGATCAATTTTACGGATTGCTCGGAAAGGGTGTTGACTTGATTGGCAGACAGGTCCCAAGTTTTATATTTTTTGGCACCAAAGTAATTAACCACCGTCAGCAACGTCACCACCAGCAAAATCATAGTTCCCATGGAAAGACCCTGCTTGGTCGTTTTCATCGCAAAGAATTCTCCAAAAATCTTTCGGTCTATCCAAAAAGCCGAGAGAATAAAAAACGCAAACAATCCCAAGGCCACCCACAGGAATGGCACCCAGGTACCAAGCAAAAAGCGGATAATCACAAAGCTAACAAAACTTAAGCCCGCCATAAAAAACAGAATTTTTCCCAGTCGGCTCACGGTTACCTCCAACGAGTGGATTCAACCACCCGCTCCGATAGAAAACAGAACAAAAAGATCACACTGGCAAAGAAAATGAGCGAACTTGTGCGCACGGTTCCCTCGACCAAACTGGACAAATGCGTGTTCAGAGAAATATGCTCAAACACGGAACGGGCCCAGGGACTGTCCACGACTTCGACGCCCATTCCTAAAAACCAAATTGAAATGTTAAAGATCACCGCCATTACGAATGCGATGATTGCGGATTCGGTCATCGAGGAACAAAAAAGATTCATCGCCGCGTAGACCGAACTTACCAAAAAGATTCCCAAAAAAGCCACGATTAGGGTAACCCAATTGATTTTGGCAAAGAAGCCCGTCGCCGCCGGATATAAAAATGCGAGCACCGTGATCAGGAAAATGACCGCCAAAGCCGCCAAATATTTTCCCAGAACGATATGCCAAGACTTAATCGGGCAAGTGAGAAGCAAATCAAAAGTACGCAGCTTTTTTTCTTCCGAGAACAGCTTCATCGTGAGCGCCGGAACAATCAAAATGAGAAGTAGATTTAAGTAACTAAGGTGTCGTAAAAACAATCCGTAGTGGATGTTCATTTGCTGGGGGGCTGCGCCCATCGAATACATCGCATTTTCACTCATGGTTTGAAACATCTTTAACTGCGTCGGATAAATCCAAGTGAGCACCGTCGCAACCAAAGCACAGACGATCAGAAATGTGGGACTGAACACAAATCCACGGACTTCTTTCTTAAATAGGGCCATCACCGGATTCACGCGTTCACCTCTTTTTGACCATAAGTCAGCTTCATGAAAATATCTTCGAGATCCGCTTTGGCTGAGCCAATCTCCATCAAGCCTAAACCTGAACTGATAACTTCTTTAGCGATGGCTTCAATAATTACCTCGTCACCCTCGGTATCGATTTCCCAACGAGTCCCATTCTCGATCGCGTTCACCCGCAACACGCCTTTGATGTGTTGCAGTCGACCCGCAAATTCAAGATGAGGGGTTTTTATGCGCAAGTGGACTTTTCGCCCGCCGCTTTGAAGTGCCGACAGGTTTTCCAAGGAATCCTGCGCGACGATTTTGCCACGATTGATAATAATAATGCGCTCACAGGTTGCCTGCACTTCAGGCAGCACGTGGGTCGATAAAACGATGGTGTGATCCCCCCGGAGCTCCCGAATCAGATCCCGAATCTCGGCCACTTGTTTGGGATCTAAACCCACCGTGGGCTCATCTAAAATTAAAATATCCGGGTTAGAGACCAGGGCTTGAGCGATACCAACGCGTTGGCGAAAGCCTTTGGATAAATTCTGAATAAGTCGCTTTTCCACCGACCCCAAGTTTGTTTTTTCTATTGAACGACCGACCCACTTGTTTCGCTCCGCGCGGGGTACGCCCTTAAGTTCGGCCACAAAGGTAAGATAATCTTTGACGATCATTTCGGCGTACAAAGGCGGAGTCTCTGGCAAATAACCAATTCGTTTTTTAACTTCGATCGGATTTTCAAAAACATCAAATCCAGCCACTCGTGCGGTGCCGCTGGTTGGCGCCATGAACCCCGTAATGATTTTCATCGTGGTGGACTTTCCCGCGCCATTGGGTCCCAGGAACCCGACCACTTCTCCTTTTTTAATATTAAAATTGAGCGAATCAATGGCCGGCGTCGAACCGTACATTTTTGTAAGTTGAGTGACTTCGATCACTGACAGACCTCCGCTCAGAATGAATCAAAAACCAACTCCTGAGCTTAAGGGGAACAGAAATAAAATCAAGGGTTTAGCTTTGATGCAAAGCTGTAGACCCGGGGCGAGTTGTAAGTGACACGGCCCAATTTATCACCCTTAATTGGTTTTACAAAGCGGCACTCCACGACAAGCACTTCAAAACGAAAAGAACTGGTGGTGTTTTTTGCCAATTTGCTCTTGGCCAGAATCCACTGGGCCACCAGATTAATTTCATTTTCAGAAATGACTTGATTTTTTTCTCGGAAAATCACCCCGTGCGCCGAAGGCTCATCTTTTAAATGCAACCACAAATCCCACGCCCGCGATTGGCGCAAAATAGAGAGATTGTCTTTTGCCGATTTTCCAACGATGGCCTGAGCTCCCGACTCTAAGTTCAAAGTTTGACCCTTGGAGCCTGTTTTTCGCAGGGCTTGAGTCCCCTTGCGATGGGTCGCAACCGGGGGAAGACTCACTGAAGATTGCAGCTTCTGAATTTCTTGCTCCAATATTTCGATGCGGGCTTGCGTCCCCGTTTTTTTGCGGCGAATTTCTTTGGATTTATGAAAGGCCCGCTCGCGATTGTCTTTAAGATTCAATTTGGAGTCCCACAAATCTTGAAATTCTGCGGGAGCCTTGGCTTGAATTTTCAAAGCTTCACCAAACTCGTGCCAGCGATGTTCTGCTTCCGAGATTAATGTTGCTTTTAACTTTTCGATGGCGCCAAGTTTTTTATGGATTTGTTTGGCCCGGTCATCTTTGGGGGCGGCAACGGATTCCGCCCGTGCGACAGGCGTAAATAGCTCCTGGCCATAAGTCTTCCAATCCCGCTCCTCGTTCCCCATTTCCGTGACCTGCTCGGGTCGTTGTGGAATTTCTTTGGGCTTAGACCACGCGATCGATTTCCCCTCGGCAAAGGCCAGGACATTGCCGAATCGTGGGATCAAGATGATTTGCAATCGAACTTCTTTAAAGCGATTGACGAATATCAACTCCACGATGCGGCCCATTTCCACTTGCATCTGCAATTCCCCAAGCGCTAAATTTTTCGCGTGAGATTTTAAAAAGAGCTGCAAAGGTTTTTGAATTTTTTTAAAATTTGGAATTTCATTCCCGGCAACCCATCGAAAACTGGGTATTCCGACCTGCGGATCGATGACCAGCATCGACGGACCTTGGCCGTAGAGTTCGAGCACTAAAACACGGCCATCCGTACGAACGTCCTGCAGCTGAGCCCCTTGAATTCGCTCACGAATCCAAACGCAGTAGGACTGAAGTTCAGTCTCCGAAAGGGCCTTTGGATGAGTTTTGCTAAGAGTTTGCATCGTCTCGCGTTTCCCGACTCAAGGAAGTTTTTCCAATACCGATCAAGCTAGTATCTTATGAACCATGATCGCTTGTTACAACTTATGATTCTGCGCTTGCAACGGGGGGACCTTCCCAAGGAGTCTCAGAACGAGTTTATTAAAGAGGTCGTCGGCAGCTACATGGCCGAACTTATGGCGATAGGTTTTATTCCGCACCACCTGCTCACCCCCATCGAAGACGACTTGACCGAAGAAGCCCTTGAGATGTTTCGAAAAAAAACTTACGGCAACCTGACCCTACCGATGTACAAGGATAAAAAACGCAGCCGAAGATCTTTGCGTTAAGATCTTTACGACAATTTCTCAAGCACGCTCCAATAAAGCGGTCCAAAGCCCGAGTAATCGGGCAAATGCAAAGCGCCATATTTAGTTTTTTCCGCAGTTTCAGAACTTGCCGGAACAGATCTTACCTTTTCCGATTTTTTCTCTAAGATTCGCTCAATAACCCCATCATTTTCAAAATTAGAAAGCGAACAGGTCGAGTAAACCATTCGCCCCCCGGGCACAAGTGCTTCGATCGCTCCTGAAACAAGC
>JAYUPS010000086.1:0-13014 GCA_043759945.1 Bdellovibrio sp.
CTTAGCTCCAGAAGACCTAATCGTACTAATTTATGGTAGCGATAAACGTTTGAGATGATGGAAAAAGTTCTCGTTATTGACGTAAAATGCCCTTGAGAGGCGGCCCACGCGGGAATCTGTCGAACAGTTCGACGACGGGTCCAAGGCAGAATTGAAATAAGGTTCAAAAATTTGATCACCCAAGAGAGTGAGCATTAAAGGTGCCACCCGACGCTCTGCCGCTTGAAACGGTGTCGGCGGGCCCTCAGACTGATATGTGCTTCAAATAAGCAATTCCAAGGAGGGAACTGTGATCGGAAGCCTAGTCTTTTTGATATCCATAACATTTGCGCAATCATCTTCTAAAAATCCCACAAACGAATCTTCGGAAAAATTAAACCTTCCGCCACCGACTTCCCGATCTCCAGTGAAGCTCAAACATTATTCCGAGACCCACTACGTGCACGAGCTGTGGGGAGTGGCCACCGTGGCGCGATTTCGGGTCGAGAAAAAGCTCGATTTCAATTCGACCGTGCCGGTGATTGCATTTGGCGGAGTTTTAATCGACAGAAATTTAATTATCACCGACGGAAAAAAAGTTTCCGGGAATGCGGCAAGCCCGCATGCGGGAGTTAAATCTGAACTCTATCCGGATGTGTGGACCTGGGCCGAGTACCGCCAAAAATATTGGGAGGCCACCGCGACGGCTCCCTCAAAAAATGCGGTTGATGCCCGCCTTGGGATTGCATTTGAGCGAGAGTTTGCGCCAATTTTTTCCAATTGGTTGATCCCCGAAGCGATGTTCGAGTTTGTACAAATTCAGCGCTTGTCGATGGATTTGTACGGGGAATACAACTTTGTTTCGTTTCCCACCAAGGCCATTGATACCCGCAACCAATTGCGCGCGGGAATTCGCGGCGGTGTTCGGCTAAAAAATGTCTCGGCTTCGATGATGATTTTTCAGCCCTATTTGGAAACCGCGCCCTCAAGATACGAGATTCGCGGACCCGAAATGATGACCTATCTCAGCGCTAGTCTGTAGCGCTGGCTCCCAGCAATTCGGCGGTGGCGTGGGCGGTTGCGGTTGTAATTCCGTTCATGTATTCAAAATCCAAGCGCGAATTTACTTGGTCACAGGCGGCGTGGTAACAGGTGTCGCCGTCGTCGCCAAAAAAGTTTTCTGAAATCACAACCGCGGCTAAATTTTCCTGCCAAAAAGAGGCATGGTCACTGCGTTCCGTGCAGGCAGATACGCGCTTCAGCGGAAGTTTCAGGTTCGCAATCGCATTCATGATTTTCTGGCTCAAAAATTTTGAATCCGCTCGGTCGCAATCGATGACGTGAAATCGGCCGTCAAGGCGGCTGTTGGTGGCCATCATCTCCAATTGAATATTGCCCAAAAAGTCATTCCGGTTTTTTAGATTTTGCGTGTAGGCCGCCGATCCCACCAGGCCGACCTCTTCGCGATCAAAACCCACAATGCGAAGACTGTGTTTGATCTTCAGATCTTTCAACGCATAGGCAATTGCTAAAGCCGAAATGGTGCCTGAGCCATCATCGTTGGCGCCCGCATTGCCGACCGAATCAATATGCGAGGAAAGAATAAGATATTTCGTCGGATCGGATCCCGCTCGTTCCGCAATAAAATTATTGCCGCCAGAAAAGCTTTCTGCGCCCACCGTGTAGCCCAAAGCCCGATATTCTTGGGCCAGGTATTTCATCGTTAGTTCCCGGCCCCGGCCCGAACGACGCTCCGGAATGGTGACTTGCATTCCCTCGATCATCACGGGTTTTGCGCCGGATATCTCGGAGAGTTTGTGTTTTAAAAAATCAGAGGATATCCCCGGCAAAACGACCGACAGCGGGATTGGCTCTCGCCGGCTTACTGGAGAATCTTTTGCGGCGGCAAAAGCCTTTTTATCGTTTCTCCAGTCTGTCGAGTCATGGGCCATCACGAATCGGCCATCCAGAATCAAGACCAGCGTCAAAAACAGTCCTTGTTTTTTCATGCTTAAATTCTGACGTGAGTAAAACGGGTGCGCAACCGCTAAAGCGGAGGTCTTGTTTTCTGTTGGATGTCGGTATATCTTGTTAAGCCATGAAACCAGATACGAAGCCACTTCTGCGGGGACATTTTCATCAAGCGGCGTTTTTTCTGGCGCTGGGGGCTAGCGCCATGTTGATCGGCAACAGTCAGGGACCGCGAGCTTTTTTCGGGACTTTGATTTATTCCATCAGTTTGGTGGGTTTGTTTGGCTGGAGTGCGCTCTACCATCGGCCCACCTGGGATCCGCAGGTCCGTGCTTGGATGAAGCGCATTGATCACGCCGCTATTTTTATTTTAATTGCCGGCACCGTCACTCCCATCTGTTTGCTGGCCATCCAGGGAGAAAAAGCCAAAGAGCCTTTGTTTTTGGTTTGGACAGCAGCGCTTATTGGTATTCTGCAATCTTTGTTTTGGGTGAAAGCTCCGAAGTGGGTTTCCGCCGTGTTGTATGTCACCGTTGGTTGGCTGGTTTACCCTTACCTGCCCGAAATTCGCAACGGGATTGGCGCTTCGGGAGTGTCTTTAATTTTTTCCGGGGGAATCGTCTACACGGTGGGCGCGGTCGTCTACGCTCTTAAAATGCCAAATCCATCGCCGCGCTATTTCGGCTACCACGAGATTTTTCATCTGTTGGTTGTAATTGCTGCAATCTTGCATTTTTTAGCAATCAATCAATTGGTCGCCTGACGGTTTTTATTTCCGAGCCTCTGATTGAGCTTTAATCAACCATTCCGCGTGCAACTTCTCGAGAACATTCAAAGGCACAGCTCCATGCCGCAGGACTTCGTCGTGAAATTCGCGAACATCAAATTTTTCTCCCAGGTGCTTCTTGGATTTTTCTTTTAATTCTTGGAATTTCATTTGCCCAACTTTGTAAGCCAAAGCCTGGCCGGGCCAGGTGATGTAACGGTCAATTTCATTTTCGGTGTCGAGTTTCGACTTTCCCACTTGCTCCAGCATGTAATCTAACGCTTTTTGTTTACTCCAACCCAAAGCGTGCATTCCCGTATCAACGACCAAACGACAAGCCCGCCACATGTCGTAGACCAACTGGCCGTACTTCGAATAGGGATCCTTGTACATGCCCAGGTCATAGCCCAAACTTTCGGCGTACAGTCCCCAGCCTTCGACAAAAGCGGTGTAGCCTTCGTTCTTTCGAAACTCGGGGAGCTCGGAAAGCTCTTGGGCGATGGCGATTTGTAAATGGTGGCCCGGCACGGCTTCGTGCATGGTCAGCGCTTCCATTTCCCATTTTGGACGAGACTTCAAATCAAAAGTGTTGGCTTCAAAATAGCCGGCCCGTCCCGAAGCGGTGCTCCCGGGTTGGTAATAAGCCGTGGGCCCGGACGCTCCCTTGTAGTCTGGCATCGCCTTGATTCCGTAGGGCAATCGCGGAAGTGTTTTAAAAAGACGAGGCAATTCAGGATCTACGCGCTTGGCGATATCCCGGTAGCCCGAGATCAATTCGTCGGCATCGCGGTAAATAAACTGTGAATCCGAGTTTAAAAACTTATTAAAGGCTCGCAGATCTCCGTTGAACTTGAGGGATTCTTTCAAGGACTGCATTTCTTTTAGAATGCGCGCGACCTCGGTTAATCCAATCTCGTGAATTTTCTGGGCGCTCCAATCCGTTGTGGTTTTGCTTCGGGAGGAAAAACTGTAATAAGCCGGCCCATTGGGCAAACCAACTGCTGCGATTTCCTCGCGGCATTTTGGCAGGTATTCGGTCTCGATAAATTTCTTTAGGTTCTTGAAGGCCGGGATGACTTTGGTGCTAATGGCTTGTTTGGCCTGCGCTTGAATCTCGAGCTTTTGATTTTCACTTAAAAAATTTGGAAGCTCCAGGAACTGTCGGTAGACGGGGTTCTTCGCGTAATCGGATTGGATAAACTCATCAAGTTGGGCCGGCACTTTGGCCATCAAAAACTTAACGTGAGTGTATTTCTTTTCGATCCCCAGTTTCATCATGTTTTGGGTTTGTTCCAGCAAGATCGGCAACAAGTTTAGACGCGCCAGGACCTCTTCGAAATCTTTAAAATTTTTCTTAGGGGCGGCAAAGATTAAATCGGGGAGATTCATTTGTATGCCGTCAAGCTGGGTCATCATGATCAAATCGGAGTCAAATTTCTCAGACTCTTTTTCCAAATCCAGCTTCTGTTTAAAAAGTTCGAACGTGAGTCGATTTTGAGGGCTCAGCTGCTTCGGGTTCACTTGTTTCAAGAATTTGATTTGGCAGTCCACCATTTTGAAGCGACGGTTGCGACTTTCGACCGTGTATTCGGTCCAGCGGGCATTCTGTCCAGGATAACCTATGTAAGTTGCGTACTCGGGAAACTCTTGCATAACGTAGTCCCACGAACCCTCGATCAAGCGCCGAAATTGATAGTCGTTGGGCGACGAATTTTTTCTGGGCACGGGCTTCAAAAAGCGAGTTTCGAATTCAACGCAGGTGGCTGGTGTCTGGTAGGCCGCAGGTACGGCCGCCGTTGCGGCTGCTGCCGCACAAAGAAACGTCAGGAAAGCAAAAATTTTTTTCATAGCCGGATTTAACCACAGAATGCTAGGATTTTACCTATGAAAACTTCAATGAAAAATTCTTTATTTGCTGTTGTGATTTTAACAGTATCGCTTGTTTCCCAGACCGCCGCTGCAAAGCCCCTGGGTGTGGCTGGCCTGTTTCTTAACGGGGAGCTAATGGCTGGACAGAAAGCCACCCTTCAATTTGAATTTCCCTCGTGTCCGTCAGACCCGCATTTACTCAATCTGCAGAGAAAAGATTCGATCGCCAAAGTCCCCAGCCCAGAAACCGGAAAAGACATCGAGGTTCGTTACGTAAATCTTGTCGGGAGTGTGGGCGGGAAAGATAAAAAATGTCCGCAAAAAAAGAAACTCTCCACGATGAAGTTTGAAATTGAAAGTGATCCCCAAAAAACGACCCAGTATTTTGTGATCGTCGAGGCTCCCGCCAAGATTCTAGCTTTCGATATTGGGTCGAGCTCCCGGTAATAAGACGTTGGATTTTTTTTCCAGCGCCACGTGATACAAAGGCGTCGAAGAAGTTTCATCGATGGCTCTCATCAGGGTTTCTGCAAATCCCCAGGTCATCAAAATCAAAAACAAGATGCTGACTCCAATCAAAGGATAAACCCCTTGGGTTGATCCCATGAAAATCATCCCGGTCAGTACCGCCAAAATAGCCAACGCAAAGACCATCGAGAGCTGGCCCAAGAATCGCACCGTTTGACGGGGCGAGGCCAAGATAATTTCAAAACCTTCGCGCAAGCGTTCCTGAAGTGAGATTTCACTCAAAAGCGCGGTCTCAAAATAAAAGGGCACGGCCGGAATCCCCACGGCTGCGCCGTAAAGCCGAAGCAAGGGAAAGCGTCCTCGGAATTTAAGAATCGCATTGACCATAAAACGGTCGTAGACCCGAAACTGCGACGCAAACTTAGGCAAACTGAAACCCAAAACGTAGCGACAATAAGCATGAAAACAAAGGGACAGAGGTTTCATCAGGGGAGACTCTTTTTGATTTCTGGAATAAGAACCGTAAACCAAGGATTTGCTTTGGCTGCAAAGTTCGATCGTCTTTGGCAAAAGAGCTGCCGGGTCTTGGAATAAGTCCATCAAAATAACGTAGTCCCCGATCACCTGATCAAAACCGGCATACTCGGCGGTTTCTAAATTTTTTACGCCGGCCAGGGACAGATATCGCAGTCCTGGAAGTCGCTCGAGCAACGGGTCTATGCGAAGGCCAATCTTCGAGGGATTTGTGTCGATGATCAGGACCTCAAAATGCTCATAGTTTTCGCGAAGAACTTGGGTCACTTGTGCCAAGCGGGCGGAGAAATCATTTTCCCAACGAGTATCGACCGTAAGAATTGCAGAAACAAAAAAAGGTGATTTCATTTAGATCTCCTGACTTAAGCTTTCAAAAACATCGTACACGTTATCAATCTTTCCGCCCAGAATATTGACCCAGTCTCCCTGGAGCTGTTTTTGAAACAAAATGGGACGACCATCATTTTTTTCAGTCCGCGGCAAAAGGGCTTTGACCTCAAAAATAGATTCAGAAAATTCGGCTTGATTTAGAAGCGGAAGGTACTTACCAGCGTCGCGTATCATGTGCTGGTAATTGGAAGCCGGTCGATTTTCAAAAATTCGTGGTAGGCCTTCCCAGGCGTAGTGCGGGGTCCAGCGCACATGACTTAAAGAATGAAAGCCCGGCTTCATTGGAAACGGCATGACCGAAAAATAGGGCCCGCACATGACGGTCACGCCCATACGTTTTATGGGCTCGGGAACGGAAATCAGGCAGAGTTCGGCCAGTTCGTATTGAATAGCCGTAATTTCAAGGCCCGCTTTTTTTTGATTCGCGCTCAAAGAGGCATAGGTGCAATTGTAGATTTTCTTAGTCCCAACTTCTTTTGGCTCTTCGTTCTCAATATAAGTCACTTTATGCGCCGAGTTTTCTGTGATCAGACCCTCGAACCTGCAATTTCTTTGAATCAGAACATTGCTGAGCAAATTGAGTTCGGCTTCGATAAGCTCCCGCAGCCTAATCGCGTCAAAAGCAGGTTCTTGAACCTGAAAAACATTTTCGATGCGGTCGGAATCAAAAAGTTGACGAACACTTGCAGGCGCTAATTTTGTTTCCGATCCTAAAAGATCCATCGTATTTTTAAACTGTCGGGCACTCACCAAAGATTGTTCTTTGGCAATAGCGTAGTAATGGGTGAAGTTGTCACAAATGGCAGCTTCGTACTGAGCCTGGAAGCGAGGTCGATTGATTCGCGAACGCAGGGCCGTGTTCAGGTGTCGGGGATAGTGGTAGCCCCCGTGCACGCGTGCCTGATTAATCATCGAAGCTCGAGTCATCGTTTCGGAATTGGCTTCCAATATCAGGACCTTCTGATTTCTTCGGCCCAATTCCAGTCCCACAGACAGGCCAAAAAATCCCCCACCAATAATCACCGCGTCGAAGTTAGTTTCCGACAAAAGTTTTCTCCGTTCGTAAACGCAGGATTTGGCGGAAGTAATTTTTAGCCAGTGCAATGATCTGAACGCGTGAGTCCGCGTTGTCAGTCCAGGTCACCGGAAATTCGAAGACAGGTTTTCCGGACCACTCGGACTTAACTAACATTTCCGTGTTAAAAAACCAGCCCTCATTCATTGACGGATAGTTCTTCACAAGTTCCAAGAAGTGGTTTCTTTGAATAAATTTAAAGCCACACATGCCGTCAGTGAAATTCACTTCCAAAAGCTCTGCCAGCAGAAAATTAAAAGCGCGCGAGGCGATTTCCCGGCGCAAGCTCCGTCCCACGACTTGAGAATCCTGGAGCAAGCGAGATCCGGTGCAGACCAAATATTTTTGTTCAGAAATTACTTTGACGACATCGGCTAAGTGCTTGAGATCTGTGGAATGATCGACATCGACATAGCCGACCCAGTCAGCCCCAGAACTGGTCCAAGAGGATTTTAAGGCGAGACCCACGCCAGGATTTGGAACGGAAACCAAACGCACGTCGGGAAATTCTTGAACAAGCTCTTCGGCAATCGATAGGGTCTTATCGCGGGAGCCATTGTCGGCGATGACGATCCGGGGGACCAGATCCAGACGCTTCATCGCGTCCACCAAATCTTTCACTCCCCGGGAAAGCCTGGCCTCTTCGTTTAAAACTGGAATGGTAATCTCCAATGTTTTATTCATACGAAACCAAGGCCCCGCCACGTTGATTCGAAAGTCTGGCGAACTCGATCACTTTGAGAGTGTCGCTGGCCTGCTGAAATCCCACTTTGGGTTCAACCCCGTCAATAAGAGCTTTAGCGATATCTAAAAACTGCGTTTGAATCGCATCGAAATCCAAAAACGCCAAAGGGCTTGCAAAATTAGTTTCCAGGTCATTTTCGGTCCAACTTATTTCTCCGGATGCTGTTGAAATTTTCATTTCTCGTCGTCGTTCGGTCCAGCCGAGCGACGAGAAAACTTTAAACTCCTGGCCTGCGGGAAAAATAAGACTTAAGAATTCCTCTTGCAGACGGGGATCTGAATTCGGTGTGACTTTATAGGACACAGTTTTTGGAGAACACTTCATCCAGGCCATTGCGATATAGATGTCATGGTAGATGAGTTCTTCCAGCGCTGTGGAACCCTTTTGCCACCCCCCATGATGACCCCGATAAGATTCCACTTTCTGGGGCAAGCCGGTTTTCTCGAGGGCCTGCGCGATCCTTTGAAACTGGGGATTAAATATGTATGTATGGTCAAAAAAAATCCGACGATTTTTTTCTAGGGCTAATGCTTTTAGTTTTTCCAGATCCGAAGACAAAGAAACAACGGGCTTTGTCAGCCAAACGTGGCAACCCTGCTGGAGCGCTTTGGCCGCAAGATCCAGATGACTCACGAGCGGAGTCGCAATTAATACCAGATCCGGAATATAAAACTGAATGAGCTCATCCCAGGAGCGAAAGGGTGAGGCTCCCACTTTGGAGGCAAAGACATCCAGCTCCCGAGAGCTTCGATCCGCAATTCCGACGAATTCAAACTGCGAGAGCTCCGAGACGCGAGCCAAAACTTTTTGGCCCCACTTCCCTAGCCCTATTTGGGAGGTCCGAATCCGCTTCATGGCGAGGTTTTTAAGGAGTTCATGACGGTCGAATGGTCTTTGCCAAAGACGCGACCAATTTCTGAGTAGGAAAGTCCCAAAGAGTCGCGCAAGGACCTCATGGCTTCATTGCGGGCATTCAAAACGATGCGAAATCGGCTCGTGGATTTTAAATCAGAAATTTTCAAATTATGTTTTAGCGCGGTGCTCGCCAAGATGGAATCTATCGAGACATTCAAAACCGGAGCGGCGCTCAGATTGAGTGCTTTCTCGACGGATTGCAAATCGGGCTCACGACCTGAAACATTGGTCATCACACCCAGTTTGTAGATGGCGCCCGTCAAAGCGCGCAGATCCTGATCAATATTTTGCGCCAAAAATTCAAGTAAAACAGGCGACAAAGAAAGACCAAACTGCAGGGTCTTTTGCACCGCAATCGAAAAGCGCGTTTCAAATTCTGGCATCGTGATCTCGGCGCTCAAGCCCCCTTGAAGACGAGATTTTAGACGATCTTCAAAGTCCGTCAGTTGATCCGGAGACTTGTCGCAGGTAAAAGCGATCATTTTGTTCGTGGCCGCATAATAATTTAAAATATTGAACAGCTCTTCCTGGGCCCCTTTGGTGCGCCCGATGGAATGAATGTCGTCGATAAGCAGCAAATCTGTTTTAAGGCGATATTTCCCGCGGAACTCGGACATTTGCTTGCGCGAAATATCTGAGTGGTAGTCGTTAATGAATTCTTCGCCGGTCACGTACTTGATGCGAATTTCGGGGTTGGTGCCTAGAATCTGCCATCCCAAAGAATGCAACAAATGAGTTTTCCCCAGGCCAGAGTGTCCGTATATCAGGAGCGGTCCCAGGTTGACGGAGTTGGGATCCGCAAAAATTTTTAAACATTCAACCGCAAACGAAGACTGCGGACCTTTGACGAAATTTTCAATCGTCATGTCCTTGTTCAAAGAAAATTTTGGCAAAAACTTGTAAAGCGGTTCTTTGATCTCTGCTTCCGGAGCCGCCCCCAGCTCCATTTGGGGAGATGTCGGCTTAATCGATTTCTGAGAAAGTACAAACTCAACACCCAGGTTCTTATGATCGATCAAATTTTTAATTTGTTTTTCAATCAAGGGTCTTAATTTACGTTCCGCCATGTCAATCGAGAGCGATGACGGAAGTCCTAAGCGCAGCCGGCCATTTTCGATCTCATGATTCATTCCTAAGAACTGAAGTGATTCGAGCACTGCCAGGGAGGGGCCATGATCGGCGACCTGAGTGTTGAGGTTGAGTTTGATGTCGTTCCAGATTTCAAGCATGTGAGAAAAGATAGTGAAGCCAAGCCGGTCCGTCATACAATGTAAAAATCTAGAAAAAATTTCTGGTGATAATTCCGGCAAAATTATTTTTTTCCCGCGAACGAGTTTGCGATTTATTCTTACAAATCCTTGTGGATTACTCGGGGATAAAAAATCGATTTGGGAGTGAAAGCATTTTGTGGATAAAATTTGAAACTCAATTTTAGGGTGAAATTGGCACCCGCTGACCGTGACCCAACCGGCGGTTTCGCAATGACGCAGCTCAATGCCTGCCCGCGGTTGCGCAAAGAAACATGCTCACTAATGAGACAGCTTGGGTCCACGGAGTTGGACGGGGATTGACGATTTTCGGGCTCGGGAGTCTAATTAAATATACCGAGTCCCGAGGAGGTTTTTGTGGGTCAGTTTAGCATGGTTCATATCTTGATTTTGCTCGTGATCGTGTTGGTCTTTTTTGGGCCCAGCCGACTGCCGGCTCTGGGCTCTTCACTCGGCAAAGCCATTCGAGATTTCAAAAACGGTCTGGATGGAAAATTGAATAACCAGGAGCAAGAGGAGGAGCAAAAAGCACTTCTCGCCAAAAAAGAAGCGAGCAAAGAAATTTCGTCCGGCGGCTCGACGAAAACTGAAGTTCATAGTGATTCGAAAAAAGAAAACTCTTAGTTTGTTGATTGGAGTTTTCGGTATGCTCCTGGCTTGCAGCCAAGGCGCGATTCATCCAGATCCCGAACTGGCTTTTTGGCAAAACCGGCGCAAGCTTGTTAAAGAGAGCGATCTTTTTCAGGTCTTCCAAAAACAAAAAGACCATTTCGAAATCTTTCAGCTGGTCTGCGAACAAACTGGGACTCCGATAGCTTCCCGCTGCAGTTACCGATCGGGTCCATTGACCTCCCCGAAAAGCACCACCTCGATCAAAATGTCGGCCCAAGATTCAGATAAGCTCTTTAATTTGTTAATTAATTTACCCGTACACAAAGGGGAAACTGGGGCGAGCGTGGATTACCTGGGTTGCCGTCGGTTTAAAAATTCTGACAAGGACCCCTACACTCATTACTGCACGATTGCAGCGCCGGTAGGTCTTATCCCGCACACCAGCCTGCCGATCTCGGAAATGCCTGACGAACTTTGAGACAGGGCTTTGTAAAATTTTTCCATTCCTAAATCCTAACCCCGACTTGACGCAAGCTGGTGTAACTTCCAGACATGATTAATTTGCTGCTCGTCGCACTCATTAGCTTGGCCTCTCAGGCCCAAAATCAATCGACTCTTTCGTTCTCAAGCCAAGAGGTTGAAGACGACTGGCAAAACTCGAAATTAAGTCTGACCGCAGGAATGTCCCTGCGTTCAATCGAAGACGAATTCACCGACGCCAATCTTATGCGCGTGGATGTGGGCTTTTTGGCGCGCACCGATTTCACGCCTTGGCTTTCTGGCAAATTGGGAATCAAGTTTATCGGGATGGGTGGAAGCTCCGTTTCGGTAACCAACGAATTTAATCCAAAATCAAATTTTGGCTTCGAAGAAACTTATCTGGAACTCAAGCCCGCGTCTTGGATTTCCGGACAAATGGGTTTTGTCGAAATCCGCACGTCAACTTCGGCCGATATTTTTCAAACAAAAGATCATCCCGGCGGTAAATTAACCCTGAGCAGCGGGACTTCGGGTGTGGCGGTGGAAGCGCAAGTTTACTCGGTGATACCGACTTCGACTTTGGTAACACCCCGGTATTTTCCGGAAGATGGAAATCCGGTTTTATCCGGAGCCTCTTTCATCGCGGGCCATTATGAAACTAAGGGTCTTGCCGGGGAAGTCCGATTGTCGCGATTAAACTTTCAGGGGCTGACGCCTTCGATTGCGCAAGACAGTCGCCTTGCGGGGAATGAAATCACGGGCCTCGGAAGCACTTCGGCCCGTTTTGCTTACGATTTTGATACGGACGAGATCAACGGTTTGGTGGCTTACAACTGGTTGCGCGCGGGTGTTTCGTTGGAAGGGACTCAAGCTCAAAACCGCAAGGCCCCCGGCGATATCGGGACTGGGGTTCACGGCGAAGCCACGTTCAAGTATGCCTTCAAGAAGTTTCAAGTGCGGGCCGCTTACGGAGAGTTTTTTGTGGGCAGCGAAGTGTATCCGGGATCCATTGCGGGAGAATTGTTTTCTTACAACAACCGCCAGGGAAGACAAGTATCCGTCGGGGTTGTGAATCCCAAAGAAACGATGGGCGTGCGTGTTGCCTATCATACCTACAATGAAATTATCGATCAGGCTTTTTTGGCGGATCGCACCTTTGTCGGCTTAAGATTTTTTGCGAAAAAAGATTTATTTTCTGGGGGTTCTAAATGAAGTCATTCCAGTTATTCGCCTTGGCCATTTCGGGTCTTTTGCTCGCGGGCTGCGGAATCGATAAATCAAGTCAGGGAAAACGTGGCGAGGCCCAGGGTTCCCAGTTTTTAGTGACCTCGATCCGAGCCACCGAGACTCTTGTGTCAAAAATTTCCGCCATGGGACTTCCGGAAGAGAAGCTTTTTAACATCCAAGCCTGCGTCCAAGACAAATTGGGTTTGAGCCCGATCGTCGATCGCGAGTTCCGCGTCTGGGCCGAAGGCGACGTGATGAATTTGAAAACCGACTCCAAAGGCTGCCTGATTTGGCAAGAACGCCATGCTTTTAATTACCTGGAAGCCGAAACTTACTTTGCAATCGAGCGAACTATCGAAGGAATTTCAGCCTTTAAGGGATCGGAAAAGTTGTCCTTGAAAATGAACCCCTGGAAAGACGGCGGAAGCTCACTTTTAGATAGCCGTTACGACCAGGTTCCCGAGGAAGTGACGGGACAGAAAGTTTCTTTCAAAACGAAACTTTCCCGCGTCTCTGAACTGACTTCCGCTCTTAAAATAAAATCCATTTTCTTTCACCTGCGACGATTTCGTCCCGATCTTTACAAAATCAACAAAGATTTAAGTCTGGAAGTGGCGCACGAGTATGAATTTCGAACCAACGTGCAATTTATCCGTCAAACCCTGGCAGGCCAGGTCACCGAGACTCCTTACCGCGGACGTCTGCGCGTTCACGG
>JAYUPS010000087.1:0-12972 GCA_043759945.1 Bdellovibrio sp.
GCTTTATTCGAGGCTCGCAAGCGCATATGGCTGTGGTATTTTTAAGTGATGAGGACGTTCGCTCATCGTCCTACTTCAAAACGAGTGACCAAGGAGTTAGAGATCGCACCTATCTGGCTTACCGTTTGACGGACAGAGATCTTCCTCAAAATCTTATTGCAGCGGTCAATGCTCGATTTCCCGGGAAGTCACTAAGCATGCATTCCATTATCGTTCGACCAGGATCATTAAAATCTGGAATTGGGGCCTCGGCCGCGGCTGCCAGAATTCCAAAATTGGTGCGTGCCGACGGATCCTTCGATTCGGCCAATGCTCCGGCAGCACTCTTTAACGCTGGTGATTTAAGTTGTTTGCAGGCTCAAGGGCAACAAACCAACAACGTCGGTGGAAGCTACGGATATTTGTATGCCTTGGCGGCCCGTATGACTAACGGGGTCGAAGGAAACATATGCGCCAATGATTACGGCAGTCAACTGCAAGCCATCGGTACGAACTTGGGCACTCGGGGTCGAGAAATTACTTTAGCCTGCGCCAATCCTAAGATTTTAGAGCTAAAATACATTGGTAAAGTCGGAACCCCATCGGGCTCAGTTCAGGAAAATGTTTTCAAGATTTCCGACAGTGAGCCGATTGGGACAGAAGTTTTTTTGAAAATCGAATGCCCAGATCTTTGACCGGAACTCAAATCAGTTATCTCGGCCCAGATATAGAAAAAATTAGTCCGGGCCAACTCGCTGAAAACGCTTATTCCGATTGGTAGTTCAGAGTTACTGAAATCCAGCGCCGGGCTCGTAACCAGGTGGCCAAGATGACGGATCAGATTCTTCGAATCCCGTACCCGGATCCAAGGAGTTGTCGTCCTCTGGTCTGCCCCCAGTAAGGTCTTCAACGGGTACAGAAGGAGTACCGCCATCCTGTGGAGCAGCCTGCAAGTCTAAACGGGTAAAGCTTGCCATCTTCAGGACCGGTTTTAGCAAACAGTCTCCGTTACCGTTAACCACAACTGATTTTTCCGCATCAAAATCAACTACCAAGGAGTAGGTGCTTCCTTCAGCAATAGTCGCCGGAGAGCTTAGTTTAATTTTTATACCGCTCTGTTGGCCGCTCGGAGTTTTTAGGTCGCAGGTCGATCCGTCTGACTTCACGGCGTAATTGCCGTGACCTTCTAAAACAAGTCGAATCTCTTTGATCACCACATCTTGGCCTATTTGGAAGTCTTCGATTGTGCGACTCACACCATTTCGTAGAAGCATAAGGTCCAACTGGCCCACGGTTCGTCCAAGCAAAAGTCGGCCTTTGGAACTGCCCTTTTCAACCCAGAGTTCCATTCGGTTGATGTTTACGAAGACGGAGGTTAGGTCTCGCGAAGGAGCGTCTATAAGAGACAAGCGAAAGTTCGAGGGTTTGGCAGAATAGCTTTGAACCAGATTTGCCGCTGGGCTTTGATCTGATCCCGATGGGGAGCAGGCAGAAAATAGAAATACCAATGGAGCGGTTAATTTTAAACTCAGGTTGTTCACAAAAGCCTCCCTGCGAAGTGGACATTAGATCCTGAACCAGCTCTTTCATCTTGCCGCATGAATTGGTTTTTAGTTCTAGAATCTTGAAAGGAGACGTCGCTTTGGAACATACCGGAGTAAGAATTGTAAATGTGGCTTTTATTGTCGAATTTAAAACCAAAAAAAAGGAGCCAAGAAGGCTCCCATTTCCGACGAGTTTTTACTTTTTATCGAATTGATTGAATGCTCTGTTGAACGTCGTCAATGTCTTCGACGCCATTGAGCTTTAATTCTGCGCGACGATTGGGAGCCAGCTCCGTTGTCGATACAGGTTCAGTCGCAGCTTTACCCTGCAACTGCAGCTTGGAGTTTGCAACTCCGCGAGCGCGCAAGAAAGCGGCTACCGACTTGGCACGCTCAATCGAAAGTGTTTTGTTGAGTTTCTCCGGGCCCGATTGGTCCGTATGACCCACAACCGTCATGCTCTCAATCTTTTTTGAATTGGAATTCAAAATGTCCGCGACGCGAATCAAGTAGGATTTTCCCAACGGCGAAAGCTCAGCTTTATTCAATTCAAAATGAGCCAAAGGACGCGACCATGCAAGATCGCCGGAAGCTTTAATTAAATGACTTGCCGGTTGGTAATTTGAAGCCGGAATCGAAGCGAGAGCCTCTTTTTTCGAATTTCCCAGGGCAATGTGCAAGTTAGCTTGGATGGTGTTCACTTGAGTGCCTGGAATATCCATATCCGTCATCGCCGTGATACCTGCGCGCATGTCGTAGCCTGAGATGCTGAGTTCGCGAACAGCGCCCACTCCGACAAACGAAGTGACGTTGTTATTTACGGAACCATAGCGTGCTGGTTCAGAGAAGTAGGTATTCATGATGGGACCTAGTGACCAATTGGATCCTAAGTTGTAACGAGCTGCGGCCTCTCCGACGGGAACAATCGGATCGGAACCTTGATGCATATTCTGGAACTGGAAACCAAATCCAAGATCTCCGATCCATTGGGAAGTAGGACTGTAATAAGAAGCAATCCCTTTAAGACTGGTCGGGAAACCCTCGGTATTGTAATCGCCGCCTTGACCCATGTAACCGCTGGAAACTGCAATAAAGGGTTTCCAGTTTTCGGAAAGCAAAGTTCCGCGAGTCAGTGTTGTTTCACTGGAATTAAAGTTATCTTGGGACTGAGCTTGAGCTCCCGCCGACATAAAAGTTAATAAGAGTAGACTGTAAAAAGCGGGCTTCATCGACTTCTCCTTAGTTTTAATTTCTTAGCGCAGCGAAAAACTTATCGACAGAATTATTTAAATTCAAGGGGTATCCCCCAGAGCAAGAGCGTTTGCACAGCAAATAAACAGAAAAGGGCAAGGAAAACCAGTATTATGGGGCGAGGTAGAGTCCAAGAGTGGGCAGGTATAGTCTAAGACTATACTAAGGATTTAAACTCGCTATTTTATTTTGATGTGTTGGTGTCGTACACGTTCGTACATCCAAAGGAGGATTTATGAAGACCACCAAACACTCTCGACGTAATGCTTTGCAAATTGGCTTAACCGCCCTCGGAGGAATGCTTCTGGTTCCGACCGCCAGCGCGGCTAGCTCGTGTCAGTTGACGCCGGATCAAGCGAAAGGGCCATTCTATCCGATAAAGGATCAACTCGACAAAGATGGCGACCTGACCTCTGTCCGCAACCTTGCGGGGCAGGCTTTGGGTAAAATCATTCTCGTTGAAGGCCTTGTCTCAGACCAGCACTGCAAGCCTGTTCAGGGCGTGCTGGTGGAGATCTGGCAAGCCTGTGCTTCAGGGAAGTACGATCATCCCGGAGACCCCAATCCGGCCCAATTGGACCCTAATTTTCAGTATTGGGGGAAGGCACTCACCGATGCCACAGGTTTCTATCGATTTAAAACCATTTTGCCGGGAGCTTATCCTGCCAATTCGACTTGGAGACGTCCACCCCACATTCACTTCAAAATTCAAAAATTGGGCTACCGCGAGCTCATCACGCAGCTTTACTTCGAAGGGGACCCCTTAAACGACAAAGATTTAATTTTGCAAGATCTGACCCCCGCGGAACGTAAAAACGTGGTTGTTCCATTGGTTCCTGGCGAGGGTCCCGTACCCACTGCGCAGTTCAATATCGGGATTGTTTCTGTCGTATAAACCGAATGGGTTATGAAATCGCGATTTCTAATTTTTGAGCGCCATTCCCATATAGGAAATGGCCTTCGAGGTTGTAATTTTAAATTGAAAGGTCGGGGGCACCTGCCCCGTCCTGATTAAACGCCAGAGGTCGCGGTTAAAGACAGGGCGGATGCCGGTTTCCTGTTGAACTGTCATTTGATTCCGAACACACATTTTAACTACCTTTTTTGGTTTAATAAAAAGTGAATAGACGTGCAGATCTTTGGGCGTATTTTTTACGAACCACTCTAAGCCCTTGATGACAACCAGCCAGCTCAATCTGTTTTGATTAAATGTATGATAAAAAAACTTGCCGCCGGATTTCAAAACTCGCGCGCATTCTTTCACCACCTGTTCTGGTGCAGAGACATGCTCCAGAAAATCAAAACAAATGACGAAGTTAAAACTTTGATCGGGGAAGGGTAATCGGTACGCATCTCCCTGTATGTAGTCGACCGTTTTTGTCGAGTCTTGAGCTTCTGCCATCTTGAGTGTCGAAGCCGAAAAATCAAGACCCGTCATGTGGTATCCAGATTTTGCTAAAGAGTTGGTCGCAAAACCACCGCCGCAACCCACGTCAAGCCCCCGTAGCCCAGCAACGGCCCCATCCATTCGCGGCATAAGCCAATCCAGTTTTGTCTTTGTCTCGGCCCTTAAGAGGGCAATTGGATCCTGATCATTTTCGTACCAACTGGTCGAGAGATCATCGTAGTAGCTGTTGTTGATGAGTTTGCGATCGCTTTCGGCGCTGGGACCATTCATACAATAACCTCGCTAATTGGTAGAATCCAAAACCGGAAATGACCAAGTAAGGCATCTTCAGCCATTCTAAACTCTCTGGGGAATTGGTCCAAATGGAATAGGCCGAAATCAAGGCCAGTGGATGCAAAATAAAAAGAAGCGAATGCAGCCAGCACTCGAAACCGGTGGAGTATTCCGCGTGGATCCACTCGTCCTTGGTCACCGACAAACAAGTCAGAATCGAGAAAACGAAAAAAAGTGAGATGGAAAATGGTGTTGGGTCAGCCCAAAAAATAACTGAGAGCGCTACTAGAAAAGAAAGTGTGTCTATCAAATGACTGGTTTGTTCCCACAGACTAAGCCCTCTGCGGCGATGGCAAACAAACTCATCGAGGGCGATTAAAAATCCTTGGGCTCCGAAAGGAAGAAGTGCAAAAAGTGGGATCATAATTTTTTAAGGAGTGCTCCACAAATAGTTAGGCCGGGACCGAATGCAAAAGTGATAATGAGTTGCCCGGTTGGAATCTTAGGATCCTCGAGCAATGAGTGCCAGACGGTTGGCAAAGTTGCAGAGGACATGTTGCCATGGGTTTTTAAAACCTGACGACAGTGTTGGACTTGTTCGGTACTTAAGCTCAGCAGTTCTTGGATTTCGTTTATTATTTTGGGTCCCCCGGGATGGATAGCAAACAAGAGGGATTCTTTCTGGGGCCGGATCGGTGATTTTGACATTAATTTTTCAACAAAAGATGAAAGGTTCTTCTTGATCTGGGTCGGAACGTGCCGAGACAAAGTCATGTGGAATCCCGGCTCACTGATATCCCAAGTCATCATTTCAAGCGAATCGGGAATAATCTGTTCTTCGATCGACAGCAGCTGAAATCCAGGTTGGTTCGGATCTTCAAGCGTCGCACAGTATTTCATGTAACCATCTGCAAACAGAGTTTGCACGACCATTTGCTCGGGATCTAAGCGGTCTCGGTCAAAATGAAGGGACGAAAGTTCGGAATGAAAAATATCAGCCCGTCGATGGGATTCTCCAGAAGCCTTGAGGCGATAAAGCTCAGCTGAGCTCATGCGAATTGCTGGAAAAGCGGCGTAACACCCCATGTGATAAGCGTGAAAGTTCGTCGTGTTGCTCCAGCAATTTTTTGAAATCAATTTCTGGGTGGGACTTGGAGAACTGTAACCGGTGCAAGTCACGTGGGTTAACACTTCAGGCGCCTGAGAAACGTTTTTGTACAACGACGTGAGTTTATCAAAAGTTTTTTCCGAATAAAACTGAACTTTTCTTTGCAACTGAGAGGTTCCCTCGGATTTTTCAAAAAGTTCACTTTGGTAATGGGGAACCTCGTGGCCTCGCGTTTCAATGTACTCGGGCTTGCAAGCGTAAACATCCGTTAAGCGAATCATTTGAGCGAGCTTGGTCGGGTCGGTTGAATACCTGCGCTGAAAATCTTGGAGAAGTTGCTGATGAAGGTCGGATTGTCGGGAAGAGTGGTCGGGCCGAATTTTCTGGAAGCCAGATAAGAACACCATGATCGGCAATCTAGTCGTGGGAAAGCTGGTTCGCCAACGCAAAACAAAAGACCGCTCGTGTCAGGAATGGCCCGCGGCTGTATCTTGAGATAACTTTACAGTTATAGTTGAATACTTTTGTTTGGAACTAAAAAGGTGGATGACATGAAGTTTTTAATCGGTGGTTTTTTGGTCGGAAGTTTGTTTTTGGATGCGGCGAATGCAGGGCAAACCGTAGAATACAAATCCACGAACGCGGTTATGGAGGGTTATATAGCCCATCCTAAAAATCGGAAGGCCTCTATGCCTGCCGTTCTGATTGTTCATGATTGGATGGGACTTACAGAGGACACTCGCAAAAAGGCCGACGAGGTTGCAGCCCTGGGTTATGTGGCTCTGGCCGTGGATATTTACGGAAAAGATGTGCGTCCAAAAACCCAAAAAGAAGCCGCAATGTTTGCCAGTAAATATAAAAATGATTTGCCGACTTTGAGAGAGCGGATTTTGGCCGCCCAAAAGGTATTGTTGAGCCAAAAGGCGATTAATCCCGCAAAAATTGTAGCGATTGGTTATTGTTTTGGGGGAACCACAGTCTTAGAACTGGGCCGTTCGGGAGCTGAAGTTGCCGGTATTGTTTCTTTTCATGGCGGACTTGCGACGCCTAAAACCGAAGACGCGGCTCAAATTAAATCCAAAGTTTTGGTGCTCCATGGAGCCGTGGATCCCTTTGTTTCCGAAAAAGAAGTTCTGGATTTTCAGAAATCGATGGATAAGGCCGGTGTAGACTATCAGTTTGTGTCCTACAGCGGTGCGGTTCATTCCTTTACCAACCCAATGGCTGGAGACGACCCCAAGCAGGGAGCGGCCTACAACGAAAAAGCCGACAAGAGATCATGGATCGCATTCAAAGCTTTCTTAAATGAGGTCGCGCCGCTTTAACGAGGAACTCGTGAAAGCAAAAACAAGATAACCGAGCTCAAAATTGTCATCGAGTTTGTAGAGATTTTTGGGTTCAGCTTTATCGTCACAATCTTCCGCCGGTTTTCTGCAACTAAGTTATAGTGTCGCAGAGGATCGAGGTGATTTATGACGGCATTTCCGAAAACCCTTTGTTTGACCCTGATGATTTTAGCCGGACTCAATCAAGCCTGTTCGGAGAAAAGCTTTTCGACGGGTGCCCCTGATTCGAAGCAGGGACTTATTGGCGGGAACGGCAACCCAACTTGTCGGGATCAGTTGTCCGAGCAAACGGTGCCTGTCAAAGTTGTTTTGGTGGTCGACACTTCGGGTTCCAACGTTCGACAGGGAACCAATCCTGGAACCGATCCAGATAAGCGCCAGCGCGGCGGTTCTATCCAAGATTTTTTTAATTCCTATCGCAACCAGACCAATTTCTCGTGGAGTTTCCTGGTTTTCCAGGGATCCTCAGCTTTTTCACTGATTGGAAACTCTTCGGTAGCTCCCAATTTCTCGTTGGACGCAACCGAGATGCAACAGGCGATCAATCGCTTCTACGATGGTTTTGACGAGGGGAACACCCCCTACCGCGCAGCCCTTGCAAAGGCCCACCAGGCCATCTTGAATGACTACTCTTCCACCCGCGAAACCAAATACATCGTCATTTTTATTTCTGACGGAGTTCCTGATCCCGCGGTTTCTAATTCGACTTTACGATCTGATATCGAAAACCTAATGGCCGCGAAACCCGGTCAGATCAGTTTAAGTTCGATTTACTATGGACCTTACAACCAGGAGGCCTCGGATCGGTTAGCTGTGATGGCCCTTTATGGTGGGGGTGGATTTTTAGATGCTAACTCGAGCAACGGTCAGACCTTCCAGATCGAAAGTGTGATTCAAGTGCCGGGAACGAATTGTCAACCCTAGGGTTTTGCCATTTCATCCGCGATAAAGCCTAAAACTTTGGATAGTTTTGGCCGATCGACGTTGATGGTCCAGCTGGCTTCATCATTCATAAATAAGAGGAACTTAAAAAAATCGTCGGAGGGATTTTGCTGATGGACAAGCACGTAGGCAAATCCCGCACGAAGAACGCTGACATTGGTTTGACCTGAAATTTCCGCGAGCAATGGACGGAACACGGGCTCGGCAATCATGGCTTCGGCCTTGTTTAAGACTTTGTCTTTGTTGGTATCCCACCTGCGGTAAATCGTCTCCATGTACTGAAGTAAATGAGGAACCAGGCCCAGGTCAGAAAGCTTCGCCGTGTTGTTTGCGTTAACATCCCAGCCCGTTGCTCGCAAAGTTTCGAGGAGCATTTGTGTGGCCTCGGTCGAATTCATATTTTGAATATTAAGCGCCATCAATGGAATGTTGGATGCCAGGGCCGGGACTTGGGTTCTGAACAGGTCAAGAGCGCACGGGACATTGATTACCACCGGATTAGAGCTTGCGACTTTGCAGCCGGCCAGTATTTGAGGCTCAAATTCTTTTGATAAATTAATTCCGGACCAGACCATCAAGGCAATTGCCGAAGCCTCTTTGAAGTCCAAGACAGCGTCTCCGTTACCGACCGGCGTAAAAAGATTGGCCTCTCGAAAACGATTGCTCGCAAATTTTTCGTTGTCCGCTTCGATAAGTCCCGCTTGTACCAGGCTGGGGCGCAGTTCATTAAATGCAGCAATGAGCACTTCCTCTTTTGTCAGGCTCGCTGAGTTGTTGGCCCGGCTAAGGTCATTTGAATAACTGCGAATAAATAATCGCGCAAAGGTTCTAGATAAATTTAACTTCAGGGCCGATTCTTGATCATAAGGAATTTCTTGGCCAGCATCGATATGCATGCGCGATCTTGTATCGAAAGCAAAAGAGTTGGGGCTCTGAAGGATCCGGGAAATCTCTTCGGGCCCGCCTGTGAGACCCTGAAAGGCCGCTCGAAGCTCCATGTGCGTCCATGTTGATTTCCGCAACCAAAGCTCGTTGAGCTTAGTTTGCGCCGCTATAAATACGTCAAGCTCGATGTTAAAAGCTTCAAGCACCAATGGGCCCAGACTGGTTTCCTTCCTGCCGGCAAGACGAGAAGATGGGGAGATAAAAAATCGAGAGATTGCCAGCGGAACCAGAGATTTGATGAGCTCGGGCTTCAAAAAGTCTGTAAGAACCTGAGCGGTCTGCAGTCCATCGACGAGAGCGTTAATTTCGCCGACAGAAATTCCGATTGCGGTCCCACCACCACGCGTGATGAAGACCTGGGTCAGATTTCCCGAGATGTCTTTAACCCATTGATTAAAATCATTCAGATTTTCGCCCCAGAGCAGGGTCTTTCCGCTCAGCAGATAATCATAAAAAAGAAAACGCGAATAAAGATGCGGCAGCACGCTCAAAAGCCGTGGCCAGTCTTGTGCGGCAACAAGGCTATTGTCGGTATTCAGAATCGACTTTTTTGTCGCTACCACCAGCTGAAGGCAATCAGTGACCCATCTGTGGAAGCTGGCAAGTCCTGGCGAGGATGGGAAATTATCAAGTAAAGCGTCCGCCAAGGTCTGTAAATTTTGAAGATTGTAGGTAGCTTTAACGACGGGCCAATGCCGGTTCAAATTGGTCGCAAAAGTTTGTTCGGTTTCGGAAAGTTTTGATTTTATTTCTGCCCTTGTTAACGATTCTGGATTCCAATTTCTTGTGATCACTTTCATCGAGGGCTGAATCTCAAAAAATAGCGTCTTTATTTTTTTGACAAACTCTCGGAGCTCCGTCAATTCGGCGATCGTCAGTTTGTCTGAGGTTCCGCCCACCATTATTTGTTTGAGGTGCATGATCTCAAGAATTAAACTATCGGAAAGACGAATGCCAGGATCTAAAATTTGTCCTTCGATAAAACTGGCAAGCTCTCGCGCTTGGTAATATCCTGGATTTTCACCACGCACTTTCTTGCCAAAAAGGTCCAAAGATTCGTCCACGCAAGCCCAGGCTCCGTTGACTGCAATTTGGCCAGCTTCCCCGGTGAAATACTTGCTTAGTGTTTCGACGGAATCCCGCATGCAACCCGCGCCGGAGCTAATATTGGACCCATTGGATGAAAAGTTAGCCACCGATTCTCCGAGAAGTCCGCAACTGCTTGAACTTAAAATCGAACTAACAATTAAGGAGAAGCCGGTAAATTTGTTTTTAAAAGACATACGCAAATCCCCCGTAAAAGCGGTCATTGTGGCGGTAGGAATTTAAAAAGCGATTGTCGATTTCTATTTGAGAGACTTTATCCACCCCAAGAACATCGAGGCCCGCAAAGACATTCCATTTCTGATTGGTATGGTAGTGCGCTTCGGCGCTCCAGAGACTCCCGGATTGATCAAAATCGCGAAGATATTTTAATCGAGTCATCCAGGTGTCACTGAAATCAATCTGACCCTGTATGGAAACCGCATTGGTAAATATTAAGCGATAAGGAATGAATTCAGATTGCTGTTTGCCAGAGCTATCGACATCGCTCGTTTTTTCGGTTTGGGCTTTTAGATAACCGAGTGTCCAATTTACATTCCGGCTTAAAAATTCGTAGACACCATTGGCTTTTAAAGTGAGCCCCTGGAAGGATTTGGGCTGTTGTTGGTAATAGTCTGTTTGAAAACCTTCGCCGGAAATGGAATTTTCTACCGGAAGTATTTCGGGCTCGTCGGCAAGAAGGGATGCGCTAAGCTTCATATCCAGCAAGTCGATTCCAACATCGGCACTGACAATGTTGTGCATGTGCACGACAGGAACGACTTCGGCTTGACCCTCTAAACCAACACTTCGACTGACCAAAGCCGCATCGTACTTGATTGAAAGGGCATTCATAGGTTTTCTACCAATCGAGAAAGAGGCCCAGGTTCCCTGTTCGACTTTGCCCCACAGAATTTTTGCGGCCAGAGTTGGTTTAGTTAAAAGCTCCGTCAATGATGGTGATTTCAGACGGTAGCTTAATAGAACGTCGCGACCATTCACAGTCGCTCGTTCGGGTAAGGATCGCATCCATCGATTTTCCGAAACCAACGTGCCATTTTTCTCGACGAGATCGGCATTTGTCGTAGGAATGCAAAAGGGAGAACCTAGTGCGACAATTTCAAAGTTATCGAAAGTTTTTCGATAAAATAGGCCCGTCAATCCCTGTTGATATTGTCGGACACCGTCTTCTTGAAAAAGAGGCTGCCACAAACCCAGGTTCCAGTCCGTATCGCCTTGATTCCAGGATTCTTTTTTACGGCCCAGGAAAAAACCTTCGGTTTTACGATTATCGCCTGCGTACATTTCGTTGACCGTCAGGTATTGATAGTCAAGGTTTAGGGATTTTGCGGATTTTAAATCGGCGCTCAAAAAGGCAGTTCCCTGATCTTTTTGGAATTTGACTTGAGCGCGAAGCAGTTGATTTGAACTAAACTCAGAGCGGTTATCAACCGGAGTGGGATATTGCAATGTCTCTGAGCCCAGCAGACCTTGAAACTGCAGGGAAGAGTCACCCGAAGAATCGGCATTCGCAAGCGATACTGAGCTTTCGAGATCATCCGCAGCCGCTCGGATCGTGGCCATCATCGAAGCCATCATTGCAAATATCGGTAAAACCAATCTCAGCACTGCGTTCAAGGTAGGCCCCCTCTACCAGTCCACGCAAAATCTAGAAGACAGTCAATAGGAATAGGCCCAAGAGACAGTAGAAAAAAATAATTTTCACACTCCCTTCACAGAGGGAGAAGGCCGTCTTAAATTTCTTCGATTTCTCGCACTTTTTTTAAGACTTGAGCGCCAGGTAAGCCGCTCCCAGAAGTCCAGCGTGGTTATTAAGTTTAGAAATTTTAATTTTTGGCATCATGTCGATGGCTTCGCTTTTTCGTTTAAGAAGTGCTTTGAGATGGTCCTGGGTTGAGGGAACAAATAAATCCGTAGCGGCCGCAAAGCTTCCGCTCAGGACCACGACTTTGGGCGCGAAGAGAACAACAAAATTATGAATGACGTTCGCCAAAATCTGTCCGTAGCGGGTAAACATTCTTTGCGCTTCTTTGTTCCCGGCGCGGGCTAATTTCTCGATTTGACTATTATTCAGGTCATGACGGCCGATCCCTTCGCGAGCCCATCGCTGAAATCCCGTGCCCGACAGATAAGCTTCAGCGCATCCAAAATTTCCGCAACCGCAGCGCTGAACTTTTTCCAGGTAGTTGACGATCATGTGTCCGCCTTCGGTGTGCAGTCCTTCACCGGCACGAACGAGCTTCCCGTCCACGATAACTCCCGTCCCCAACCCAGTCCCTAAAGTTAGCATGACGACGTTCTTGAGTCCTTTGGCAGAGCCCAGCCAAGCTTCGGCACCCACCGCGGCGGCGGCATCATTTTCAAGAATAACTTTTCGCTTTAGTCCTTGTTCCAAAAGTTGCACCAAGGGAACTTTGCCCCAAGTTTTTCCTTGGTGAGAAAAGTTCGTAGGATTTAGCAGAAGGCCCTTAGCTGGGTGCAAAGGACCTGCGGATGCGAAACCGACTCGTTTTATTTCTTTATGCTCTTTTATAAATTCTTGGCCAAGCTCGATGAGCTCCTTGATGACATGAGATTTTCCGGCCTCAAAATCGACAAGTTCACGACGGACCGTTAAGATTTTTCCCTTTGCGGTAACAACGCCCACTTCTACTTTGGTGCCTCCCATGTCATAAGCCAGGACTTTTTCCACGCCATCCCCCGTAAATAAAAATATTAGACTTCTTTTTAAGGTCGAAATCATCCTAAAATCAGTAAAGGAGAGCAATCATGTCGCATATGTTGTCGGAGTCGCAGGAAGCGCCGAAAAAGGTTAGGGAATTTTTAGAATCCGACCGAGACTTGTATGCAAAACTTGGTGAAAGGCTTCGAAAATTGAATCCGGCTTTGATTGCCACCGTCGCTCGTGGAAGCTCCGATCATGCGGCAACTTTCGCCAGTTATTTATTCCCCTTGGTAACGGGGCGAGTAGTTGCTTCAGTGCCGCCTTCGTTGACCACCGTTTTGAACGCAAACCTGAAACTGAAAGATCAATTTTTCCTGGCGATTTCCCAGTCAGGATCCAGCCCAGAT
>JAYUPS010000088.1:0-4715 GCA_043759945.1 Bdellovibrio sp.
CAGTGATCCAACGACCGACGTATTCAAAGTTCCCGCAGAAACTTGAGAACCGTTCAAGACTCCGACTTGGGCCAAATTGATAGTTCCATTTAATTGAGAAAAAGGAACTGCGCCAAGTCTTGCCAAACCAAAAGTTCCACCTGTTACAAGCGAGGCTTCAAGTGATCCAATTTGTGCAAAAGCAATGGTTCCCGCGAGCTGATTCGAAGGTAATGAACCAAATCGCGCCCAGTTGATGGTTCCAGTAGTGATCGAAGCACCGTCAATGTTTGTGATGGAAGATCCATCAATTGGCCCTCGTTGCGCGAGGCTGATTGTTCCGTTTAAAGAAGTAAAAGGCAAAGAACCAACGACAGTTGTATTTAAGGTTCCTGCTGAAACTTGAGAGCCATTAAGTACTCCGACTTGAGCTACTGAAATCGTACCGTTAACCGAAGTGAAGGGCACCGCGCCCAGCTGAGCGATGCTAGTGGTTCCACTTATCGATGTAAACGGAAGAACTCCAACGACAGATGTGTCGATGGTTCCCGCAAGTTGGTTCGAAGGTAAGGAACCAAATCGTGCCCAGTTAATTGTGCCTGAAGTTATTGAAGTGCCATCGATGTTTGTGATCGAAGATCCGTCGATCGGTCCACGTTGAGCTATGCTGATAGTTCCGTTGAGTGACGTGAAAGGCAGAGACCCAACGACCGATGTATTCAAAGTTCCCGCAGAAACTTGTGAACCGTTCAAGACTCCGACTTGAGCCAAGTTGATGGTTCCATTTAATTGAGAAAAAGGAACTGCGCCAAGTCTTGCTAAACCAAAAGTTCCACCTGTTACAAGCGAGGCTTCGAGCGAACCAATCTGAGCAAAAGCGAGTGTTCCTGCCAGCTGATTTGAAGGCAGAGATCCAAATCGTGCCCAGTTGATGGTTCCCGAAGTTATCGAAGTGCCATCGATGTTTGTGATTGAAGATCCATCGATCGGTCCACGTTGAGCGAGACTAATAGTTCCATTGAGTGATGTGAATGGCAAAGATCCAACCACCGCAGTATTTAAAGTTCCTGCAGAGACTTGAGAACCGTTAAGCGCTCCGACTTGAGCTACGGAAATTGTACCGTTGATTGACGTGAATGGAAGAACTCCAATAACTGATGTATCTATAGTTCCCGCGAGCTGATTCGAAGGCAAAGACCCAAGTCGCGCCCAGTTGATAGTCCCCGAAGTAATCGAAGTGCCATCAATATTTGTGATCGAAGATCCATCGATCGGTCCACGTTGAGCAACACTAATAGTTCCATTCAATGAAGTGAAAGGGAGAGATCCAACAACCGACGTATTTAAAGTCCCTGCAGCAACTTGAGAACCGTTCAAGACTCCGACTTGAGCCAAGTTGATGGTTCCATTTAATTGAGAAAAAGGAACTGCGCCAAGTCTTGCCAAACTAAAAGTTCCACCTGTTACGAGTGATGCTTCAAGCGAGCCAATCTGAGTAAAAGCGAGTGTTCCTGCCAGCTGATTCGAAGGCAGGGACCCCAGTCTTGCCCAGTTGATGGTTCCCGAAGTTATCGAAGTGCCATCGATGTTTGTGATCGAAGATCCATCAATCGGCCCGCGTTGAGCATGACTGATAGTTCCATTCAAAGAAGTGAAAGGCAGAGACCCAACGACCGAGGTGTTCAAAGTGCCCGCAGAAACTTGAGCACCGTTAAGCGCGCCAACCTGTGCTACGGAAATCGTTCCGCTAACCGAAGTGAACGGAAGAACTCCAACCACCGAAGTATCTAAAGTTCCCGCAAGCTGCGAAGACGGCAACGTTCCCAAGCGAGCCCAGCTGATGGTTCCCGTAGTAATCGAAGTGCCATCAATATTGGTGATTGTTGATCCATCGATCGGCCCGCGCTGAGCTAGACTAATGGTTCCGTTCAAGGAAGCGAAAGGCAAAGATCCAACAACCGAAGTATTCAATGTTCCTGCGGTGACTTGATTTCCGTTGATCGCGATCGCAACTGAACCGGCACTAGTTAAACGACCTTGCTGGTCGACGGTCAAAGTGGTCGCAAAGTTTGAAGCTCCGTAACTGCCAGGCGTGACCAACGTGTCAGCCAAGGAAATTGTTCCAGTGCTAGTAATAGATCCGCCGTTCAAGCCAAGGCCTGCAGTGACTTGTGTTACAGACCCACCAGCAGACGAATTCACCGTGATTTGGCCCGGAACACTGTAATCCAATGTAACATTTGTTCCGGCGTTCAATGATTTAAATTCAGTTCCTGTTCCCGCGGCGTTCACGGCATAAAGCTTGTTCGCCGCTCCTACGACAGGAACCAATCCGGTTCCGCCCACTGCCGCCGACAAAGTGCCGCTTGTAATTTGTGATGCTGGCAAAGCGGGAAGGTCCAAAGAACTAAGCAAACGGAAAGTCGGAGCTCCCACGCTTCCGGTGGGTGCGGCAAAGACGCGATTCTGCGCCTGGCTCGCCAAGGTCAAACCGAAAGTTCCCGTTGTCGTGATGGGTCCACCGGCCACATCAAACACTCCGCCCGCAACGGTCAGTTCCACATTGCTGACCGAACCGCCTGCCGCCAAGCTAACGGGAACCCACTGATCCAGAACTGAATCGTAGCGTAAAACTTGGTTGTTGGTTGGTGCCGTCGGTGAAACCTTAATCCCCCGAAGAGCCATCGAACTAGCTGCTTCTGTAGCGAAGGGCACCGACTTGATCGCGATGCTCGGCAAGACTTGGGAACCGCTTCCGACGTTAAACGAAACATTCAAAGTCCGGTCATCGTTAATCCCAGGGGCAAAGGTGTTGCCGAGATCACATTCCGCCAAACTTCCTAAAGTTGTCGCGTTAGAAAACACCGAGGCAAATCCGTGAGTGCCGCCGGTGATGTTAACGCCCTCGCCGATTTTGGCCGAGAAAGCGCCGCCCGAATTGCGCATGTCGATCATTTGATCTTCCACCCAAAGTGCACAATTGGTTGGCGACCGAATGATGAAGCGAAAATTAACAACGGCATTCACGGGTGATTTGTCAGGATTTAAAATCCGACCTTGGTAGGTTATCGGTGCCTTGCTTGCGGCGGCCGCAGCAAGTACAAACAAGGTGGTGATCAAGAAGCCAAACAACCGGAATATCATATACTTACTTAACGGTAAGTTAAGATGTCAGCTGAAGAGCGGTCTTATTTTGAGACACAAAGAATTGTGAAATAAACAAAAGCAGATTAACAGAGATCCCTTATTGAAGCATCTCTTGCATAAGCTCTCGGATCTTGGTGGCCTCTTCGGAAATTTGTTGACGTCGCTCCAAAGGATTCTCCGCCAAATCCGACTCATAAAGAGCCGGGGAGTAAAGTTTCAAGCGCATGCGGTAGCGGGGCACTTTCTTTAGTCGGACCGGCAAATTAACCGTCGATTCTTCGGCAAACTTTTGTCCGAAAAAAGGTGAAATCATTTGCACCCAACCCACCAGATCTTTAGGAATCGGAAAGGGAATATTCCAATCCTCGGTGCCCTGATGAACGACCAACAAAATGGGCGCTTGGGCTCGAATCGCCAGTTCCACAAACCGGGGCGAGCGAAACGGCTGCACTTCTTCTAGATTGCCAAAAAAAGTCATGGCTCCCTCGGGGAAAACGATCAAATCTGTGGATTCGGCGTCTTTAAACGAACCCAAGAGCTCGTCGAAAGACTGGGGTTCCGAAGATTGACTGATGTACTCGGCCAAAGTCCTGAGCAGTGCGAACTTGTAGAAAAATTTGTCGATGATCCCCCGCGGGGTCCGGCGGCCTCCGCCAGCTCGACAAACTTTCTCGGTCAAAAGGCAAATCGCGGGCAGCCAACTGATCGGGGTCGAATGATTGATAACCACGACCAAGCGTGGATTTTTTAAAATACTCCGCAACGGAATTTCAGATTTGAAATCGATGTCCTCGACCATTAGTCGGAGCAGGCTAGATAGCAGTGGTTGATATTCTTTGAGCGTCCGCATAATATAATCCCTCGTGGCTCTTAACTGAAGAGGTTTTCATTGTCTATGAATATGACGGCACTCAAGGGTATCTATTTATTTAAAGATTTCGACGAGAAAGAACTTCAGAGCGTGGCGAATTTGGGCGTCGAGAAGACCATCACTTCAGGAGAGGAATTTTTTTCCTCGGGCCAAGATGCCACTTGTTTTTTCGTGATCCAACTGGGGTCCGTTAAAATCTATTCGAACCTAAAAAGCGGAGACGCGGCGGGAATTACGCAGATGGGCTCTGGATCCCACTTCGGCGAGTTGGCATTTTTTGATGGGGGCAAACGTTCGGCGACCGCCCAAGCGGTGGAAACTTGCCGCATTGTCGAAATCCCTTTCGACGGACTGAAAACCCTGCTCGATTTAAACCCAGCCATGTCGGTAAAATTTTATAAATCTTGCGCTCGATTGTTGGCCTCAAGACTTCGCACCACCACCGAAGATTTAACCAGCGTCAAAGAAGCGAAGCTGCGATTATTTTAAACTCCCAGATAAGAACGGCGGACGCTGTCGTCGTTCAACAGTTCAGATCCGGTGCCCTCCAAGACAATCTTACCGGTTTCAATGACGTAAGCCCGATGAGAGACTTTGAGAGCCATGCGGGCGTTTTGTTCGACCAAAAGAACCGTCATGCCTTCCGAATTGACCTTTTTGATAATTTCAAAAATTTGTGCCACCACCAGTGGAGCCAGTCCCAGGGATGGCTCATCCA
>JAYUPS010000089.1:0-4711 GCA_043759945.1 Bdellovibrio sp.
TTTTTGCTCAAGCCAAGAAGAGTAATTCCCCTTCCAAGGAATACCTTCTCCGCGATCGAGCTCCAAGATCCATCCCGCCACGTTGTCTAAAAAATATCGATCATGGGTCACTGCAATGACTGTTCCCGGAAATCGAGCCAGAAACTGTTCGAGCCACAACACCGATTCCGCATCCAAGTGATTGGTAGGTTCATCCAAAAGCAAAATATCCGGCTCGCTTAAAAGTAACCGGCACAAAGCCACCCGGCGTTTTTCTCCGCCCGACAGGGTCGTCACCGGCAAATCGCCGTCGGGACAGCGAAGGGCATCCATCGCCACTTCAATTTTTTGATCCACTTCCCAGCCGTTCAGAGCCTCGATCTTTTCTTGAAGCTCTCCCTGACGAGTGATGAGCTTGTCCATCAAATCAGGGTTTAAATCGGGATCGTTGAATTTTTCCGAGATCTCTTGGAACTCTTTCATGAGCCTGGGCAGCTCTCCCATTCCCGCAAAAATATTTTCTTTCACGGTCAAGCTGTCATTCAACTTGGGTTCTTGTTCCAAATACCCCACACGCATTTTCTTTGCGGGAAAGGCCTCGCCTAAAAAGTCCGCGTCCACTCCGGCCATAATTTTTAACAAACTGGATTTTCCAGATCCGTTCAGACCGAGCACGCCGATTTTGGCGCCGTAAAAATAAGACAGGTAAATGTTCTTCAAAACATATTTCTGGGGAGGGTAGACTTTGCTGACACCCTTCATGGTGTAGATAATTTCATGGGACATAAGGTGATCCTTTGAGAGGGCTTTTCCGAGTTTGCATCGGATGTTGCTTTTGCAGAGCAAAATTGTCAAGATCAGGCCTGATGAAAGACAATCCTAAATCGGATCCGGCTCAAGCTCGTTGGACCGAGACCCGCGAACTTCTGCAGCGAGCCCTCCAAGAGTGGGATTCCACCGTTCCCTCGGCCGTTTCGCCCGTGGCGAGCCACCCTCAGCCTGAAAAGCTCGAGGAACTTTTTAAGCGGCTCCAAAACAAGCTCAAGGAGCTGTCAGAATAGACTTCCACGGACCCGTCCAGAAACTAGACACTTGAATACCGCGAAAGAACACCGGCCCCTGTTATTCTCACTTTGAGATGAGTTCTCGCACGTGGTGGCCCTGACCGGGTAACTCGCGGGCATTCCCTTTGCTTTTTAGGGTCTTACAAACTTTTGGTAAGCGAGGTTCCCTATGATGAAAACAATTAGCACCCGACAGATCCTGATCTCATTAGGGGCAACGTTCTTAATATCTTCGGTATCCAACGCTTTCACCGCCGATCAACACATAGAAATGATAAAGTCTCGCTGCTCCTCTTTCCGGGACTCGACCGAACAATGGGGTTGTTTCCATGGCGACATCACAATCTTAGAACAAATTCGACGCCGGGAACGCGAACAAGGCATTCAAGACGCCCGCCGCGACCGTGACCGCTCCCGTGTTCAGGCGCAAGAGTCTTCGCGGTCAGAAACTGAATCTGAGCCAGTGGCAGAACCCCAAGCCGCCGCCAAACCAGTTCTTATTTCTGCCAAAAAACCAGTTGCGAAACCCGTCGCTGCGCCTGTCGCCGTAGCACCTGTCGCTACTGCTCCCGTTGAACAGGCGGTTCCGTCTGTCGGCGATCAACCGATTTCCGACGAGGCCGCTCCAAAGGCTCTAGTGACCGGTTCTTGGAAAGACGGTATTACTCAACGCCAATCGAAAAATGTCATCGACCTGACGTCCAAGGCCCCTGAAGTGATGGTGGCGCCAGTAACTCCAGTTGCACCGGTGGTTACAAATCCCATTCCCGGAACCTTAGTTGAAACTTCAGACTCACCAGCCAACATTGGCGAAATCCGATACAACACGATCGAAGCGAATCTCGAGGCTCAAAAATTTCTGGAAGCTGCTACCGCCCAGTCCGCAAAGCCAAAAATTATAAACGAAGCTAAAGTAGCAAATGGAGCCCAAGTCGCTGACGGAAAAATTGCCAAAAAAGCTGTGACTGCGGCTACAGTTCCTGCCGGCAAGATTTGCCACTCGGGCCAAGACGGACAAAGCTACCATTGCCATGACTCCATCGCAGATTTAGAAAAACCAAAACGTGATAAAAAGGCCGAGGAAATTGCAGCCAAAGCAGCGGAAGCGAAGAATAAATCCGGTGACTCTTGCAGCAAATGGAAATCTCCGATGCGGGGATCTCATCGAATTTCAGATTGTCTTGGCTCCAGCCGCATGAAGAGGGACCGAAACGGGAACGTGGTCAGCAATCGTCGTCACGCCGGAGTTGATCTTGGCAACGGACAGCAACCCAACACCGGCATATTTGCCGCTGGATCTGGAAAAATCATTCAGGCGGGATGGTCCAAGGGCTACGGTTGCGTCATTCAAATTCAGCACGACGAGTGTCCGGGTCCAATTCAAGCCTATCCTAATTTTGCGTCTGACAAGTGCGTCAGTTTCTACGCTCATCTCCAACAAAAAGGAAATGCCTGCCCCATGGCTCGACAGGTTGGGAAACAAGTGACCTCGTGCAACCAAATTGGAATCATGGGCGGTACCGGCGGTAATTATGCAAAGCATCTCCATTTCGAAATGCGACTTAAAAACCAATCTGGTGTTCGTTTGAATCCTCTGGTAGCCTTGGGTAAAGAAATCCGCGGAGCTTCCAATTCACCGGGGGCATGCCAAAGTTCAGATGGTTGGTTGGCGGCGACGTCTCAGGGCCAAAAAACCCATTCTGTCGGTGGCTCTTCAAAATTGGCAAATGCTAGAAAATAATTGGGGGATTTATGAATTTTGCAAAATTTTTGGCTGGCCTCATCATCGTCATTCTTAGCGCTCCAGCTTTTGCGCAAAAAACAAAAGTCGACCCGGACATTCTTCCGGCATTGCCTGCAGGTCCTCCTAAGGCGGCTTCTAAGAGCTTAGTTGCTAAATACAGTAACGAGCTCAAAGGCGCTTGTGTCGTTGCGTTGAAAAAAGAAGAGGGTTTAGTTCCCGAAGTAAAAATTAAAAACAAAGGGAAAATCAATTCTATTTGTGAATGCTTTTCCAGAGAAGTTGCCAAAGGCAGCAACCTTGAGGAGATTGATTTCTTAACAACCTTTTACAAAGGTTTCGATAACAAGATGAACGACGATGAAGCCAACGGAATCTATCTTCATGAGGGTCAAAAACTTGAAGAAAACTGCCGCTTGGATTCTAACTACAAAGTCGGTCAGCCTGAACCACGCGAACGCCAAATAAATTCGGTGGATGAAAAAGCGTCCGCCAAAAAATCCAAATAATTATTGCTCAGGTTTACTTTTTTGCTTTGTGCAAACAGGACGGAGAGACCATCTTGTCTTTAGAATCGAGCTTTTCCCACTCGTCGGGCGTGTAAGTCCAAAGAGCCAGCGCATGCAGACCCGAACCCCGTTCGCTTTCCAATAGACCATAAATTTTTTGGTGGCGTTGAACGCGGGAAAGCCCCCGAAAGTTTTCCGACACCACGGTCAATTTAAAATGCGTTTCCGAATTAACGGGCACCCGATGGCCAGAGCTCTCGTTCACTAAATCCAAGAGCTCTGGGTTTAAGGCGCTCGTCACTTTTTCGCGAATCGAGGTTTCCAATTTTCGGTCTAACGTGCGGTCCAACATTCGGTTGAGCTTCATTTATTGATCTTTGGATCCCGACACTTTGGATTTCATTTTTTGAAAAATCCCTTGTGCTTTCATCCCCCAAGTCAAAGCGCTCATAGCAACTTTTTCCAATTGGGGACTTTCTAAAACTTTCTTCTCCAGTTGTTTGGCTTTACTCAGACCCTTTTGGGCCGCCCATTGCGCCAGGGGATGTCCCACCGGAAGATTTTCAAAGCTTCCCTCATGCACCCAGTCGGTCGCCACGGCTTCGGCAAATTTAAAAGGCTTCGGAAATCGCGATCGCAAGAGCTCGCTGCCCTTGAAATTGATTTCAACTTTTTCGGTCTCGTCACTTTCGGTGAACTCTTCTTCTAAATCCTGATTCTTGGTCTTGTTGCTAGCCATTTTTTCGGTCCTTCCTGGACGGCGTTGGGGGCGGGTTTCTTCCTGTTCATTCTCATCGACCTCGTTGTCATCAACATCGGTGACTTTCAATGGTGGCTTTTTCCCGGTCAATTTACTTTTGAACTCTTTTGTCGTTGGCATTTAAGATTCCTTCCAAAATCCAAGAAGCTCGCGGGTCACTCCGTCGTAATCTTCTTTGGCGTTATTTTTTGTGGTAAAAATCGACCGGGGGCCGCCGATCGAATTTTTAATTTCGGTCGACGTTCGCACGTAATGTTTAAGTAAGAGGTCATCAAACGACTCCATACATTCGGCCAAAAACGTTTGACTGGCGGACTCGCGCCCGTCGTAGCGAGTAAACAAAACTTTTTCTTCGAAAGTTAGATCAAATTCTTTCCGAAGATCAGAAAGATCTTGCAGGTTTTTCTTTAAACCAATCATCGAAAACTTATCGGGATTGATCGGCAGCACCACAACATCCGAAGCGCAAGTCACTGCCGTATTAATAGCCGACAAATTCGGTGCCGTGTCGATGACAATCACGTCGTAATTTTTTTCAATTTCTTTTAGGGGCGCTTTAACCGCTGAGGCCCAGTTCCGACTACCGCTTAAGAGCACCCGATCCAGAACCGAGTTATTGAGGCTCGACGGAACTAAATCGATGTGCGGGGCAATGTTG
>JAYUPS010000090.1:0-12916 GCA_043759945.1 Bdellovibrio sp.
GCAGTTGGCCGAAGCTGAGCGCTTGATGGCCGATCCCAATTATTTTGCCGCGATGATGGTGCAAATGGGAGACGCCGACGCGCTGGTGAACGGCGCTTCGCAAAACTACAAAGATGCGGTTCGTCCGATTTTGCAAATTATCGGGCCTTCGCGCGAAGGGGTTGTTTCGGGCTTAAATTTCATGCTTCTCGAAGATCGCTTCTTGCTCCTGGCCGACACGACAGTGAATTACAATCCCACGGCTGAACAACTTTCGTTTATCGCGGTCCAAGCCGCTAAAGTTATGGAGTACTTCGATCAAAAACCCACGATCGCTATGCTGAGTTTTAGTAACTTTACAGGAGCCGAGGGAACCCCCGCTAAGATGCGCCGGGCTTCGGAATTGGTTAAAAAATTAAGACCCGATCTGAATGTGGATGGGGACATCCAAGCCGACACCGCGGTCAATCCCGACATTGTGAAACGCATTTTTCCCTTTTGTGAACTCAAAGAAGGTGCTAACATTTTAGTGTTCCCTAATTTGGAGTCGAGCAATATCTCGTATAAGCTCCTCCAACAGTTGGGAAAAGGAGAAGTTATAGGTCCGTTCCTGATGGGAATACGAAGATCTGCCAACGTCGTCCAACGCACCACCACTGTGGATTCGATCGTCAATTCAGTGGTGCTTACAGCACTTGAAGCGCAATATCTCAAAGCGGTACAGCAGCTAAAATCAACCTCCCCTAAGGGCACGCATTGAATAAGGCCCAAATCAAGAATTCGGATCGGGCGATCGTGGTCGGCGTGGGGCTGAAAAGTGAACCCACGTCGGAAGTAAAAGAAAACCTGCTCGAACTTGAAGAATTGGTGTCGGCGGCGGGCGGCGAAGTCATCGGCTCGCTCATTCAAATTTTAGAAAAATGGAATTCAGCGACTTTGATCGGTACCGGCAAAGTCGAAGAGATCAAAGAAATGGTCAAAGAGACCGGTGCCCATTTGGTCGTGATCGATCATCAGCTCTCGGGCGTGCAATCGCGCAATTTGGAAGAAACAATTGAGTGCCGGGTGATTGATCGCAATCAATTAATACTCGATATCTTTGCTCAGCGAGCACAGACCTTTGAGGGAAAACTGCAAGTCGAATTGGCTCAGCTTGTGGATCAGCTTCCTCGCATGGTGGATGCATGGATGGGTTCGCACTCACGATTGGGTGGTGGAATCGGCACCCGCGGACCCGGCGAGTCCGCGCTCGAAAGCGATCGCCGCCGCATTCGCGACAAAGTCGTTCAAATTAAAAAGAAACTCGAAACGGTTCATAAAAATCGCGCCCAGCACAGACAAAGTCGCCGGCGCCACGAGGTCCCCTCGTTTGCGCTGATCGGCTACACGAACTCGGGCAAAAGTTCGCTTCTAAATCGCCTGACGGGCTCGCAAGTTTTATCAAAAAACCAAGTGTTTGCGACTTTGGATCCGACCACACGAAAAGTATTTTTAGCCGACGGACCTCCTGCAGTTGTCACTGACACGGTGGGATTTATCCGAAAGCTTCCGACTCAGTTAATTGAAGCTTTTAAAGCCACTCTGGAAGAATCAGCGCAAGCCGATGTTTTACTGCACGTCGTGGATTTGTCTTCGCCGAACATGGTTCGCCAAGTCGAAGTGGTCGAAGCTTTGATTGCCGAATTTGGGTGGGAAGATAAAAAAATAATTCACGTTTATAATAAAGTCGACACTGCTCCGCTGGAGCGTCAATTTCAGGTCAAGGGTTTCCCCCGCGTTTTTGTTTCGGCAATGACCGGTCAGGGCATCGAGCAAATGAAAAGAATGATGACCGATGCCATCGGAGAAATTCAAGAAAACGTCGAACTGTATTTTCCAAGACTCGAAGAATACAAGATTTTTGACCTGGCCCGCGACACCAAGATCGCCCGCAAAGAGGCCGGCACCGAAGGCACCGTCTGTTACGCGCAAATGACCCCTGCTTTGATGAATCGCTGGCGAGACTACTTAGCTAAATAGCAGGAGGTCAGTGGAATTACCGGGTCGATGCGGAATGACGGTTTGGAAATGCCCCGAAGCCCGAGTCGCTCGGATCCCGAACGCTGTCAGGATCTTTGGTGCAAACTTCCTTGGGGGCTTGAAACTGGTCTTTCTCGGAAGATTTTTCAGTGTAGGCAATGTACAGGGAATTTCCTTGCGAAGCCAACTGCCGCAGAATCCAATTTTTATCCGGATCAATCGAGGGACAGCCCGCGCTGGTGCCATAACTCGGCGGTGAGGTGTGCATCGGTTTGCTGTTGTCTGTGCGAGCGCCACCCAGGCGGGCGAGATCCATCGCGATGACCGGGCAATTTTTTAAATATTGATTTCGGTTGTTACCCTGGCCTTCGCAACGAGGGTCCCCTTGACGGTAACCCAACTGACTGCCGTAGGTGTCTTTGTTTCTTTGGCTAAATGCCGGATTAAAAGCGCGAAGGCCTTTGGTCATAAAGACTCCGGCGATGGTGGTGAATTGCCCAGGCACGTCGGTGTATCCGAGTCCCCTTTTTACGGTGCCAGATCCGCGGTTGGTCCCGAAATCGTTGACGGTGTCTTTAATATGGGTGCGCGAAGAATCGCCTGCGCAAAGATCAATAAAATAGGCCGCACTTTTATTTGAGTTGTCTTTGGAGCGCTTATCTAAATCTGAAAACATGAACGAGCATTTGTTACGGTATTTTACGTCGATCGTTTTTCCACCGCAATAAGAACCCACCGTCTCGCGGAAAGTCTTTAAAGCAAAGACCGTGGATTTTCGGGGAAGTTCGCCGCGCAAAACTTTGGCCATCACAACGTCGCAGTTTTTTCGGTGCACCGGATCAGTGAAGCCCGCGCATTCGGCATTAGAATTTAATCGTTTTGATTTGTCATCTGCCGCTGTTGTCGCAGATTCTTTTGCTGAGACTGGAGCGGGATCTTGTGCAGGTTTTGGAGTTGGCTTCGAAGGATTTAGAATCGTATAGGGAACTGGAGGCTCGACCGGCTTCAAAGGTTCTGCAGGCTTTGCAATTTCAACTGGTTTCACGACTTCTACTGGTTTCGCAACTTCAACCGGCTTCACTGTTTCCAAGACTGGCCGACTAAGAGCAACGCCCTTGCGGTTGATCCAACCCTTTTGCCCGGTACTTGATACGACTTCGCGCCAAATGCCTTTTTCAACTCCAGTGGCGCGGAAATCTTTTTCGTCTGTTTGCGAAATGACCGCGGAATTAAAACTGGCCGCGGTCCGAACGTTGTAGTTTTCTTTCACGTTGTAGGCTGTGGGTTGGCGCACATCACTGGACGTAATGGCTGCTCGGTAAACCCAACCAACTTGAGTTTGGCTGCCGTTTTTAAAACTAACTTGACGGTAAGCCCCTGAAGATTGCCCGGTGTAAATAATAGAACCATCCGTCGTTAGTCCGGTATAGCGAGAACCCGGATTTGTATAAATCCGGTAGTTCGACCGCATAGCATAGGCCGAAGAAATAAACGAAACCAACGACGACACAACCACAATTGAGAAAACCAACGCTTGTCCCATACACCTTCCAATTGCAGTTCCCAAGCCAAAGGTCGCGCCCTGGCAAGCGTTTTAGCGGGATCTTAACCTGGGTATTAATGGTAACGACCTTTGAAGGGCAATCCCCGCTCTTCAGTTGTCAAAATCCTAAACATCGCCTGTTGTCTCATTTTGAAACACCACGAAAATATATTTCGGAACCGAATGCGTATTTATTTGCCTGAGCGAACAGCTAAGGGCATGTTCGCTCTATGAAAAATTTTGTGACTTTTGCGATTTTGACAGCATCTAGTAGTGTTTCTTTCGCCGGGAGCTTGGCATTTAAGGACGCGAATGGCATTTGCGTTTCGGAGATCAACGAAATTGCGTTTGTCTTGGTTGGACATCTTATGGGTAGCGTTCCGAAATCCGAAAAAGACAAAGCTTGCGAAAAGCTTAACGCATTTGATATTCCATCTGACAAAGAATCTTTACGTGAAATTCATGGTACACCCCATGTAATTTGCAGTGATGAAAACGGACGCTCTACTGACGTTACCGATTTGAAAGCCTTGTGTTTGCCGTAAAGAAACTCACCATCTTCATCTTTGCCCCTGATAAGGAGATTTGCCTTTCTTAACGCCGTTAGAATTCCCACTAACTACTTCTTTTGCAGCTTTTGCCAATTCTGAATTAATTCTAGAGTAGTAATCACAGGTCGCGGAATCTTTTAGGACTGCTACACGACTTTCATCCGTCGGAAGTTTAAAAAAGCTTTCAATAGCTGTGTTTCCGTAAAGCTTATAGTCAGCAATACATTCATTGGGCTTTTCTTTCTTTAATACATACTCAGCCTTCAACCACTTCAAAGTGCTAATTTTTTCGCCGTTCTCACGATAAATGGCGTCCCCCTGGCAGGTTCCGCCTGCAGGTGAAACCCAAAAGATTGAATCAAAAACAGTCTTAACCGCAATTCTACGCGTCGCGAATTGAGCCAGCTGTCCGATGACGTTTGCAACTTCGCCAACATTTTTTGGAATAAGAAAGGATTCTTCTTCAAGTTTGCGAGATTTTACAATACTCCGATTGTCATAGTTTGAAAAAATATCACATCCGGCCTGTATTCCATGGGCGCAGGCAAGGCTCATGTAATTTGCCGTTAGATTATTAAGAAAATGCCGATTGCAAGACCTAGCAGATACAGAATTAGCCCAAAATCCAGAAAGAGCGATCCCCAGCAGATATTTCATTTCTTTATCATAGATTAGACGTCCGAGTTTTTAAATCTCGATACCTAAATAAATAAAAGTCGTATCAAAATGAATCGTTCCTTCTTCAGACTTGTGCCAGTTGCTCCGACAGTTTGAGCAATCTTCAATCCGACTACCTGCAAAGCTCTCGGTAGTCTTTGGCAGGCCAGTAGTCCATGACCAATCCCATCGCGATATAAGCTCCTAGATTTTCATTTCCGACAAGCACCTGGCTGTCGCAGGATTTTTCGGCCTCATCACTGACTCGCGCAAAATGACAAGCTGACAACCGAATACGGTATTTGTGTGCCTCAAGCTTGTCGCCAGAAAGTTGCTCCAAGCCTCTTTTAGACCAGGTTTCGTAGTGCTTTATTGAAGTACAAATCGAACTCTTTGCCTGCGCGATCTGCCCAGCGTAAAAAAGACTGAAGGCTTCAAGATAATTGTGCGGATCCCATTTTCTTCCAGTGTCTTGATAACCCGGCTCTAAAACGCTCCAGTAATAATAATTCGATCTGGAATCAATTTCTTTTGTCTGGGACAACATAGCGCCGCGGCCAGCATCGATGATTATGTTGTTGTTGGCATCTTGCCCTGTCATCAACATTCCAGGAGCCATAATAATGGAAGTATTCTTCACGTACAGTCCGTTGAGCTTTGGATGGTGGGCATACCAAAAGTACCCGCACCCTTCGCAGAATGAATTCGTTTTCTTATATCCTTTTTCATTCGACCAGGAACTAGCTACAGAACGACCCAGGGACTTCAGCGCCGGAGTATTTGGGATCAGCCGCGACGCTTCGGCGAGACACAGTAGGGGTAGACCAGTGTCAAACGAAAAAGCAGTTTCGTTTGGAAGGTCTCTCGTCACCAATTGATTCGCTCCGGGAGGTTCCCCCCAACCTGCTCTCCACCGGCTACTAATGGAAACAAGTTTTGCCGACGAACGTTTTAAAGTGAGTTCCAGATCCGATAAATAGGAATCTTCAAACTTGGCTCCACCTCGGGCTCTTTTAATGGCTGCGGCAGAAGCCAGGCAGTGAGACGCTAAATCATTTGGGCTGTCGCTGATGCTAAATTCAGTTTTAGGTTTGTATCGATCCTGAAATTCTCGCTCGAACCGATCTAAGTTCCTAAGCACGATACCACTCGAGTTTTGACCCGCCGATTGAATCAAGAAGGTTTCAGCATTGGCGTCTATCCCCATTCTTTTTGTTGAAGTATCTGTAACCTTAAGTGACTCCTCATTGAAACTCATTTGAAATCCTGGCGCACAATTTTGAAACATCAAGCCAGCGGCACAGGTTCCCAACACGAGTAGAATAGATACGTTTTTTAGATTCATAAAAAACTCCTAAATAAAATGTTCACGGAGGACCCAACTTGCAACAAATCGCTTCGACATAGATGACAGGATTTGAGCCAGCACAATTCGCGTCTGCATTCCGACAAGAATTGCCAACGGACGAAACATCGGAATCCACCGAGTTTCCCCGGCAGGCCCCCGAACAACCCGTAACCTGATGGGTATCGGGACATACGGCAAAGACAACCCCGTTTCCTGGCTTGGAATTCTTAACGGAAATACAAGACATGCCCGAGGTGCCTTCGGCTTTAGTTACAACGGATCGCCATGTGGTGCCATCGCAGAACTGCAACTGCGACAAAGTATTGTCAAATCTGACAGATCCCCTGATCTCTGGAATGCAGGGCAAAACCGATGTTCCGATTTTAACTTCACCACTCACATCGAGGGTAGCTTTCGGATCGTTGTTCCCAATCCCGACCCGACCTCCCACAAAAAACACGTCCCAGTTAGTGCCGGTAATATACTGCCAGATTCCATCTGACATTTTAGCCAAAGCAATGCAATCAACGAGCTGATTGGTTCCATTTTTTCGTGTCTGAAGCGAAATATTTCGGACCACGGAATTAAGACCCGCAGACCCGCTAATATTTTCGAGCTCCACGGATACGGTAGCATTTCCATTGGGGAGCGTAAGATCGCTGTAGTTTTTTAAATCGATCCGGCTAATTTTGAATCCGTAGTCGGAATAGACTTTCCCGATCTCAAAGGCAGTTGTTCCGTTTTGCTTTAAAATTTGGGACACTGAACGACTTGCACCTGGCAATAAAACTAAATTCTGAAAGTTCTGCCGGCAGGTTGTCGGAGAACTAAGAATTGCTCTTAGCTCTTCTTGGAAAACACCGGCGTTGGTCATAAATTTTTGTTGGCCTTGACTGGAGATCATTGACGAAAACAAGGACGCCGAACTTGCGGCAACGATCCCAAGCAGAACGATGCCAATCATGGCTTCCAAAATTCCAAAGCCGTTTGCGCATTGGTTACCTTGAGACTTACAGCTCACAAACACCCCTCGTCAGATTCCAGTTTTTAATGCTGGCAAAAAATAGCGCTAACGGCCAAAGAAATACCGACCGTGGCGATCATTTGGCCAACGAAAAGTGTTCGATCGAGATCGCCGCAGGGCTCGATTCAATCTTTCCAACAAAATCGTTCGAGGAATTAAAACAGCGTGTTTCCGTTCCCGCTTTGTAATCCCCCTGACTCGAAATTCGATGAGAAAAGAATTGAACCAACGTTGCTGTTTTGTCATAGGGCGCACTCAGACTTCGGCGGGCTGCGGGGCTTCGCTTTATGACCGTCCAATCGGCGCCACTTTTTTGCATAACCACTGTCAGTAGCTCGCAAACCGAAGCCTTCGATGAAGTCATGGTCATTTGGCTTGAAGAAGAGATGCGAATCAGATCGCCGGCAATTGCTGCAAATTGAGATCCTTCGATTTGTTCCAAATTTCCAGCATTCTTTTTAAAATCCCGAACCGACCGGTCTGAAGACAACGGTATTTTTTGGATATCAACTAAACCCATCGAGGCATTTTGATGTTCAGTAAACACCAAACTTTGCATGTAGGCATTCGAACCATGATGAAAAAATCCTGTCCCATTGCCTCCGTATTGGTAAACCCTTAATCGAGTACTAACATCATTTGCAACTTGGTGTCCCAACAATACATTTTTCGACTGATAAGGGATTGGCGCGTTTAGATTTTCACCAACCGCAGATCTTACAAGCTCTTTGCCCGACGGATCTTCCACCGTTAAACGCATGGCCACCATCTCTGCCGGCTTGCCGGTTGAATTAAACCGATCGAAGGACTGGTAATTCATCTGAATAAAATCGCCTGCTTTAGCCGCATAAGTGTGGCTCTTTAACTGATACATTTTGTAGCCATTGTTCTTCCCCAAAAGCTGGGGATTACTTGATCCCTGAAACGCATCATCTTGGAACGTTTGCAAAAAACGGGCACGTGCTAGTTTTGCATCCGCGATGCTATTGAAGCGCCGGTAGACCTCGACGATCATTCCGCCGTACCTGTAGACATCGACTGTTACCGAAGTTGCCACGCTTTTTTGACCCCGAAGTTCGACATTCACGGCCCCATCTTGTGTCAACTTTCGGTGACCAAATACTGTCATTGGCATGTGGTGATTGTTGCCCGATCCGCGACTGACCGACTGATTTGCTCTGGTCCCCGAAAGAGCACCATCGATTTCTACCCAAGCTAAAACCCGAGTTCGGCGACTATCGTCTTCTGTAAACTGCTTCAGTGCCCGGACGACAACGATATCCCCGGCTTTCCCAGTAATTCTTCGGCGCAAAACAACCGTCGGCTGGGTACTCAACGCGTTGGCCACGTTTGCATTTTCGTAAACCATTTCCACAGCGGCATAGAATCCGGGCGATGCTGCAGCCGTGGTTCCGACAGAAGGCATAGGGGTTGTCGTGGGTACAGGCGCTGCATTTCCTGGGCTCAAAGAGCTTGCCGTATAACCCTGGGATTGGGGATCCGGTAGAACTGCCGAATCAGTTGGATTGGACTGAATCGTGTCGTCGATCACGATCGGCTGGCCGCAGTTTTGGAAAAAGCCAAGACAGGCCACAAAGATGATCCCCAGAACTAGGATATTTTTCTTGCTCGAAGTTAAAGACATACTCTCCCCCTTATTAACTGAACCCAGGTGCAATTACAGAACCTCGGATGTTGTTACCCCAAATCTTGTTTGGCTGTTCTGGTTGGTCGTTTTTGAGACTCGACTTCCAGATTAAAACTAGGACCGTCTAATTATTGGAAATGATCACGTCTTCTTCACCTGGTTTTTATTTATTCCAGAAATTTATCGGTAAAGAGTTTAGGGCAGGTCTGGAACTGACAGGCAGCAATTTGGAGAATAAAACTGTTCCAAATTGGGATAAAAGAATTCCCATCCGGGATCCCCATTTAAAAAATAGCTAAAAATTAAACACCCCTTCTTACAGGTCGAATCGACCGGCAGCGCCGAAGTTTATATCTGCTGCCGGAGTATGTTGTGACGCCCAATGAGGGCACCAAAAAACTTTTGGGCTTAGTGAAATGCTCTGATTGAAGTCCGATCTCTACAGTCTTTGGGGATCGGTATAAACATAGATCCACGACTTTTTGCCATTGTGCCTGCAGCTTTTGCTGCGTATTCGCCTTCTCCCCAAAAGATATCAAAATGATTTCCGGTAATGGCACTTCCCGTATCTTGGCAAACGCCTAAACGTGAAATTTGTTTGAAGGAATGCGAGTCGGCAGAACCATTTTCAGGGACTTGAGTGGTTAAAAATCCGGGCATTCCATAGGGGAAGACATTTTTATCACAGGCTAAAGACACACCATCCGTCAGCTTATATCCGCTGACCCCAGCGGTTCCTTTGTCTTTGGATTCCATTTTGAAGAAAACATAACTTTGATTGTAAGAATCTACGTCCCGGAACTCATCCGGATGTTGGCGCAAGTACTCTCTGATCGCCGGAATTGTAGTTTGCTCAGGACTTAAACCCCGACATTGAAAAACCCTTGCCGGCATAACCAATGGTTTTCCATTGGCGGATGCATAGTTTAGTCGGAACCGCTCTTTGTGCGCTCCCTTTAATAAGTCTATATAACCTGAACCTTGAATTTGCATAATTACAAAATCAAATGAATCTTCAGGTCGAATGTAACCCAGTACTGGGGCTTTGCCTTTTAAAGCCCCAGCATTAATTTCTGCACGGGTGAATTTTTTCTGATCAGAACTTGGCTCTCCATAGATCGGAACCGAATATTGTGAATTGGGTTCAGCCCGTGCTTGAATTTCAGGGTTGTAATATCCGGTAAACTTTATGTTTTTTCCATTTTCTGGATCTTCTATTTTGGGTTCGGGACCTTTTGAATCCATCATTTGGTACCAATCAAACTGATCTGCGGCCTTTGCCATAAACGAATGGATCGACTTAGACTCTTCAGCCAATCCCAGCATTTTTTTATTGAGTTGACGGCACCATTGGTCATGAGAAAGCTCACACGAATCCTGAAACTTAAAGTACGTGGGATTTTTTCCTGACTGGTAATTATTTTTTTGCATAGTCTTTTCACAAATCGAAAGATTCATTTTCAGAGCTGTTTTAATATTTTGTAAGTCCCCCTCTATTAAGTCTAAGGGCAGGGACTTCTTAGGATTTTCTACTTTTTGATAAACTGGTTTCAAAGTCTGAAGTTCTCGTTTTTGTTTTCCTGTTTTGCGCTTTGCAAAGTATTCTGCAATGCATTTTTGTTCAATTTCTTTGGAGATTAGTTTTGGTTGCAAATGTTGGGATGCGATATCCGGCGGCAATTGTGCATGGGCAAAAATTGGAATAGCTAAAAAAATAAATTTCAACATCAAGGTATAAATAAGTTTAGGTGGATTTGATCATCTTGTCGTGAAAAAAACAGTTTTTGACCTGGTACAATGACTAATTTTAGTTAGGCACCACCGTAGTCTTTGATCGCGGCTACGTCGACTATGCGAGTCTCGCATCGAAGAAGATGCTGGTGGTTTTATCGAAGTTGCAATACACCTGTGCTGTCGTAAAAATATCAAAGGGGCCATTAAATGAAATTTTCGGTTGTTGGATTTCTAATTGTACTATTTCCCTGCTTTGTTTTTGCAAAAATTACTTCGATGCCTTCGCAGATTGCAGGATTCTGTGGACTTCAGTTTGTTGAGAACAATGCTGATCCAAACAGGATTTACATTGAACCAGAACCATCTGAAGGAAACACGGAGATTGATGCCACACAATTCGAGTTTAGTTTAGCTAAACTGACTTCCACAGCTGCTGTTTATCAAATTAAAAATATAAAACTTTTTGAAAGAGGCGCTCCAAGCTACTGGTTCGACCTTACCTTCACATTGCCACTCAATAAATTCAAACCAGGTGACGCGTCTTTTGGAGCTGCAATCGAAGGGACAACATTAGGCTTTACGGTATACGGTCCCAACAAAAAAGTTATTAACCAGGGAATCTCTCCAGAACAAAGTACTTTTGTTGCTTTGAACCAGGAAAATGAAGTTACCCAGATGCACTACAACAGCGCCGACAACTACAATCCCTATTTTAGAACCTCAACTAGAATCGGCGTTTTTAACTGCTCTTTTCAGCACTAGAGGTCACCTCGTTTGCCAAGTTCAGGCAAGATTTTGGTTCTTGCAAATAGATCCCTCTTCAGCGAAGCCAATGGGCGGTGCACTTGGAACAGCAGAACAACTCGGTTTCCTGTGAAGAGATTCTAGATAGTAATTGGGCAATTAAAATACGAGTCCAAAACCAGTTTCAATTTTCCAGGCCTAACGAACCGACCGCTTAGGCACGGTAGAGCGGTTCGATTCGCTTTCATAGTTTTCACAGGCCTGGAAGAGAAATTTCGAGGCCGCTTCCCGCCCTTTAGGATTGTCTTGACCGATTTTAGGTCTAAAAACGACCGTGGCTTTTAACAGGCCTTCAGGGCGGACTATATTTCGAATGTCAGCGTCTGACAAATTGCGACTGCTTGAATCAACAGTAACGAACTCGACCACGTCCTTAGGAAAATTCACCTGAACGATGTAGCGAAACCACGGTCCGCCGTTTTTTACCTTAGGATCCACGTACTCTCCTGTACTTTGGCTGCATTTTTGTTCTTCGGAAAATGAGGCTGAGCATAGAAAAAGTAGTCCTAGAAAAAAAATAGTTCTTGGCATCTTTAGTTTTCCCTCCTGTTGACCTGTCTAGCGACATCGGCAAACTCTCTGAATATCTTCACCGCGTCAGTTCAGTGAGCAAAGGAAAAAAGATTCTATGTCTCAGCCTGAGACTGCCGATGCTCGTTCCGGTTTTTAAAGTCGAAAAATTAAAGTGTTCCGGTACATTGGGGGACCCTGCTCCGGCTAAGATGAGGGTCAGGCTCCTGCGCCTGACTTAAATGGACTTTTACTTCCCGGGTTTGGCTTTGTTTTCAAGAACAGCGGAGACTCCAAATACAAAATACTAAACTCTTCCATCAATTTGCGAACACAGATCGTAAATTGTAAAACATTTGACCAATGGAAACCCCTACGTGGGTTTCTAAAACCCATTTGGCAAGTTAATTTAAATATTAAAAAGGTTTCCGGAGATCTTTTCTACACTGCCTACAAGGTGGATTGATGAGCTTCCATTAGGTCCACGATTATCATTTTGAAACATCCTGTAGCAACTGCCATCAAGTGACTTGGGCTCAGCTGTTGCAGTGACTAGAGATGCGGGGGGACGTATGAAATCTAAATATTTGATGAATGGAATTTTTATCCTGACGGGTTTGTTTTCGGTTTTCAGTTTCCAAAACTGTGCACCCTCGAACTTTTCTGCGGAAGCGGCTCCAGAACCCCACCAAACCTCTAGTAATTTACCAGGAGGCGATAATTCTGCAGCTAGCGTGGGTGGGATAGCCAAAGTTGGCTATTTTTGCAACGTTACAGACAAAGTAACCAATAACTATTTAAGTTTACCTGCCACCCTACCTACAGTTCCAGGTGTTAATAATGCACAATCTTGCAGAGCACATTGCACCTTGCAAGTCGAAAAGTATGGCAATCCGGGTCAGCAATGGTTTTGCAACTATGGAATCTATTACGATGATATGATACGGCTTGGAGCTTCGCTCCCGTCCTGTCGTTTTCCAGATGGGACCGAAGCAGGCACCAGGTGCTCATGGCCCATGTTCTAAAGGCCTTGGAATTCCGGTATTTTTAGCACCCCTGCGGATGTCTCAACTTTTGAGACGAAGTGCAGTACTTAGGA
>JAYUPS010000091.1:0-12884 GCA_043759945.1 Bdellovibrio sp.
CCCAGTGGATGCTAGGTCAGGTGACCGCCAAATTAACCCGAATTGCGAACACCTCGCTTAATTCCAAAGAATTGGGAACCAATCAAAAAGCACTTCTGGAATCCGAGAAGCCTTGGAAAGTTCCCGGTGAACTGTTGGTTTCTATGGCGCCCGACGTGGGAACCTCGACCAATTTGAATCCGGCGATGGACGGCAAAATTTTTGGTGCCCCGGTGGTCCAAGATTTTGAAGCCGAAATGGGCGTGAAAGATAATAAACTTCCTGACTTGGTTCCGGGCGAAGAAGTCTCGGATCGTTTTATTCGTTTCGAAATCGCTGAAGGCAACGTCATGTCGTGCGTGGGGTCCTTTGGAAAAATTAGAGATATTCTGGGAATCCCTTTGATCCCACTGATGACTGTTTACGATTTCTTTATCAAACGAGCCTTGGATCAGTACTTTTATAATTTGTACTGGAAATCGAGCTTCATCTTGGTGGGAACTCCTTCGGGAGTAACTTTGTCACCCGAAGGCGCTCAGCACGGATGGAAATCAGACATTCAAATCCCCAATCAAATTACTTGGGAGCCCTTTTTCTGCCAGGAATTAGACTGGATCATGTGCGAATCCATAAAACGCCATCTCAATTCCGACAACGTCGGACGAAGTGGCGTCTTGATTCGAGGGGTCACTCGGGGAGTGGAGCAAAAAGATATGATGCTTCACTTGAAACGCCAATCTCGCTTTAAAGCCGACTCTGGCGCACTATTAACACGAGCGGAGTTTAAAGTTGCTGGTGCGATCGAAGAAAATTTGGTCGACACTTTGGCCGAAACTGAAATCTTAGAGCAAATACGCAACGAAGTGCTGCTGGGCGGATATTATCTCATCGATTACCGAAATTATGCGGGCTTCGAACCCGGCGACAACGTGGTGAATATTTTTGCGATGGGTGCTCTGTGCACCGAAGCGATTAAAGCTTCCGAGGTGCTGCTGGGACATGGCATCTATGCCAATGTGATCGTCGTTACATCGAGCGATCTTGTTTGCGGAATTCAAGCTTCCGAAAATGATTACGCTTACCTAAAAGAAAATCTGGGATTGAACGCGGATCTGTACGTGCACCCGACGCAAGAACTGAACGGCGTCGAGCTTGTGACCGCGGCCGGACGGCGCGTGCCCATTGTCAGCGTGGCCGATGGGGAAGCGGGACTTTTAGACAATTTGGGGTCCGTCATCGGGGTTAAACAAGAATCCCTGGCGGTGCGCAAACACTCCAAATGCGGCCGCCCCAAAGACATCTATGCCTACCATCACATCGACGCGGCAGCAGTGGTCAATGCTTGCGGAAAAGTATTAGCCGAGACTGCGCTTGAAAACGTCCAGGTGAGCCAAGTGTCTTTGCGACAACCCGTCCAACCATCAGTTACGGATTGGCGCGATCTATGGCCGCAACGCCAAGAGACCCATTGAAAAAGTCATCCAAATTTGCAGAGACACTGGTTTTTGTCCCCTTCTTTGGCGGAAACCAAACTCAATTGAAAAAACATATCGAATTGGCACAGAGCTTGGGTTTTAAAACAGAATTCATCGCTCTGGACGAGGACATTAAATCCCTTTTCACCAACGTTTTCTCCGCAAACCGCGGTCTTGGATTTAAACATGTTTGGGCCGACCGCATCGAATCGGAATTGAACCGAATCCCGGGTAATAAAATTGTATTTGCCATGTCAAATCCCGCCTCGGGCGCGATTGAAGCCATCGCACGCCGTTCGGCTTCGGACATCACCGCTTTAATTTGCGAAGGCGGGCCCACGGATAATTTTTGGGAATCAATCGTCAATTATTTAACCTTTGAAAAACCAATTGGATTTAAGCCGGCGCGTTGGGCCGTCGCCGCCGCGACCACAGTTTTGTGGACTCCGGATTTTAGAAATTCACTTCATAAAGATATCGAACGCTTACCAGAAAATTTCCCAATTTTGTCCATTCGGGGTTGGAAAGACCCGCTCATCGAGTTCAAGGACATCGACGCCGTTTTTGAAGGTCATAATAATATCGATTGGCAAAAATTAAGTCTCCCCGAAGCCGGACATCTTAATGGACTGAAAGATTATACCGATGACTACGTGGAGCCGGTCAAAAAATTTTTGGGAAAGGTGGCGACTCATCTATGAATCACAAAACGAATCATAAAACGAACCTCATCTTGCATTTTATAGTCGCCGCTTTCCTTTCTTTTTCTCTTTCCTCTTGCAAGTCTCCCGACAATAAAGTCCCTGAGGTCACTTCTTATACGGGATCAGAAAAGACGATGAACCCGGACGAGTGTGTTTCCCGAGCAATGTCAGTTCAAGAAGAGGCTCGCCAAGCCATCATAGCCAAAGAAGGACCCAAAGATTTCAAATTTCACAGCGCCAAACACACCGATTCCTGTGCTTTGGCAATTGACGGCGGAATTATCCGTCGCACTTATGGACCCTCGGGCTTTGTCCAAATGGTTTTCAATAGCGGGAAAAGAAAATGTGCCGTGACCGTCGAAACTAAAAATGTGGTGAAAGTTTTGTCGGACAATATCACTTGCCAATAAGCTGGGCCAACCACAGGCCGTCGGTATTTGGCAGCAAGACCGATCGGAATTTCGATGGATCCAGCAGGCGTTCAATAAATCGCTTCATCGCTTGATTTCTTTTGTTCGGCTCAGCGAACAAATCTCCCCCCAAAAAAATATTGTCCGCTAAGATTGAACCGCCAGTGCGAATATTTTTTTCTGCCCACTCCAAATTGATCTCGTAGTCGGATTTAGCGCCATCGATAAAAATTCCGTCAAACGGACCGCAGGACGAGATTTTTTCCAGACTTGCTTTAGAATCTCCTTCAATCAGGTGAATTCGGCCGGCGATCTCGGGACTGGCGAAAATATTTCTTAAAAACTCGGAACGCTGGGCATTCAATTCGCACGTCCATAGCTCCGACCCCACCGGCAAAGATTCCATCATGCACAGCGCGGAAAACCCGGTCAAAGCTCCGACTTCGACCCACTTCTGGGGCTTTCCGGCCGCCAAATAAGAAACCATTTGCCCAAGCATTTGACCCTCGCCGTCGGAAACACACATGAATTCGACTTCGGTTGTCCTTGCCTGCAGCCGGGCTTTTGACTTCAGCTCAGACCAAGATTTCTTTGGGGAGAACTGCTGATGAAATTTTTCAAAAAAAAGATGGGTGTCTCGGGCGTGGTTCATGTCGGAAAAGTATCGCGAGAAACCGGCCGAGGCTTGCCTTTACTCAATGCGTCTTCTGCGCTAACTTCTGGTTGTGCCATTATTCGAAGTTCAAAATCTCACGACTGATTTTCATTCTTCGGGAAAACTAGTCCGCGTAATCGATGAAGTTAATTTGCAGATATCGTCGGGTCAGGTGCTGGCACTGGTCGGAGAATCTGGATGCGGTAAATCCGTTCTGGCCCACTCGATGACCAACTTCATGGATCCCGAAATTGCCAAAGTTCAGGGTTTGATTCAGTTCGACGGACAGAATCTTTCCAAATTATCGGCCTCGGGATGGCAGGACTATCGAGGTAAAAAAATTGCAATGATTTTTCAGGACTCCGAGAATGCGCTCAGTCCGGTCTTTTCGATCGGTTATCAACTTGAGCAAACCCTGCAGCTGCATTTTCCAAAATTAACAACCACCGAGACCCGGAAACGGGCCTTGGAACTTTTCGAGCGGGTCGGCCTGCCTTCGCCCAAAGTTCAGCTCGCAAGTTATCCTCATCAATTGTCAGGCGGGATGAAACAGCGGGTGATGATTGCGTTCGCCATTTGCGCCAAGCCCAAGCTGTTGATCGCCGATGAGCCGACTTCGGCCCTGGATGTGACAGTTCAGTCCCAAATTTTGGAGCTTTTAAAATCTTTGGCGGTCGAACAAGATCTTGGTCTTTTGCTTATCACCCACAACTTTGGAGTCGTCGCTCAGATCTGTGATTCCGTGGCAGTCATGTATTCGGGCAAAATAGTCGAGCAAGGGACCATCGAGCAGGTTTTTCGAAATCCCCGCCATCCCTACACCAAGAAACTTTTGGATTTAAATCGGCAATTAACCCAAGCAAGAAAAAAAGATCGTTTGATATCTATCCCAGGATCAGCACCCGATCTAAAAAGTTTCCATCTCGGATGTCGATTCCGAGATCGCTGCCAATATGCAATGGAAGACTGCGGTTCAGTCACCCCGAAGTTGAAACCGCTCGGGAGCAAAACCCATTTGGCAGCTTGCTTTCACCCTTTGCCAAAAATTTAAACTATTTTTAAAATTTACAATTGTTGTTCGCGTCGGAATAGCATTTGTCGTCGACCTTGCCGAACTTAATTCGGTAGGTCGCCACAACACAAAACCTTGGTATATGCATTTCAACGGCGTACTCACCCTCGGTCGAGTAGCGGGGAACTAAGTTTTTCTTTTTAAAGACTTCCGTTGAATCCAAGGCAACTAACTTTTGGCATTCGGGCAATTGCGCGCACGGACCCACTTCAATCTCGTCCAAGTGCATATGATCGCCCTTGATGCCGTTGTCGTAACCTGTGTGGTAGGCCACCGACAAAGTGCGGATTGGGTTTTCTAAAACACCCACGACCGAGGAATGCTTTGGAAAATTCGAAGGCTTATTTTTCACCCGAACATATTCGATCACTCGATCTTCAAAGGGCACCGTTGGTGGCAAAGCATCGAAACTATTCGGGGGTTCGCCCTTGCCCTGAGCCTTTAACTCTTCTTTGCGACGCTGCCAGCCACTTTTCCAGCCGTCTTTCGTGATGATTTCGTCGACGGACTTATTGATGGTCGCCACGCGAAAAAAACTTTTGGGGCAGGAACTGTAACTTGGAAACTGCGAAAAATTTTTGTCACCGGTCGAAATCATTTTAATTGGTTTGCGTACAGTTGTTTGCGCTTTGATGGCTTGCTGCAAATTGGAATGAACCGTTGTTTCCGGTGCCGCCGTCGGAACAGGTTCTATCGGATTTGCCATTTCGGTGGAATGGGCGGCCAGAGCCGAGCAAATAAGAACTAAAAAAAGTGACTTCATTTGGCTTTCCCAACCCGACCCAGCGCTAACTCGGCCGCAAAATAAGTAAAGATAATCGTGGCGCCCGCTCGCTTAATGGCGATCAAAGACTCGTGGATTACTTTTTTGCGATCAAAGTATCCCTTCTCCGCCGCCAAACAAATCATCGCGTATTCTCCGCTAACTTGATAGGCCGCGACTGGAACACTCGACTTTTGTTTGAACAATTGGATGACATCCAAATAAAAACTTGCGGGCTTAACCATAACAATGTCTGCGCCCTCGGAAATATCCAGCTTCAACTCCCTTAGGGCTTCCCGCTGATTGGCGGGATCCATTTGGTAGGTCAATTTATCGCCATCCCGCGGCGCCGAATCGAGGGCCTCGCGAAAGGGACCGTAGAGCTGGCTTGCGTATTTCGCACAATAAGAAAGCAGCAGCACATCATTGTATCCGTTTTCTTCGAGAGCATCGCGAATTTTTCCGATGCGTCCATCCATCATGTCCGACGGCGCCAAAATATCAGCTCCGGCATGGGCATAGCAAAGGGCCTGCTTTATCAGGGCCACGACGGTCTCGTCGTTCAATATGACACCGTTTTTTACCAACCCGTCATGACCCTCGCTGGAAAACGGATCCAGAGCGACATCACAAACTAGAACGCAGTCCGGAAACTTTTTCTTTAACTTCCGAACCGTCTCTGGAACCAGCCCTTTGGAATTCCAAGCCTCTGAGGCCGTGGTGGATTTCAGTTGGTCCGGGATCACAGGAAAAAGGGCCCAAGTTTTTAAGCCAGCCAGGTACAAGGATTCTAAAAAAGGAATCAAGTCTTTCACTGGCCAACGGCACTGACCGGGCATCGAACTGATTTCTTCCACCGACCCAGATTCTTTGAAAAAAACCGGATACACCAACTGCGAGATCGAAAGTTGATTCTCTTGATGCAGTTGGCGAAGAGTGTCTGTTCGGCGCAGGCGACGCGGACGTTTTTCCATTTTCATAAAGTCTCCATCTTGAGCTTGAGATGGTTCGAAAAACCACGAACCCACGTTGGATGAGTATTTAAACAGGGTGAAAGTCGAAGTTCTTCGCCGCCAAGATTTTTAAAATGCTCTTTTTCGCCGATTCCAATTTCCTCGAGGGTTTCCAAACAATCTGAAACGAACGAGGGACAAACCACCAACGGACGACGAACACCCTTTTCAAATAATTTATCGATCCATTGGACCGTATTAGGCTCGGTCCACGGAAAAGGCCCTAATCGAGATTGAAATGAGGTCGAATATCCCAGATTTTTGAAAGAAGGAGCTAGTTTTTCAAAGATCATTTTTGAAGTCTGGCGGCACTGTCCGATGTAGCAGGGTTCAGGATTGCAATCCTGAGGGCAATCACGGAGCAAGTTCTTGGGAGCGGTGGACTTGCATCCCGGATTTGCCCTTACCACATGAGAAATCGGTATCCCGTGATAACTAAAAAGCACGTGGTCGGCTTGGTAGTTTTTTAGTTGTTCTTGGATAACATCCACCCAAGATTGCAGAAACCATTCTGATTTATAAAATATTTCTTGGCGATGAACCGTCATAGAAAACTGGGGCAATATTCTGGAAAGTTCGCTCCACACCGTCGTCACCGAGCTGTCCGCGTGGTGGGGATACAGCGGTACAACCAGTAAATCTTTGACTCCCCGATTTGCGAGCTTCCCGAGTGCGGCCTGCATCGAAGGGTTGCCGTAACGAAAACCCACCTCAACCGGAATTTCTTTGAGCTCGGCGCTGACCTTGGATTGAAGATCCATTGTCAGATATTTCAACGGTGAGCCCTGATCAGTCCAAATCGACTGATATTTCTCTGCCGACTTATGAGACCGGCGGGGAACGATAATTTTGCGCACCAAAATCGATCGAACCCATTCGGGCGCCCCGATCACGTGGGGATCCATTAAAAACTGTTCCAAATATCTTCCCACCGCCGCCGGCGAGGGATCATCGGGCGTTCCCAAATTAACAAGCAAAATACCCTTCACAGCATTTTCTCCAGTTTTTCAGCAAGCAGTTGCGATCGTTGCAAAATGGCCGACAATCCAATCTCGCCCATGTAATTTCCATGAATACGTACGGGCGTACCTGCCAAAGCGCGCTCCCCGTAAGGTCCTAGTTTTGAAAGCCACTTTTCAAGATCAGTCGAATAAACCGGCAAGGCTTCTGGCCATCGCCACACGCGCGACTCGATCACTTTCGACTTACAATTCAAAAAATTATCTCGGGCTTGAATAACGACCGACACAATTTCTTCGTCATTCAGATCTTTCTCGCGATCATAATCCACAATCCAAGTTTCCGACCGGATTTTCCCCTGCGCTCGGTCCTCGAAAATCTCGCTGTTGAACAAGACCCCCATGACCCCTTCAGAATCTTTTAAATCGCTGAATAAGCAGCCAAATCCCGACAATTGGTTTTTTGATTTTTCGGCAAGCAAAGTAACCGAAATAAGTCCGCTCGAAATTAGCCGGTTTGCGGGCATCGCATCAGGGTAACGCTCCCTTAAAAGACCCAAGGTTTGTTGAAGCCCCGTGCAAATAATGATGGGCCCACTATTAAGTCCAAGTTCGGTGAGATTAATCTTTTTGTTAAGGTGGATTTTCCCCCGAGCAGAAACTTTCTGGGCGATCGCGGTGATCAAGGCTCCCATCCCGTCATGAAAGGAAACGGTGCGGGGCTTAATTCTTCGGCGATTCAAATCAAAATATTTTCCCAGAATTAAATTGGCGGAAAGCTCCCGGAACAAGGGGCCGTAAATCCCGTGCATTGCCGGCCGCAGAAGATTCTGAGTTACTTCGGAGCCCAAATTGGAAAGACCGTAGTCATTTAAACTTTGGCCTTCGCGGGGCTGGACACTTTGCGGACGAAACTTAAAATTAAAAAGCCATTTAACGATATTTACGGTGCCGCCAAATCCCACCGGCCACCTGTGGGGCTTGCCCTTCGCAAAGATCCAACGCTTTCGGGCAGACTTCTTTTTGTCCTGTATGGCAAGATTTATTCGAGCGCACAAGCTTTCTAACTCCGGACTCCACAGAAGACCATTTGCCGCCGATTCCGTCATGCCATTCTGCAATTTTTCCGTCTGGATAAGCCCACCCAAGCGCGGCGAGGCCTCGAACAGCTCGAAGGGAATGTTTTTTTCTGCCAATGCTTCTGCCAATGTTAAAGCGGAGAAACCTCCGCCGATGATCCGCACCACTAGTTAGTCACCTTTATATACTCCTAGAAAAAATCTGTCCTGTTGGATTCTGATTGCGCCAACGCAAATCCAACGCGAGACACGCATTTCGTAAAAATGGTTTTCCGGTATCAGAAATCGAAAAGCCCTCGGGCGTCCACTGAATCAACCCGTCCTGCTCCATCTCTTGCAAATCTCTTTTGAACTCATCTTTCAGACGATGCCTTGATAAATTCACGCTTCCGGTCGTCATTAGTTCCAGAATTAACTTTTTCTGTTCTTGATCCTCGAAGTTCAGTTTATGGCCCCGCAACGTCGCAATTTCACCCTGATCAATTCTTCGCTCGTAGACGGTTAGCACTTTTTCGTTCTGGTGATAGCAATCTTCGCTTTCCGAAATCCCGGAAACTCCCAAGGCCAGCAAAAGATTGGTGTGCTGATCGGTGTAGCCCATGAAATTGCGATGAAGTGTTCCCGTACCCATAGATTTGCTCAAGTGATCACTCGGCAAGGCGAAATGATCCATTCCGATTTCCACGTAGCCTGCCGCCAAAAACAATTCTCGCGAACGCTCGTAAAGATTTCGTTTGTCTTGCCCCGCAGGCAAATCTTCGTCTTTAAATAGTCGCTGGGCAGGCTTTATCCACGGTACCAAGGCAAAACTGTAAAGCGCGATACGGTCGGGGCGAATTTCAATCGTACGTCGTACTGTTTTTTCAATGGAAGCTACACTTTGCTGAGGCAAGCCGTAAATTAAATCGAAATTAACCGAAGAATAACCAAGACGCCGTGAAATATCCACGATCCGAAGAGTTTCTTCCTCTGTCTGATGTCGATTAATTAATCGCTGAACCTCGGGATCCAAATCTTGCACTCCAAGACTAATGCGATCAAATCCATGCTTTTTTAACACCACCAACTGGTCTTCTCGCGTTCGACGTGGATCGACTTCGATAGAACCCTCGAAATTTTTGGCCAACTTTATTTTCGACAAGATTCCACCCACCAAACGATCCAGCTCTTGCGCGGACAAAAAAGTCGGGGTGCCTCCACCCAAATGCAAATTCGCCAAAGGTCGAATTTGTAAATCCGGAACCACCTGCAAATAGATATCAAACTCTTTGAGCAACCGATCAACGTAAACATTTTCTAGGCCATGATTTTTTGTGATGACAGTGTTGCAGCCACAAAACGTACAAAGCGTCTCGCAATAAGGGATATGAATGTAGAGCGACCATTTGGATTTATCTTTCGCCATTGCCGATTGCATTGAGGCCAACCAGTCTTGGGTGGTCGGTGAATCATTCCAAGCCGGAACCGTCGGATAGCTGGTGTAACGTGGCGCCGGAACATCATACTTTTTAAATAGGTTCATCCGAACTCCTGTCGCACGCGCGCGATAAAGCGACGGACATTATCTTCTGGCGTCTTCGGCAATATCCCATGACCAAGTCCTGAGATCCATCCCCGACGTTCGTCGGGCGTTAAAGCTTTTAACGGACGAAGATAACTATCCAGATGTTTTTCCAAATCTTCGGGGGTCGCGTGCAAAAGGGTTTGATCGAAGTTGCCTTGAATCGCTTTTTTTCTGGGCGTCCGTAAAATCCTGGCAAGATCATAACGATGGTCGTAGCCCTGACCAATAATAGGTTGCGCCAGCCACTCTGGAAAATTGAAATGATCATCCGTCGTTCCCTTGGAGTAATAAAATATCTTTTCGGGAAACTGACTGAATATTTTTTTCAGCTCAGGAAAAATAAAGGTCTGATAATCGTGCGGAGTCATTTCTCCGGCCGAAGTGTCGAAAACGCAAACGATGTCCGCTCCACCCTCAAACTGCAGAGAAATATTTTTAATAATCAGCGGCAACAGCTGTTCGCAAAATCGAGGAAATAAATTGATCTGTTTTTTCGAATTCAAAAGGGGCGGCTTGTGATCGGAATCCACCGCATAGGTAAACAAAGTCCACAGTCCCCCGACAAATCCGATGAGCCCTTTGTTCGACGGCAAGGCTTTGCGGGTGAGCTGCATGGCTGTTTTTTGAAATTCTAACTGGGGCCAGGCGTCGGCAAACGGAACCAGTTTTTTTAAAAATTCGGCATCCAGTTGCTTTTCCAGATGAGGACCTTTGTCGCTGAAGTCCAGTCCGAAACCCAAAGCATCCAGTGGGAACAAAATATCACTGAATAAAATTGCCGCATCAAAGTCAAAATCCTGAATGGGACCCATCGCCACTTCGCAGGCCAGTTCCGGCGTCCGGCACAATTCCAGGAAAGTGCTTTTGGCTCTCAATTTCTGGTAATGCGAATGATACCGACCCGCCTGGCGCATAAACCATATGGGCGGAGTCGCCAATGTTTCTCGTCGGAGCGCTTTATTGAACAGATTCAATTTGATCCACCTTCCCATTGATAACCCACCCGTCGAACGGACCGGATCAGCTCTCCCTTTTCATCGCCCAGAGCCTGCCGTAACCGCAAAATAGAATTATCGACGCTTCGATCTGTGGGAAATTTTTCTTCGCCCCAGACCTGATTTAAAATCTCGTCCCGACTAAGAACTTTGGGCGACTGAGTGTACAACAGTTGCAAAACTTGAAAGTCTCGTGCACCAACGCTGAGAGCTTGACCGTCCCGATCCAAAATTCGCATGGCCTGAAAATCAATTTTTTTATCTCCGACCGATACGATGAAGCCGGTGGGCCGATGATCCTTGATGATATGCTTCAAACGTAAAAACAATTCTTTCAGATGAAAGGGCTTCGGAATAAACTCGTCCGCGCCCAATTCAAAGCCTAAAAGTCGATTTTCAGCCTCGCTCATTGCAGTTAAAAACAAAAACGGCGTTTGGCTTGTTTGTTTCAATTCTTTTGCTAAATCAAAGCCGGATCCGTCTGGCAACGTCACATCCAGAATACAAATATCAAACTGGCCTTGGTGAATATGCTTGCGGGCTTGGTCGCAAGTACTACTCCAAATGACCTGATAACCCTCGATCTGAAGCTGCTCCAACAAAGTCTGCCCCAGGGACTCATCGTCTTCAACGAGAAGTATTTTGGTCATCCGACCCCCGGCAAGCGAATTTCACACTGCAACTGATTGTCGTGAGAGCTAAAGTGAGCTTGACCGTTCATTCGTTCGCATAAATTTTTAATCAGCCAAAGGCCCACGCCCGTGCCGCTTCGGGAGTTGGAGCGATCAAACAGGTTTCCGAGCTTCGAGGCATCTCCCGAAAATCCGGCCCCATTGTCACGAACCAGAATGCCGATTTTGCCCGCTTGTGAAGTTATCGAAACGAAAACCTTTGTCGCTTTTCCGTGAAATTTTGAATTTTGAAACAGGTTTCTAAAAATGGCCTCGAGCGCGCGCCGATCTGCTTTTACAATTGCTTGCCCGGCCACTTCAACAATCAAGCTTTGCCAACCCTGCTTCACGCTTAAGACAATCGAAGGCAAATCCACCGCTTCCAAAAACAAAGGCCCTTGACCACCATCCGCGATAAAAAGCGAATTTTCCAATTGAAGTTCGAGCCGGACGCCTTCATTGGCCAACCGATCCACCGTGGCCTTATAAGCCGAATCTTTCGTCTGATCACGCAAAATTTCGGTCTGAATACGCAGATTTGTTAACGGAGTTTTTAGCTCGTGGGTAAAAGTCGCGAAAAACTTTCGTAATCTTTCGTTCTGGCGTTTCAAAAACAAAAGACAAATAAACAGAGCGGCGCCTCCGCCAATTAACAAAAAGATCAGGACGAGTCCCTCCTGCGTAATCATTCGGCGGTATCTACTGAAGTCAGAATTCTCTTGCACCACCTGCATTTCCAGCAACCGAAGCACCAACACCAGCCACCAAATTGCAAGCGCGACCGTAAAGGTTGTCCAAATTCCCGTCAGCCACATTAATGATTTATAAAGCCCCGAGGCCTTCATGCTCGTGCCGCTCCGATGATTTTCTCCGTGACCTCTTCCAAAATAGCTTCGCTATGGGCCCAACTAATGAAGCCCACTTCAAAACTGCTCGGTGCCAGGTACACTCCATTTTTCAAAAGATGATGAAAAATTGGTTTGTAGTTTGCGGCATTGTCTTTGGGAATGTCATCGATTGTTCGAATCGTTTTCTCCGTCCGGCCGTGCAGCCATAACAGGGATCCAAACCGGCTCATTTGCCAATTTAACGAGTGACGATCAAATTCTTTATTAAGTTCCTCTTCAAATCGATGGCCGCGCTCTTCCAGAACGCGGTACAGATCCAGTTCCTTGGCTCGCTGTAAAGTCGCTAATCCCGCCACCATGCCGACGGGATTTGCGCTCAAAGTGCCCGCTTGATAAACCGGGCCCATGGGAGCTACCAAATCCATAAGATCTTGTCGGCCCCCGTAACAACCCACCGGAAAACCCCCGCCCAAAATTTTTCCGTAAGTGACCAGGTCCGGAGTCATTCCCAAAATTCCCGCCATTCCTTGCGGTCCGACCCGAAAACCCGAGATGACTTCGTCAAAAATTAAAAGGGCTCCTGCTTTTCGACAAAGTTCAGCGGCTTTCTCCAAAAAACTTTTTTCTTGAACCAAAAGTCCATAATTTGCCGGCAGTGGTTCGACAATTATCGCCTCAATATCGAGTCCGTGATGTT
>JAYUPS010000092.1:0-4685 GCA_043759945.1 Bdellovibrio sp.
AAATGACCGTGGTTCCGGTTGTGCCTTGATCGATCGCCATGATATATCCAATAGTACTCATAGGACTACATGATCAATTTTTTTGCTAAACCCAGTCAAAAGATTTTTAACCTGAAAGAGCTCGATCGAGAAACTTTGATCTATCGTGTTTTCCCGCGCCTGCTCATGGAGCTCATGCGGAAGTACTTCCGGCTTGAGGTCGAAGGAGCCGAAAATATTCCCCGCCGTGGCGCGGGAATTATCGCGCCCAATCATTCTGGCTACTCCGGATTTGATGCTTTGCTGTTGGGACATTCCGTCTTTCGGGAATCCAAAAGGATTCCCCGTATCCTGACCCATCATTTGTGGTTTTTGACCGAAACAACGGCCATTCCCGCCCAAAAAATGGGATTCACCGAAGCGACCTACGACAATGGAACCAAGGCTCTTTCAAAAAATAATTTGATCGTCGTCTTTCCCGAAGGTGAATTTGGAAATTTTAAACCCACCTCAAAAAAATATCAGCTGCAAGAATTCAAACGGGGTTTCGTTCGCATGGCGATCCAAACGCAAAGTCCCATCGTACCGGCCTTGATATTGGGGGCCGAAGAAACCCACATCAACTTAAGTCAGTTGAAACTTTCCAAATATTTACGCGGCTTGGTTTTGCCATTACCATTAAATCTTGTACCGCTGCCGGTGAAGTGGAAAATTAAATTTTTGACTCCGATTTATTTGCCCTACAAACCGAATGCGATCAACGATCGGGAGCTCATCCACGAAGTCGCGGGCGAAATTCAGGAAAAGATGCAAGACGCGCTTTCCGAAGAAGTTCAAAAGCGCGACAATATCTTTTTTTAATCTTTTTCTAATCTTCTTTTTCTAATTTTTTTGCGGGTGGGGTTTCGAAGGGATTTTTCTTACCGGGATTCATTGATTGAAAAGAGGTCTTTAGCCACTCGTTGTAAAAGCTAAGACTCGTGTGGATCACCAAAGCTTTGCAAGTGGACGTACCGCCCCTGTGGGATGAGACTTGACTGGCAACGCCGATCATTTTTAATTTTCCATCTTTTTTGACAATGGCAGGGCCCCCTGAATCCCCGCGACAAGCGCCGCCGCCGGCTTGATCAAAGATCAATCGCGGACTGTCGGCTCCGTTTTTCACGCCTTTGATCGATTGCGAATTAGCAAAGACTTTTGCTTTCTTAAATCGAAGTGTGGGGGCTCCCGTATCTTCAACTTCAAAGTCTGTGGTGACACCGAATCCAGCCAAGAACACGGGAGCTTCATCTTCCAGCTCGATGAAGGTTTGAGCCACCGAGAGCGGTTTGTAACCCTTGGGTGCCGCCGACTTTAGTTTTATCAGGGCCAAATCAAACTTGATTTTCTCACCGGTCGGAGCGTACTCCGGATGTATAAGAACTGCGGCCGATTCCCTGACTTCGTCAAAATTACCTTGCGAGGCCGAGCAATGGGGATCGTTGCCAAAATAAGCCTTGGTTCGAGCGGCTCGCGTTTCTTCCGCGCCTTCAGACACACAATGGGCGGCCGTAACGATCATATCTGGAGCAATTAAAGTTCCCGTGCAGGTCGTGTTGCCACCCGATTCGCTGTTCAAAGTATCCAGTTGGCGTAAAAAGACGACCGAGTTTGCGAGCAAGCTGCGTTTTCTCAAGCGATCGCCGCCCACGATTCCGGGCCCCTCGACTGTTTCATTCTCATCACCGCAAACGAAAGTTTTTTGTGCGGCAGATCCAATTTTAGCTTCTTGAATTTGATCGATACTGTGCAGGTCGCCGCAGGCGCTCAAGAATTGAACCAAGCCAAGGGAGACTAGAATAATGGTGGTTTGAATTCGAATCATTGGAGCGGCCCTCGTTTTCCACTGAACAGAGCAATTTCAAGACTGAGCTGGGATCGAAATTACCAAGGGAATGCCCTTCCAGCCCTGTCAAAAGTATAGGCGAGGACCCTTTTGGGCGGGTCTCAGGGTCAGTTCTCCGTTTAATCGAGGGGTGTGATGTATCTGTTTTTAGCGAACCCCAGGTTTGGGGGAAGTACTGCCACCAGATCGATGGTTCAGCCCATTTTTGCAACCTTGCCGTGGGGAATGAAGGCCTCCTTGGTCCGCTTTCTCAGGATGAGAGGCTCGACATGGATCTCCCTCTCCGTTTTTACAGGAGAATTCTCCTTTATGAGTGTACGAATCTCCAGAATCCCCTGGATACTTTCCATCTCCACCCGGAGTATAAACTTCGAATCGGGCATGAGTTCCATCCCACTCGACACAACAGCGAATAGAACCACCGTCGAGTGAAAAAACTTGAAACGCTTTTTTGCCGACTTGAGAAAGGATAAATCCAAGCTTGGATGAGTTTTCAATATTCTCTGATTTTTTAAACCATTGATCACAACATTTTCTCGGGTCATCATTGATACCAGCCTTGCAATCTGCGTCCTTTGCGGGAGTCGTAGGTCTAACCACCGATCCAGTCTTTTTTAAAGAGGCCGTGTAGCTTTTGTAAAGTTCTTTCACTTGATCAGAAACAGTTGAAATTGCATCGCCGGTGGATTCGCTGAGCCGGTGTGTCAGGTTGTTAACTTGCGCTTGGTAGGCTTTGCTCTGCTGAAGGGTAATAATGCCTGCAGCCGCCGCGACGGTCGTCGAGAGCATGATTACTTCCAAAGTTCCATAGGCTATGGCCACAGGCAATATCGCTTCTGATTTTTCGACTTTAAAAACGGAAGTAAGGGTCAGAGTCAAAACCAAACAAAAGACGACCCACCGTGCAAGCTTCACATCCATATTTCTATATTTTACTTGCGGCCTCTTGAAAAAACAATTGGAATTAGAATTGATTCAAAGGAATTAAACATGAGCCTAGGCAAGTTGCTGTTGATCTTTTTTACACTTCAGTCAGTTTCACTCTCATCGGATACCCACGAGTTCAAAAGTTGTGTGGGATCAAACCCGCCCAATTTTCAGTTTCTTAGGAAAGAATTAGGAATCGAACATTTTATTGCGAATAAAAAAGACTTATCTATGGCCATCAAATGTTTTGGCAAAGGTGTCCATGCGTCAGACCTTCAAAAAAAATTTGGTCGAGAAATTTTAATAACTCATCTTAAAGGAAATATTTATTATTTCGATTTTAATAGAGAGTCGGTTCTTTCTCGAACTTATTTAGTTGAGAGTCCAGATTCTTTAAATCAAATAACTTTTACGACGGATATCACTTTAAAAAATTCTGTGGACAAGCTCCACGATTTTATTTCGAACTGGCTGAACAACGCTCGATGATGACAACGACACCAGGCAAGGACCCTTTTGGGCGGGTCTCAGGCTGAGACAATAAACTCAACAAGTTAAAAAGCATTTTGCTGACCGGGAGCCCGACTGTTACAGTTATCAGGCGGGGGATTGTCTATGATTCGTCCTAATACTCTGAAGGGTTTTCGCTGGATAACTCTTCTTTCGGTAGCCGTTGTTCTTCCTTTTTTCCAAAATTGCGGCCAACCCGGAATCTCTGTCGCAAAAGATGAGGTTTTTGAATCCAGTTCAGTTCAAAATCCCTACGTGGATACGGTTCAGCCACCGGTGGTTCCCCCGATCGGTGCCACTCCCACACCAACACCCAGTCCCACCCCGGTTGTGCTTAATAACCTGTGGGCCGGCTTAGTCGCCAACATCAATCCGCCCAAAGCCCGTTACGGACAAGCAACAGCCTGGTTGGGCGACAAGATGATGATGGCGACCGGAATTTCGACCACGACGTTGGCAGAAACCGATGTTAATTTTTACAACCCAAACACCGGAGTTTGGACCGCCGGAATGTCACTTTCCCAAGGCCGTTTCGGCGCGAAGGCCGTTTGGACTGGAAGTAAAGTAATTATGTTTGGTGGCTATTTTGGAGCCACCCGTTTTCAAGGTGAAGTCTACGATCCAGTTCTGAATACTTGGACGGCGCTCCCGGAAACCGTTCCTCTTCGAAGCCGCTCCCACCATGCGATGGTTTGGACCGGCAGCCGAGTTTTGGTCTTCGGTGGTTATTACCTTGGGGGGTTGGCGGGATCCTCGGATTTAAACGACGGGGGAAGTTACAATCCCGCAACTGGAACTTGGACGCCGCTAAGTCAGGTGGGTGCGCCCTCGGCCCGACAGTGGATTTCGGCGGTTTGGACCGGCACGAAAATGGTCGTCTGGGGCGGCAGTCACTGCGCGGCCCCTTGCGGGGCCGTGAGTCTTTACAATAACGGCGCGCTCTATGATCCCGTCACAAACACCTGGTCTCCGATGAGCATGGTGGGTGCGCCCACCCCACGCGAAGGGTCTTCGATGGTTTGGACCGGTTCGAAAGTTCTCATTTTTGGCGGCGACATCAATGCCGCCGAAGTTTCTGTCGCGGATGGCGCGATGTATGATCCAGCAACCGATACTTGGTCACCGATGGCCAATCTGAATGCTCCTTCGGCCAGAACTTTGAGCTCGGCAGTTTGGACCGGAACCCGAATGATTCAGTGGGGTGGCATGGTGCGAGTCAACGGCGTGCGGACCGGTTTAAATAACGGCGGCATTTACTACTAGGTTGTTTATTTGCTGTATTTATTTATTTGGTGGGCCGAGATTTGTTCGGATCATCTTCGCCAATCGCTTTATTGATAGCTTGCCACCGACTGAGCAGGGCCCCGGGCTCATCGGGGTCTTT
>JAYUPS010000093.1:0-4675 GCA_043759945.1 Bdellovibrio sp.
GACCGCGCGGGCCCAAACTTGGGGCCGCCGGGTCGAAGACATTATTGAAATGGCACCACTGCCGATGAAGGCCGAGGATTGGACACGGCAGCTCTGCGGAAGTCTTCTGCGTGAATCCTAATTAGGACGGAGTCTTAGGATTGTTTTTTGGACGAGAATTCGCGCCGGTGTTGGTTCCGGAATGATTGCGCCAGTTGTAATCGGGTGACGTTTTCATCCGGTCAGCCCACATGTCCCATTTTTTCTTCGGAAGCTTGTGCAGGACATTTCCTTGATCATCAAAAATATCGGGATCTTTGCCGAATAAAAAATCACCGATCGATTTTAGGACTCCCATGGTGTGCCTCCGCAAGGACTGCAAACTAGCATGGTGTGGAAGTCGGGACAAGATTAGATACGGCGGGGATTTGCGCAAACGTCAATAATATCCAAGCCTTGATCTTCAGTGAGCGGCTGACCATTTTTAAAATGCCGGTAGCAGGCTTGGGCTGCAATTTGAAAGGCCGATTCCCAAGTGGAAGCGCGGGTCACATAGTCGAAGCGATTTTGAATGGGTTGCCGGGTGGTCAGATCTTTCGCCACGGTCATCTCGAAGCGGAACTGAAATTCGTTCCCTTCAGCTAGTGAAGTGGAAGTCACTCCGAGCCCAAAAAAGATCACTAAAATTTGGAGCAATGTGTTTTTCATAACGTCTCCCTTGCTCCTTCCTTAGAGCAATTTAAAAGCCGGCATGGCGGGGGGTGGGAGACAGCGTGTCTCAAAATGAGACACGCTAGGGACTTGAAATGACTGATAAGTTTTAAAAGTGGTTGTTGATAATGTTAAGAGCCGAGCTGCCAAAATCGGACACTGTCCTTTTGTGGCTCATCAACTGCCGATTTATTGGACAGCTCCTGGAGCACGAGATTGGGTGTTGATTTGCGACCCCAATGACGGAATACAGGATCGCACACGCTCTTTCGAGCCGCCGCAGCCCAACGACAAATTGGTCCAGCTGGAGTCAAAAGTTCGGGCCTGGTAATAGAGCTCCGCAGTGTTGACCGCGCCGGGGTTCTGGGAAGCCAGTTCACACTGCGAGGCATAGCTGTCGTACTGGGAACAATTCGACTGATTGTACATGTAGCCAATGATTCCAATAAGAGCGACGCCAAGCAAAGCCCCCATAAAATTAAAAGCATGGGCGCGTTCCAGGAAAAGAGTTTCAAACAAACTTACTTTTTCAGGAATGTTTAAAGCGGTTTGGATTGTTTTCCATAAAACTTCGGGACTGGCTTTGAAATTTAGCTTCACGGTTTTACGATTGATTTGAAATAGGCCTTTCTCCAAATCCTCGACCACGACATAGGCCATTTGGCCGTCGGTTTTAACTAAAAACTCGCGCTGGCCCATTTTCTCGATCCGAAAGGTGTGAGTCTCGGTAGTTTTTTTTAGAATATCGGCTTTGGTTTTTAGAAATGTTGAACTGACTTCTGGCAATTGGGATCGAACTTTGGAAATGAATTGATGAGCACTCATTTCTTTCGAGAGCAGCGACCCTAAAGCGGCAACGGCCCGAGCTTCTCGCGGCAAAGTTCCCGGAGACGTTTCCGGAAAAGGTTTTGCCAAGGCCGGAACGCTCATGAAAAAGTTGTGAAGGACGAGGGTCGCAAAGAAAATTTTCATAGGTTCCTCCATGTGTTGAACCGATCATAAGTCTCTTCACAAATCTCTTTGCAAAAACCGTCGCTTTTAGCTGCGTTTACATATATCAAGGTGATAGCTTCGGTTGCCGTGTGCACAGAATGATCACCTGCGTGAAACATTGATCAAGTTTGGAAAAAAATGGATTCGTCTCCAGCGTTGGGAATAGAAAATCGAATAGCGGATATAAAAAAAGAATTCGCCGGGCTTTTGACGTGGGAAGAAAAATACCGCCGAGTCATCGATTACGGAAAAAAAATGCCCGCGATGAATGCGCAGGACCGGACCGAAGAGGCCAAGGTCAAGGGCTGCCAAAGCCAAGTTTGGCTTCATGCTAAGAAAAGCGGGGAAGATAAAATCGAATACTGGGGCGAGAGCGATGCTTTGATCGTCAATGGTTTGCTTGCTTTACTGCTTCAGATTTACAGTCAAAGCAGTCCGGACGAAGTTTTAAAAACCCCGCCGGATTTTATCAAAGAAATTGGCTTTTCCGAGAACCTGAGCCCCAGTCGGGCCAACGGGCTTATGGCGATGATCAAACAAATTATTAACTTCGCCCAAGGCTTTAAGATTCTTTCGCAGATCGGAAGATCGTAAATGGAAAATCTTAATCTGGAAGAGTGGCGTGAACGCGGTGAGTGTCGTCGTGCTCGTCGAGTTCTTGTAAAAGTGCGATGACTTCTTTTTTCTGATCGTCCGACAAAGTAGCCGGATTTTTTGGACGGTAAGACAGTTCGACGGAGCTGACGGTCCAACCGCGGCTCATTAAGGCTTTGCGAATCTCTTCCATGTTTTCGATGGCGCCATAAAAAGCATGTCCGTCTTGTATCTTTGCGACCTCGTTGGCGCCGGCTTCGATGGCTTCTTCTTCGGGATCAAAGGACCCTGACTTGTGACCTTCAATCAAACAAACGCGATCAAACATCCACGCGACGCTGCCGGTCTCGCCCAGGTTGCCGTTATTTTGTTTAAAAGCCAGGCGCATCTCGGGGGCCGTGCGGTTGCGATTGTCACTTTGGACTTCAACGATCACTCCCACACCGTGGGGGCCGTAACCCTCGTAGGTAATCTCTTCGATTTCGTTGCCTTCCAATTGTCCGGAACCTTTTTTGATGGCGCGCTCAATAGTTTCATTCGGGCACGAGGCCTTTTTAGCCGCGTCGACGGCCATGCGAAGCCGGGAATTGAAATTGATATCGGGTCCATTCAATTTGGCCGCGACCTGAATCTCGCGGGCAAACTTCGTGAACATCGCCCCTTTTTTTGCGGCATTTGCCGTCTTAATCGTATTTGCCCAGCCTCGTCCCATAGTGGTTCCTAGTTTAGTTAGGTTTCTGGGTCATAAGCAATTCTGGACACGGCGTGTGAGGGAGGGGTAGACAGCTTGTATGTTTAAAAACCCCCTTCTTTTATCGGCGGTCGACGAAAAAGTGACGGGCTTGGAACGGCTAACTCTGTTTTCGGTGACTTCCGAATGGGTGGTCCCCGAATTTCCGGTCCGGGACGTCGAAGTTAAAACTCCTGAAGAAATGCCAAAGCGCCTGGGATTTTCGCTCATTGAAGGGCGCGCCCGGTTGCTTCATGACCTGGCCAATATCGAATTGCAAGCAGCGGAATTGTGCCTGCGGACCCTGATTGAATTTCCCCAGGCACCCCACGCGTTTCGGATTCAGCTTTTTGAATTAATGCAATCTGAACGGACGCACCTGGAACTTTGCTTAAATGGCCTTGAGCACTTGGGATTTTGCTGGGGGCATTGGCCCGTGCATGTCGGACTTTGGGCTTCGGTCAGCCCCCAAGACGACCTGCTGGATCGGATTTTAATCGTTCATCGCTATCTTGAGGGCAGTGGCCTGGATGCCGGCAGCAACCTGATGAAGCGGTTAAAAGGCGTGGCTCCCGGAATCGTTCATCGGATTGTTGAGCAAATCACCAACGAAGAAATCGGCCACGTCAAATTTGGCAGCGATTGGTATCGCCAAATTTGTATTTCCCGAGATTTAGATCCTGTCCTTGATTTTCCGATTCGGTTTTCAAAAATTGAAAAACAAGTGCCCAAGCGCATCGATAAATTGAACAAAGAACTGCGAAGGCGCGCGGGCTTTAGCGAGCAAGAGCTTTACTTCCTGGAACAAAAAATCTCCGAGTGGTTCCTTTTTTAAGGTGCGCCGCACCTTTTCCGCGAAATTAAGAGGGTTTGGCGGAAAATTTGCTATAGACTCGATCGATATTTATGAAATTTTCTAAAATCTTAGCGGCCGTGCTGCTGTTTTCCTCTTCTCTTTTTGCCCAAGACTTGGGCGAGCCCGTTTACGTCGCGGATCAAAAGCGGATTAGTTCCGAAGCAATGAAGCACGAGGCCGAACAATTTCGCCAGCGCGCCAATTTCAGGAACGCCGAAAGTCAGTTGGCTTCCAATCTTATCCGTCGAGATTTGCTTCAAAAAGAATTTGAACGAACCAAAGAGCTGGTTTCAAAAGGGCAAGCGACCGAGTCCCAGTTGCAATCGGCGCAGCAAACTTATCAAAACAGCGAAGACGCCGTTGCTAGAAATCGTTCCGACGTTGAAAAATCCAAAATGGCCGCGTTGGTCGCAAAGTATCGGGTCCTAGAGATCGGCAATCCGGGATTGGACCATCGCCGCAGCATCGCGAGTGCCATGTTGAGTTCTGCGCGGCAGGAAAAACAGAGCCTGGAAAATAGTCTCGGAAATGCCCGCTTGACCGAGGGCTACTTTAAGAAGCGTTTTGAAAACGGGAAGTACCTGCTGGATCGTCAGGCTATCTCAATGCAAGATTTCGAAAGGCGCGAACTCGAGTTGCGAAGCTCCCGAGATGTCGTCCGTGGGATTGAATTCCAAATTTCCGGCTTGCAGGACATCGCCGAAGGGCTTGAAAAAACGATCAAAAAATTTCCGAGTCTCAATTAGGATCTGAGTTAAAATTTTTCAAAGGGACCTAAAATTCGCCACTGCCCTTCGGGCAGTTTGGCTAAT
>JAYUPS010000094.1:0-12713 GCA_043759945.1 Bdellovibrio sp.
ATGTCGTCAAAGTGTTCGACATATCACTTGTCTGGGTCCAGTTTGTGGTCTAGTTTTTTTTCAAATTTGAGAGGTAAAACATGACCACCCGAACGCTTATACTTTTTCTAATTTCAATTTTTGTCGGTGTCCAAAATGCAGTCGCTCAAGATAACCCCGCCGAAATTTTAAAAAAAGCCGACGAGATCCGAAATCCAGGAATTTCCTATTTCATGAAAGTGGAAGTGAAGAGCACGGGTTCAGAAAATGAACCTTCGATCTACGAAGTTTATCTTAAGGGAAATTCTAAGACCCTGGTAAAAGCTTTGGCTCCGGCCCGAGACAAGGGACGCAACATGCTGATGATCGATGAAGACATGTGGGCTTACGTTCCAAATTTAAAACGAGCGGTCCGGGTTTCTTTGAATCAAAAGCTGTCTGGTCAAACGGCCAACGGAGATATTTCTCGGACGCGGTGGACGGGTGATTACACTCCGACGTTGGAATCCAGCGACGCAAAATATTGGGTTCTTTATTTGAAGGCCGATAAAAAAGGTCTGACCTATGATCGGATCCGTGTTTGGGTCCAAAAAGGATCTTACCGCCCCGAAAAGGCCGAATATTTAAGTCTGAACGACAAAGTTTTAAAAAAAGTTGAATACAAAGCTTTCAAAGGAATGGCCGGAGCCGAACGTCCGTCGGAGATTCACATCCAGGATGCGCTCAATGAAACGGAAAAATCAGTCATTGCAATCCAGTCGATGACACTGAAAGAGCATCCGGACTCGCTTTTTAATCAGAACAATCTCAAATGATTCTTGGCTTATTCTTAGTATTTATTTCGGCCGGATTTGGTCAAAACAAAGTCCAGGGTGAATTACTTTTGCGATTTCGCGACTATCAAAATAAACAGTTCAACGCCGTGACTCCGCTTTTGGAATTTGAATGGGAACGAGAAATTACCGAGGGCGATTCAAAATCAGTTGTAAATCTGGGTGGACGTTATTTTAAAATTGATGACCACGAGTTCGAACCAACGGCATCTCTCGGCCAGCAAGTTGAAAATTGGTCGGTTAAACTTGGATTTCAGACAATTTCTTGGGGCCAAAGTTTTGCCGTGTTCAGCGCGGATTTGGTAAACCCCAAAGACTTGCGGGACCCCTTGAATACGGATCCGGCGTGGTACAATCTTCCTTTGTTTTTGCTGAACACCGAGTACTTTTTCGACAAAGGCGGAATTCAGCTTTACGTGGCCCCTTTGCCCCGGAACAACAAGTACTCGCTCCCAAACAAAGAATCTGATTTTTTAAAGTCTCAGGGCAGTCTTTTGCAATTCACTAGGCCGGATGAATTTTCTAAAGACATTCTTTCCGAAAATTTTGAGTTCGGCGGGAAGATAAATTATCTGTTCGGAAATGGTTTGGAATTGAGCTTTTTTGGTCTCAGGCATTGGAATCGCAATGCTGTCTTTTTGACCCAGCTTGAAAGCGGTGTTCCGAAGCTGAAACCTTTGCGATTTCAGGTGGACAGCTACGGACTTGGTTTTTCCTATGACCTGAACGAGTGGCTCGAGGGTCTGGTCGCTCGCGGAGACTACGTAGCCCATCTTCATGATCAAAGAGCCAATTCGACAGGGACTGCGATTTTAACGGGCGAGGCCTACGACACCGTAACGGGCCTGGATTGGACTTCGGATTTTGGATGGACCTTGGGAGCCCAAGCGATCACGCATGTGAACCAGGGAGCTCGAGAGAGCTTGGGCACTTTGCGCATCCTAAGGAAGCTCTTTGCAGATAAGCTCGAGCTTTCGGGCTTGGTATTTACGGGCTTTAACACCAAGGAACATTGGTACCAACCCAAAATCACATGGATTCCTGTTTCCGCCCTGGAATTATCGTTGCTCGCTGATTTTATCGACGCCGACTTAAACGATCCATGGAGCTCGCTTGCTCCACTAGATAAAGAGGATCGCACTCAAGTGCAATTCAGATATCTCTTCTAAAAAAATGTCTGACTAGATGGGCGCGCAAAGATTCTTGCCGCTGCTCAGTTTTAAATTTCCGGGCTTAACAACTTTCCAACCCTTAGCTGCAAGTGGCGCAGGAAGCCGGGTCGCGTCCGCAAATTTGCCGTCGCTCGTTCCGCAGTCCGTTAGACTTTGGCCCGCAGAAACTTTTCTCATCAACAAGACCAAAGAGATCTGTTGCCGAGGTCCTTGGAAATAAGTCAGCCGGAAGGGAACCTCATCTGTTTTCTTCATGACGGTCACTTGGCTGGCGCAAGCCAATGCCGGAGGATGCTCACCCTCACTAACGATAGAGTCCTGCCCGTTCATTGACAGTGTTGCCCCGTCATCAGAAATGACAGCAAACTGGTACATTCCCTCGTCATCCGAGGCCTCGAGCACAAATTTGCTAACCAAGTCGAGAGCAAACCACTCAAACAGGACATTGTTGTTGGCATCGGTAACTTTGTCCCCGTCGCCAAAACCCTCTGTGAAAACGCGGGTCGGAACGAAGATTCGGTTCATGAAAAGAGCTGCATTAATTTTTGAACCCATCGCGATGTAGTCACGGCTGGTGCAAACGCCACCGGCACAACCCGCCGAGTTCAAACGATTGCCCGCAGAATAAATGCGGCCTTCAACTCCCATTTTCGGATCAACGATGTTCTTTTTGTCGAACGGATCGCAAATGACGGAAACGGAGCTGTTAACCGGATTGCCTGGGTTACCCGGGCTGACGGGATTGCCCGTGCTCGAAATCGAATTAGAATTAGAATTATTGGTGTCCAGGTTGTAAGCCGTGTCAGGCTCAAAGCGAGCATTGCTGCAATTTTGGAACAGTGAACCCATGCCCAAGGCGACAAAGGCCAAAGCAAATACCTTGAGATAATGTGGTTTCATACACGTCCCCCGTGAAGACCAGTATGTACTGAACCGGGAAAATTTCAGAGAGGATTTGGTCGATTATCAATTTGAGAAGGTTTTGTGAAAGAGAACGTCTCGAGATAAGACATTCTCGCTTAGGTCGAACGAAGCAGGTCCGCGATGGGCTGGCGGATAATTCCCAATCCCGCAAGAGCGGTGGCCAAAACACAAGCAATCAGTCCCATGGTGAAAGTCTGTACCGCCATGAACGATTGCAACTGGATGTAAACGGTAAATACCCGGGTAATTCCTGGCGCAGGAGGCATTACAATTCCGCCGGCCAATAAAACATTCGCCGTCAAGAGTCCTATAAGAATTCCGAGCGTCCCGCCCGCAAGACCCATAAACAGGCCCTCGGACAAAAGAAGCTTTAAGATGTCGCTTGCTGATTCCCCGTTGGCGCGCAAATTTCCGATCTCTTGTTTTCGTTCCATGACCGATGTCGATACCGTATTAAAAATACCTAAGACCACAACCGAGATAATAATGAACTGGAAAATTCGAAACTGAGCCTGAAGCCAATCCACCGAATGCTGGTAATAAACTTTGTCGATAATATTAAAGGGCGTTGAATCCAAGGCAGGAAGCTTTTCCCTCACGCCCTTGTCGATTTGATCCCAATTTTTGTAGGTATCTAATCCCAAGGCTATGTACTCGACGGATTTGGTATCAAGCAAGGTCTGCGCCACCTGCAACTGCACTCGAAAGTAAGCATCGTCAAACTCTTTAAGACCGGTGTGAAATACGCCCACAACTTGCACGTCCGCACCGTTCAATGAGCCGTGAATTGTGTTTGAAAGAAGAGTTACATTATCGCCTGATTTTACTTTCAAAGCATCGGCCAGGCCCTTGCCCAAAATAATTCCGTCTTTTTCGTCATTCAAATTATGTCCATCGACAAATGAAAGATTGGTAAAAAATTTGGCCTCTTCGATTCCGTCGACTCCTTGCCCTTTGCCGGCAACATCTTTTTTCCCGTTCGATACGAGCGAGAAAAATTCAAGTCGCGGAAAAACATGCTTCACCGCAGGAAATTGTCTAAGGGTCGCTGAAACTTCATCCGGATTTGCAATCCAATGTTCCCATGGCTTTTCCTGGATAACTTCCCGGTAGCCCTTGGTATTAACCTGTCCGTTGCCCCACCGAGTTTTAATTGTGCCATCGCGGTACCGAGCCATGACGCCGGCATTAAAACCGTGAAACAGAAAAAGCGAGGCCGTGCCCAGGGCCACGGTCATCAGAATGTTCACCGTGCGACGTTTGTTTCGAAGTAAATTTTTATAACCAACCTTAAGAAGCACTGTTACCCCCAACGGCTTTTCCGTCCTTAATTCGAATAACCCGCTTCAGGTACTCTTGAACCATGACGTCATGGCTTGAAATCATAAATGTGCAATTGAGCTCGGTGTTCATTTTTACGAGCACTTCCATAACTTTTCTTCCCGTAGCCTGGTCAAGCGAGGCCGTGGGCTCATCCGCAATAATAATATGTGGTTTTTTAGCGAGCGCTCGAGCGATAGCGACCCGTTGTCTTTGTCCGCCACTCATTTCTAAAGGGCGCTTATTTTTATGCTCCCACAATTCGACAGATTGCAGAGCCCACTCGACACGCACCTTGCGCTCTCGCGGATTTAGTCCCTGGCGCGATAAAAAGTAATCCACGTTTTCAAAAGCGCTCAAAGTCGGAAATAAATTGAAGCCTTGAAAAATGTAGCCGATTTGAAACTTTCGGATTTGATTTTTTTCTTTGGAGGTCATGAGTTTTAGATTTTTACCCTCCCAAAGAAACTCACCTTTTTGAATTTCTTCGATCATTCCCATAACATTTAAAAGCGTTGTTTTCCCGGATCCCGAGGGGCCTAAGACTCCAACAAATTCACCCTTGTTGATTTCTAGGTTAAGACCATCCAGCGCTTTAAACTGTTGACCCCCGAGCCAATAAGAAAACTCAATATTTTTTAACGAGACGTCGGACATACTGAATCCTTAGGGTGAGGGCTTTCCTAAACTACAAAGGCATTGAAGATAAAATAAACGACGACTGCAAAGACAAAAATATAAATAATTGGTTTGGAAAACATAATACCCCTTAGTTCATCAAGGTATAGATATCAGGATAATTTCTTCCGAGAGACTCGGAGTCCATTCCGTAACCGACAACGTAACGGTCATCGATAATTTTTCCGGTGTAATCCGCGCGAAACGGAATTTCTCGGCGAGCGGGTTTATCAATCAGGGCAACAATTTTTAAAGTCGCAGGATTTGAAGACATTAAGTGATTTCGCAAAAAACTGACACGGCGGCCGCTGTCGATAATTTCTTCAATGATGATGACGTTTTTACCGGTGATGTCCGTGCTGATGTCTTTGATAATTTGAACGGTCCCCCGTTTGCTTAAAGATTTTAATTGCACGAAGTCAATTTGTTGCTTCAACCGAACTTCGCGCGCGAGATCCGCCATAAAATGGATTGACCCTAAAAGTGGGCAAACAAAAATAACTTCTTGGCCGTCAAAATCCATTTCTATTTGGCGGGCCAAGCTTTTGACCAGTTTAGAAATTTCTTCTTTCGTTAAAAAAGGCAGAAGATCATCTTTTAATTTTTTCACGGAGCCTCCAAATTTTCAGAACCCATAGATATGCTGGTGATGCCCGCGGTTTGCGCCATCTTCAAATATTTTTTAGCTTCCACGTGTTGCGGGTCTTTATAAAGTACATTTTCCCATTGTTCGGTCGCTTCGGCGATCAGATTCAGGTTGTAGAATACCAGGCCCAGCTTTAAGCGCGCCTGCAAATATTGGGGATAATCCTTGATTAAATTTTTCAACTCGCGAACGGCCTTGTCATTTTCGCCCAAGCGAACAAAGCATTCCGCAATTCGCATTGAAATTTCAGTTTTGCGGGTCGACAAGCGGTGCGCTTTTAAAAGTTGTTCCAGAGCTTCACTGAACCGTTGGTACTGAAAGTACAGATCGGCAATTTCTTCATGTTTTGAAGCCAATTTTTCTTCAAGCCAGGGATCGACTTGCCCTTTTCGCTTGTCTAACAGCATTTTAGCATCCAAGAAAACTTTTTTACCCTCTTCGTAACGGCCAAGATCGTTTAAAATTATAGATAAACCAACGCTGGCGTCCGTGTAGGTTGGATCGATCTCCAGAGCGCGTTTAAAAGTTTTGATAGCTTTGTTGAATTGGCCTTTGTCGTAAAAGATGGTCGCCAGCATTTGGAAGACCTCAGGATTGCGGGTGCTTCGCAAAAGCATTTGATTCAACAAAGGCTCGGCAACTTTGTAGTTGCCCTGAATGAACTCACGCTTGGCCTCTTCAAACATTTCAAGACTCATTCTCGAATCTCCTTTTCGGCTTCACTAAGCTCACGGCTTCCTGGAAACTTATCTTTTAATTCTTTGGTGTATTTTTTGGCACGATCTAATTCACCGACCCGCGCGGCACTGATTGCGGCCTTTGATAGAGCATCGGCTTCAAAACCTTGGTTCGGGTAGCGACGCAAAAGTCCCTCGTAGCGGTTTAAGGCACTGTCGAATTTTTTTCTTTTGAAATAAAATTCCGCGATGTAGGCCTCTTTGCCCGCCAGGCGCTTCAAGGCATCAGTTCTTTTCTCTTGCGCGTCTTTGACGTGAGCTGAGTTCGGATATTGGACCAGGACCTCGTCAAAATACAAAATGGAACTTTGCGCGAGAGTTAGATCGCGATCCACGGTGTCCGGGAGCTGTTCAAAGAAACTCATCGCCAGTTTGTAGGTCACATAATCCGCTTGCGGATGTTTTGGATGAAGCTCTTTGAAAGTCTGGTAAGCGACCTGGGATTCCAGATAGGACTCTTGTTTGTAATAGCAATCCGCCGCGGCCAGTTCGGCTTGGGTGGCAAATTTGCTATAGGGATATTTTGTTTTTACTTCCTGATACCGTCGAATGGCTTCATCGAACATTTCATCTTTGTCTAATTCTTGAGCAATCGCAAAGGCGCCTTCGGGCGTGTCGGATTTTTTTTCGGGACTTGAGCAGCCCAAAATAAAAACGGAGGAAAAAATATAGAAAAGCGCAGCAGTTCGTAGATTGACTCGAAGCATTGATACCTCGGGGGCAGTCTAGTTCTGGTCTCGGAAGACTGTCAAGGAAGCCACCGAAGAAGCCACAAAAGCACCGATTAATTTTTGACTAGGTTCGAAAGTCTGTCATGTGCCGATAAACCGAATACAGCGTCACTTTAATTGCGCTCACAACGGGGATACAAATGATCATTCCTAGGATCCCCATCAATTGGGCGCCCGCAATGATTGATAAAATGACGGTGATTGGATGCAGGTTAACGATTCGCGCTACTAAAAAAGGCACCAAAATCAGGGTGTCGAGCACTTGGCTCAGGACATAAATAAAAATGAGTAATAAAATCTCAGTGGAAGATCCGCCGTTAGCCAGACAGATAAAAAAAGCGGGCAAAGCCCCAATAACGGGACCTACATAGGGGATAATATTCAAAATTCCCGCAACGATTCCTAAGATTAAAGCAAACGGAAACCCCATCAACAAAAGGCCCAGCCACACAAAAATTCCAATCACCGCGCTTTGAATCATGCGCGCCCGTATGAATCCCCCGATTTGAGAGCCAATTTGATAATTCAAATTCAGAGTCATTTCAAACAAGGGATTTGGCACCAATCCCAACCATCGGCGGATGAAGTCTCTTCCGTCGAGAAGCATAAAATACGAGAACAGGGGCGCCAATAAAATCACCGTGAAAGACTGCGACAGAAAGACGGGAAGTTTTTGAAAAAACTGAGTGGCCCAATTTATCAAATGGGGAACCAGGGTCTCGCGCAGATTGAGTTGCTGAAAATCCCCAAGTAAAGAGCTCAGGCGTCCTTGCAATTGATCGACGCCACTGTTCAAAGTTTCAATGTAGCGATCTCCGTTCATCTGTAAATTTTTAACTTGCTCCCAAAGAACAGGAATAAGCAGCGATAAGAGCAAAATTTGAATGCCGATCAAAATGACAAATGGAATTGTCGTGGCCATGAGCCTGGATAGTCCACGTCGCTCTAAAAAATCCACCAGGGGAGCCATCAAATAAAAAGTCGCAATCCCCAGGATCACCGAAACCAACATGTTGTCGACCTTAAGGACGATCCAACCGACCAAAAGCAAACTTGCTAGAAAAAACAAAAATTTTATTCGATGTTCACGAATGATTGCTCGTTTTAAGGGATTGTCAGCGGGAATCATACCGTCGGATATCCGCGCTTAATCTCTGAAATACGTGAGGTCGTTTCCTTTAGTCGTCCGCCAAGAACTTCTCCCAATCGGAGAAGAATTTTAACGCCGGCAGTTGGATTGCGGTCGGTTATTTCTAAAAGTGCGGGCTTAAAAAATCCGATTAAGATCGTTTCGACCGAGGCCATTGCGGTGGCGCTCCGTCGGCTGTCTTCTTCAACCAAAGCCAAGTCTCCGAAAAAATCACCCTCTTTCAACTGTGTGATATGAACGGTTTTTACTTCGCCACTGGCAGGAATAATTTCTTCAACATAAATATTAACCAGACCCCGAGAAATAATATACATGCCGACGCCGGCCTCGCCCTGTCGAAAAATCGTTTCGCCCGGGCGATAATTTCGAATATTCACGATATTTTCGACGAGCTTTAATTCTTTGCCGCTCAAATCTTGAAACAAAACGTTGTCTTTAAGTTTATGAGTGAGAGTGCGCTCTTTTTTGCTTTGGCGAAAGAGATTATCCCAAATGAAATCCATTAGATTCCGCCCTTAAGTAGATTTTTAGACTGAGTCAGGTGGACTTGATCGGCGCGGACCCAGCCCGTCGGACCGCCGGGATATCGTATCTGGAACCAAGTTCCCTCCTCGCGCTGGACAAGCACTTCCAGGCCTTCTGTAATTTCAAAAAGTCCGGGAGCCTCGCTCGAAGGCGCCGAGTAAGCTTGAACTTTTTCAGCGATGATTGTTCCGCGAACCTCGGACAGATCTAAAATTTTGCAAGCCACAAGCCCGACCGCAACCACAAATACGGTGCTTGCAGACCAGTGCATGACTCGCAAAGCGGGAAGTGGGGTCTCGTTTTCAAAAGCTACTTTTCGCAATTTAAAAAAATTGATCCAGACAACACCAAAAAGTAAAAGCGCGCCGCCATTAAAAAACAAAAGCCAGGGGAGTGAAATCCCAACAAGAATGTTTTCACGCAACTTTTCCCAAGCTTGAATTTCGTGGGGAAGCTCTTTGACCTGAAGTTGGCTCAGGGAAAATTCCAAGGCCTGACGAGTTTGTTTTAAACCGGTCCCCAAGGTCAGAGCTTCTCGCAAATAAGCGATGGACCAGCCCTTTTGTCCAGCTGACTGGGCGGCAATTCCTAAATTTGTCAGGACGGCCGGATCGTCGGGGTGTTGCAGAAGGGACTCACGGAACGAAGCCAGTGCTCCCGACGGGTCATTGGCCTGCAACTGCTGGATGCCCTTCGCAAATGGATCCCCGGGCGCCACGGATTCGGCCCGCGCGTTGAACTGACATAGTATTACAAAAGCGAGGATTAAAAGTCTTGGATGCATGTCTAACCGAGTCTAATGCCCCCCTCTGGAACTTGTCATTACTGGAGCGCAGCGATAGATTATTACGAACAGGCGAATGAGATAGGGAGAATCCAATGTTTCAACCAGTTGGTCACAGTATCCACGAATCCGACACCGTAAAAAAATTAATTGATGAGTTGGTCATCGAAGTGACCAAAATCAATTCGACTTTAACCGGGATTCTAGCCGCTTCCAGTGACGGCGCCGTTAACGGGTCTAAAGAAGTCGAGCGTGCCGGCAAAGTCCGGGGACGCCCTTTGCATTACAACTACGTGGGCTCAGGCTCCGGACGCGGCGCTTATGTTGAACTGGAAGACGGAAGCGTCAAGCTGGATTTGATTAATGGAATTGGAATTCACTTGATGGGTCACAGTCATCCGCGTTTGATGAAGGCCGCTCTTCGCGGAGCCCTGAGTGACGTTACCAACCAGGGAAACTTGCAACCCAATCGCGAATACACTCGTATTTTAGAAAAATTAGTGACGGCGGCCGGCAAAAAAAGCCGATTGAAATACGGATGGCTTTCGACTTGCGGAACCATGGCCAACGAAAGCGCCTTGAAGATTACCCGTCAAAAAAAATCACCGGCCCGCATGACGTTAGCTTTTAAAAACGCTTTTGCGGGACGTTCAACCATGATGGCGGAGCTAACCGACAATCCCGCTTACAAAGTGGGATTGCCAGAATATCACGAAATGCTGCGACTTCCTTTTTACAACAAACGGGATCCCGGTTCGACGGAAACGACTTTGAGATTAATGAAAGAGCACGTGGCAAAACACGAAGGCAACATTTCTACTTTTGTTTTTGAACCAATGCTCGGCGAGGGCGGCTACATGCCCGCTCCCCGGGAGTTCTTTTTACCTTTGTTAGACTTTTGCAAGGCTCAGAAAATTCCGATTTGGGCCGACGAAGTGCAGACATTTGCCCGCACAGGGGAGCTGTTTGCTTTTGAAACTTTGGGGATCGGTGACTATATCGACTTGTGCACCATTGCGAAAACCGCTCAAGTGGGAGCGACTTTGTATACAGAAGAAATGAATCCGGCACCGGGTTTAATAGCCGGAACTTTCTCGGGAGCAAGTGCGGCCCTGGCTGTGGGGTGCGAAGTTTTGGATATGCTTCAAGAGGGATTTTTGGGGCCCAAGGGTCGAATCATGGAAATTCATCACAAATTCATTGGCATGATCAACGAACTGAATACAACGACTTGCAAAGGAAAATTGCAAGACGCTGAAGGGTTGGGTTTGATGGTTGCCGTTACTCCGCTCGATGGAAAGAAAGAAACTGTCGATAAGGTAACAAGAAATCTATTTGCTAAGGGCATGATCGTATTTAGCTGTGGCAAAGATCCGGTGCGAATCCGGTTCCTGATCCCTGCAATCATCGAAGACAAAGACATCGAAGTCGCAAAAAAACTTTTAGAATCTGCAATTCTGGAAGGGGTTTAATTGGATTTTGTCGATGCATGTCGACATCTGATTGCCATCGACACTTCTCCGGGCCAGGGCAACAAGCGCGCCGCCGAATGGTTGGCGCGTTTGGCTTCAGAAATGGGAATGCACGTTGATTTGCAAAACGAAATTACCCACGACGTAGAAAACGCGAATATTTTTATTCGCCCCTCGAAGACTCATTCCGCCAACGAATTTATGTTCCAAGCCCATTTAGACACCTCTGACCCGGGACCCTTTGAGCTCTGGAAAAAGACGCGACACAATCCCTACGAGGCCTCGATTGTTGACGGGAATATCTACGGACTGGGTGCCGCCGATTGCAAACTGGATTTTTTGTGCAAGCTCGAAGCACTGAAACTTTTCTTGCAAACCAACAAGCCCAGCAAAAATCTTTCACCAGTTTTGGTGGGCACTTTTGACGAACATCAAGGAATGACCGGAGCACTTCGCCTGATTCGAAAAAACCTGGTCGTCGGCAAAATGGCGGTGATCGGTGAGCCCTCGGATTTAAAAATATTTGTTGCGGGCAAGGGTTCCGCCCGGGTTGAAATTCGAATTCCCTTCGAATCCGATGAAAAGATCTTTCGCGAAGAGCACAATTTGCGAGAAAGTACGTCGACGATGTCGAAATCTTTTCACGGAAAATCCGCGCATTCTTCGATGCCGCATTTGGGCGAAAGTGCCGTCGCAAAAATGTTTACCTATTTAAAATCTTTGCCAGAAGATTTGGTCATCATGGAAATTGAAGGCGGCGTAAACGTGAATTCAATTCCGGCAACCGCTTTTCTGGAAATTGATCCGTTTTCAGGCTTTAGTATGCCGATGTCGAAAAAACTCCGACACATTCTTAAAGCGCTCGAAAAACTTGAAATTAAATTTGCACAGTACCCGGACGGAGATTTTAACCCGCCAATTCCAACTTTTAGCATCGGATCTATTCGCACCAAAGAAAGCTTTGTGGATCTCGAGGGTATCGTGGGTATCCCGCCCAAAATCTCGAATGAAACATATGAAAGCTGGATCAAAGAATTTGGCGAGCTTTGTCGACAAGTCGGCGCTGATTTTCGGGTGAACGATTACAAAAGACCTTACCGCACCGAGACCAAATCTGTATTGGTGCAGAGTTCTAATGAAATCTTAGCAAAAATGGCACGAACATCCGCTCTGGGCACCCATTCTTCGACGAACGAGGCCTCTTTGTTTAGTCGCGTCGGGATGGAATGCATCTCTTTCGGTCCAGGCGCTCGGGAAGGCAATATCCATACGCCCAATGAGCATGTTAAAGTCGAAGACTTAAAATTGGCGATCGAATTTTATCGTCAATTGATGGAAAGGTTTTGCCTATGAGCTTCGTCATCAGGGGGGTCCGTCACGGCGATCTGAGTCAGCTAATGGATTTGACAAAACAATTTACGCTTTTAAATTTGCCGGCGGATCGCAAAGTCCTGGAACAAAAAATAGAAAATAGTCTGCAATCGTTTGCCGGGAAAATTCCCAAAGAAAAGTCGAATTACCTTTTTGTACTGGAAGATGTCGAAGAGGGTCACGTTGTCGGAAGCTCCCTGATTATGGGCAAGCATGGCGACGAGCAGGTTCCTCACACTTATTTCAAGGTTTTAGAACGCAATCATGTCAGTAAAGATTTGGGCACCGGATTTATTCACAAAGTTTTGCGTTTTCAGTTGGATTCAGATGGTCCCACTGAAATTGGCGGGCTCCTGGTTGATAAACTTTATCGAAAGCGACCCGAAAAACT
>JAYUPS010000095.1:0-4630 GCA_043759945.1 Bdellovibrio sp.
GTAAGACCTGCCGATCAAATCATCTAATTTGCGAAGCATCTCTTCGGCAAAGCCCAATTGCTCCAGCTCCAAGACCACGTTGGACCTGTCTTGCAAGCGCATGACGACTCGCTCGCCGAACGCCGCGGGAACGGTGCTCATACGGATGTCGATGTCTTTACCGCCAACTTTTAAGGGGATGCGACCATCTTGGGGCAAGCGTTTTTCCGCGATATTTAGGTTTGCCATCACTTTTAAGCGCGACGTGATCGCGTTTTGCAGTTTCTTGGGTGGTTTAAAAATATCAAATAAAATTCCGTCGATGCGAAAGCGCACGGCCATGTCTTTTTCAAAAGGTTCAATGTGAATATCGGACGCTTTTTCTTTCACCGCCCGGAATAACAGAGAATTTACCAATTTGATGACGGGCGCATCGTCTTCGCCGGCTTCCAAAAGATCCACGATGGGATCATCCAGATCATAATCTTCGTGATCGATTTCATCGAGGCCCGCCAAGTTGGCCGTTGATTTTTCATAAACTCGATTGATGGCATCGATTATTTTGTTCGAGGTGGAAATCAAAGGCTTAATCCGTTTTCCGAAAAGCACCCGCAAGTCATCCATCGAACTGTAATTCATCGGCGAAGATGTAAGCACTGTGATGCTGTCGTTTTCTTCGCGGTAGGGCAGGATAAAATTGGTTTTTGCGTAGTTGATCGGAATGTCGCGAATGAGATCCACGGGAATATCATTCACAGGAATGTCTTTGATAAATTCCAGCCCCATTTGTTTGCAAAGTTCGGCGACGACTTCTTCGGCGGTGGAAAAATCTTTGCTTTGTAATGCGGCTCCCACGCTTTCAAATCCGGGCAAGCCAGGATTTTCCAAAAGCAATTTGACCTGCTCCAAAGTCAGCGAGGTCGCTTTGCTCAAGATAACGCTGACGTCGCCGATCGCCATTATTTGACCGCGCTTTCAATCGGCGCACCGTCGACGGCTTTGCCTTGCAACTCGTCCATCGTTTCGCCGTAAGGATCACGACCGCCGTGTTCTTTAATAAATTTCAAACGCTGATTGGCTTTGCGAGACATGAGTTTTTTCCCGTCATCGTTAGTACGGATAATTCTTGGAGTCATAAAAATCAACATGTTGGTTTTTTCGCGATTGGTGTTTCGCGATTTAAAAAGCCAGCCCAAAATCGGAATATCGCCCAACAGAGGAACTTTGCTCACGGTTTCAAAGTCATCTTCCTTCATTAAGCCCCCCAGAACCGCGGTGTCGCCGTTGCGAACTAAGATGCTGGTTTTAATTTTGCGGGTGGCAATGGGCTGGGTGGAGTTTTGGGCAGCGACCGGAGTTCGGGCGTTAGATAATTGTTTGACCGAAGCTTCAAGCTCTAGGCGGACGTTGTAATCTTCAGGTGAGATAAAGGGTTTTACTTTCAACTCGATGTTTGCTTCTTCCGTGGTAAAGGATTGCTGAGTTGCGCCGGTCGTACCCAACGCGGTCGTTTGAATTCCTGTGACAACTCTGTCACCCACTGAGATCAAAGCTTCTTGCGCGTCGAGAGCCAAGATCTGCGGCTGCGATAAGATATTCGCATTTCGATTCTGTTTTAGGAAATTTATGAAACCCAAAAGTGAAGGAATCGTAACAGCGGGTCCACCGCCAATGGGACTAAAAGTAACTTTATTTTTAGGATCTCCAAACGGCAAGATCACCCCGGTGCCCCCAAAGGGACTGACCAGTTCGGACAGCTTTGAAGCCTCGAAAGTATTAAATCCGGCTTTGATCCCGCCCTCGCCGTATTGGAAATATCCAATGTTGTAATCGAGCGCATCGGAAGCGCGCATTTCCATAATAATAGCTTCGACGTAAACTTGATCTCTTTGAATATCGATTTTTTTAAGCAGGCCCAAGATCACGTCGTAATCTTGTTTGCTGGAAATAATAACCAAAGAATTTGTGCCTTTGTCGGCTGAAATTTTGACGTCGCCGCCAAAAATTTCTTGGGTTCCCGCCTGCACTCCGCTGACCGGAGAAACATTGGGTGCGCCCGAAGCACCAGAGGCGGGACGAGCGGCACCTTCTTTGGCAATCACACCCAAAGTTTGCGCGATGTTGGCGGCATCTCCGTATTTCACGTAATAAACATTCACGCCGCCCCCATCACCCGGTTCTAACCGGCGATCGAGTTGAGTTAGCAACCGCTTGATACGTTCAAAGCCCGCTTTGTTCCCGAGCACGATCAAAGAATTCGTGCGCTCATCGGGAATTACCATAAAGTATGCCGAGCCCTGATTGCCGGACCCTTGAGCCCGCGAACCAAAGCGGGGAACGCCCGCCGTGAAAGCCCCACCCCCACTGGCATTTGGTTTTTCACCCTTGTTAACAATTTTCATAATCACTTCGGCCATGTCTTTGGCTTTGGCGTACTTCACTTTGATGACTTCCATCGTGTCTTCAAAACCCGGAACGTCCAATTGGGCCAAAATTCTGGCGATGCGCTCAATATTGGCGCCGTAATCCGAAATAATAAGTGAATTGGTCGGCGGGTAAGGCGACATTTCCCCGTCTTTACTTTGTAAGATTCGAAGGTCGCGGTTCACGGCCTCGGCTTGAATGTGCTTTAAGTGAATGATCTTGGTGACCATTTGATCGGAGTTTGGAAAATAGTTGCCCGAGTAAGTTTCAATCCCATCCCGCTGCGCATTTCGGGCCGTTCGGATTTTTAAAAATGATCCCGAGGGCACAATCGCGTAGCCGTTGATCGCAAGCGCAGACAAGAATGCCTTGTAAGCTTCGGCGACGGTAATGCGCGAGGGCGCGATGATCGTGATTTTTCCGCGCACGCCCGGATCAATGATAAAGTTTTTTCCTGTGAGCTCGGAAATCGCTTTCACGATGTCTGAAATGTCGGCATTGGGAAAATCGAAAGAATCAATGGCTTCGGGGAAATTTTCGTTGGTGATGTCTTCGATGGGCGCGCCCGCGAATTTTTGTTTTTGTTTTTTATCTAAAATTTGCACGCCGCCGGCTGAGGCGCCGCCCGCGTCTGTGGCTCCCCCGGCTTGAGCGCCCCCGACAGAAGATCCTTTAGCGCCCGTTACTCCTCCACGGGCCGAGCTGGGCAGTCCGCTCGAGGGCGGGGGGGGTGGCGGTGGAAGCGAACCAAAATTATCTCCCAGATCATCTTGGGCGGTGACGTTGGACGAAATCAACGACAGGGCGACAACCAGCTGGGTGATTTTTCTTCTTTGAGTTTTCATGCGCCATCCTTGGTTTCGTCGTTCCTTCCAGGAACGAAAATAAAAAAACTTATTTAATATTGTAGTTGTTGTTGGTGTCTCGACCCTCGCGCTCCAGACCCAAATTAATACTCGCAGAACCCTGCAGTGCTTTGTAAAGCTCCATCGCTTTTGCGGGGCTATCAATCTTTTCTCCGTTGACGGTTTTCAGACAATCGCCCACTTGCAATCCCAGCTGAGTGTAAACGCTCTTGGGCTGAATGGCCAAGAACCGGAAGCATTCAATTTCTCCGTTGGCATTTCGACGGGGTTGCATGGCGGCTTGTTGTAACAGAGAAGCCATATCGGCTGTTTGTTTTAAGATTTCACTGCGCGAAATTTCAAAAGTCCCTTGCGCCACTTGCTTAATTTCCGCAGGTCCTGCGACGGGCCGGTTGGCCGAGAAGGACAATTTGCCCTCTTGTTTCATTTCGATGTACTCGTTGCGGTTGTTATTTAAATTTCGAATGTAGATGCGATTGCGTTCGACTTTGGTGAGCGTCGCGATCCCTTCGATGTCTTTTCCCACCCGCAGCGCGAGGGTCGTGTTCTTGGATTTGACTTCGATGGTGGCAATCGATTTGTCGGGATTTGAATGCACCAAAGTTCCAATCAATGTCAGGGGAAGAGCAGACGGCTGCGCCGGCGCGTCTTCGCCGCCACTCGTGTCTTCTTGCCCTTTGGTCACCAGGGCCGGAGGAATCTTGCCATCGGTCGAGAAAATATTGCGGTCCGTGATGGGTTTGTAAGCGGCGTTGTCGACGGGATCTAGTGCGGTGTCGCGGCCCGGGCGCAGGGGTGGGGCCTGAGTCGGAAGCATGTGACTGCGGTTGCTCACGATCAAAAGATCCGCCGCCCACCACGCGATCAGGACGACAAGAATCCAAGGATAATATTTATCCGCGGACAGTTTTTTGACCAAACGTTTGCGGGCGTAAGTTTCGGTACTCACTCTTGATTTAACCTCTGTGTAGAGAGTACCAATGCCTAAAGCCCAGGGTCAGCAAAAGTCTGTAGGCCCCGGATCGAGGTCCAGGCCAGTTGTTAGACTGGTTATTGGACTGGTCGGTGACTTTGGAGTTGGTTAGTCCCAGCAAGTTGTTGGTCTGGTTGTCGGTCGGTTGGGGTGATTGCTAGTAGTTTGGTTGTCGGTCCGAGTCGAACCTGTCGCACGACAGGTTCAGTAAAGATTCAGTCGAGTTCTGTTCTGGCACCGGCAGTTGCCCGACGGCGAACTGAACGAGTAACTGACCTGGCTATTGAGCGACGAACTGAGCGACGAATTAAGCGCCACAAACAACGACGAACCTGTCGCGCGACAAGTTCAGAGCCTAAATAAAATAATAAGCTTCCAGCTCGGGGTT
>JAYUPS010000096.1:0-4608 GCA_043759945.1 Bdellovibrio sp.
TAAGCTCTTCATCCAGGGCCTTCGCGCCGGCGTCTTTATTTTCATTTTGGTGTTGGCGGTCATCCATCATCTTTTTCAAGGAAGTTTTTTTTCCTGGGAGATTTATCGTAATTTTTATTTCGTCGCCGGGACGGGACTAATATTACCCTTAATATCGTTGCCGTTCTTGGACTGGTTTTACCGTCAAAGAGCCTTGGTCGCCGCAAGTTTTGCTTTAGATCTTGTGCTGGTTTCAATTTTGCTTTTTTCGAGCCAATTGAATCAGTCCATTTTTTTGTTTCTGTATTTACTTTTGATCATCTTGGGCGGTCTGGTATTTCACACTCGCGGGGCCCTTCTGCTCGCGCTCTTGTGCTCTTTCTTATCGACCAGCGTTTTAGTATTTGGCGAAGATTTAAAATCCATTGGCTTCTTTTTCTTGCTTTTATTAAACAACATCGCATTTTTCTCGGTGGCTTGGATCTCGGGTTTTTTGTCGGAGCAGTTGCAGATCCAAGGGCTTAATCTTTCGGACTTGCGAAAATTAAACGATTCCATCGTCGAAACGGTCCCGATGGGGCTGGCGACGGTTTTAGAAGACGGTCAGATCGTCAAAGTGAACAGTGGTTTTGAGCATATTTTGGGATCGGATCATGCCCCCGAGAAAAAAATCTTTGATTATTTTCCTAAGGATACTTTCGCGAACTGGCCCCTGGAAGGACCTAAAGAAGTTCGTCAGAGCGAGGGACAAGATTACCAGATTTTGACCCTTAAAATGTTGCCGCAAGTTTCTCTAGATCAAAAATCCTACCTTTTGGTGGTCGAAGACGAGACTCAAATCCGCAAACTGGAATTTGCCGTGCAGCAGTCCGAAAAGTTAGCGGCTGTGGGTCAGTTGGCCGCGGGCATCGCGCACGAAATTCGCAACCCTTTGGCGGGGATCAGCGGATCGATTGAGCTCTTAAGCCAGCAAAGCACCGACGAAGATGATCGCAAACTGACAAAAATTATTTTAAAAGAAATTGATCGCTTAAATTTACTAATTTCGGAATTTTTAGATTTTGCAAAACCGGACAAACCCCCCGTGGATCCGGTGGATTTGTCCGTGCTGTTTCGGGAATTGTTGGATCACGTTGTGCTCAACCGGCAGCTTCGGCAAGATGTCGAACAGGTGCGAAATATCGGACCTGGTTTAAAAATTCTGGGCCACCGGGATAAATTGAAACAGGCCTTTTTAAATATGGTCATCAATTCTTACCAGGCCATGGCCGTGACCGAAAATCCGCGCCTGGAAGTCTCTTGTGCACAAGTTAACGGCAAAATTCAGGTGGTGGTCTCCGATTCCGGGGTGGGAATGGATGAAAAAGTCAGATCCCGTATGTTTGAACCATTTTTGACGACCAAGCCTAAGGGCACGGGTCTAGGTCTAGCCATCACTCACAAAATTCTGCAAACTCATCAGGCAACATTGTTTGTTGAGAGCACGATCGGTAAGGGAACCCGCGTAACGGTCGAGTTTCCTGTTATGAATTCCTAAACGTTTGAATTCTTTCAATCAAATCACGACAATAGACGAAAGAGGGCCGTTCAATGAAGCCAAGAATTCTAGTCGTCGACGATGAAGAATCGATCCGCGAATTTCTCGAGATCATGCTAAAAAAAGAAGGCTACGAAGTCACCCTGGCCGAAGATGGTGCCAAGGCCAAAGACGTTTTGGCAAAAAAGTCTTTTGATATGGTGATTTCTGATCTGCAGATGCCAAACATGACAGGTCTTGAGCTTTTAAAACACGTCACGACCTCTTACCCTGAACTTGTATTCATGATGATCACCGCGTTTGGCACGACCGAATCCGCCGTGGAAGCCATGAAGATGGGCGCCTACGATTATCTGACGAAGCCTTTTAAGATCGACGAAGTCCGCATCAATATCACCAATGCCCTTCGCAGTAAAAATCTCGAAGTTGAAAATCGCTCTCTCAAAAAAGAACTCACGAAAGAATACTCGTTTCAGAATATCATCGGAAATTCCGAGGCCATGCACCGGATTTACGATTTAATTCGCCGGGTTTCACAAGCACCCTCGAATATCTTGGTCACCGGCGAATCCGGAACCGGAAAAGAAGTCGTCGCCAAAGCAATTCATTACAATGGTCCTTTGAAAGATAGACCCTTTGTGACGGTGAATTGCGGAGCGATCCCTGAATCACTGATGGAATCCGAAATGTTCGGTCATAAAAAAGGATCCTTTACCAGCGCGCACGCCGATAAGCCGGGCCTTTTTGAAGCCGCCGACGGGGGAACTCTTTTCTTGGACGAGGTCGGAGAACTTCCGCTGAACATTCAGGTGAAAATGCTGCGCGCGATTCAGGAGCGCATGGTTCGTCGTGTGGGCGCAAATGATGATGTGAAAGTGGACGTGCGAATTATTGCGGCCACCAACCGGGATCTGGAAGAAATGGTAAAACAAGGCACCTTCCGCCAAGATCTTTTCTACCGGTTAAACGTCATCAATATCAAGACGCCGGCTTTGCGAGAGCGAAAAGATGATATTCCGCTGCTCGCAAACTTCTTTTTAAAAAAATACAACGATCGATTGGGTAAAACGGTTCAGGGCATTTCGCTTGAAGCCATGGAAATCTTGAAAAAATACGAGTACCCGGGAAACGTTCGGGAGCTGGAGAATATCATCGAGCGCACCATCGCGCTCGAGGGTGGGGCGACGATTTTGCCGGAAAGCTTACCACCAATAGTTAATACGCCGACGGGCCGCAAGATGGCCTCGTCCAATGAAATTGAAATCGGTGCCGAAGGAGTTGAATTAGACAAAGTTTTGGGGCAAATCGAGAAGGAGCTTTTAATTAAAGCCATCCATACAGCGGGTGGAGTTAAGAAAAAGGCAGCGAAGCTACTCCATATTACCTTTCGTTCTATGCGCTACCGGGTTGAAAAATACAACTTGGGCACCATGGATGACGAGGAGATGGATGATGAGTAATTCGATGGACCCCATAGCTCAAATGGATAGAGCATGCGTTTCCTAAACGCCAGATCCCCGTTCAATTCGGGGTGGGGTCACCAATGAAGTTTTCGATCGTGGTCTTGACCTACAATCAGCCGGAATCCACTTTGGAGTGCTTGAAGTCAATTCTGGCCCTAAAGCCGCGCGAATTTCCCGAGAAAAACATTTTTGTTGTGCATAACGGCTCCGATCCCGAAGTCGTCTCCAGTCTGCAGTCGCGCTTCAATCGTTTTCACCATGTGATATTAAAAGAGAATGTCGGATTCACCGGGGGCGCCAACATGGGCCTGAGCGTGGCGTTTCAAATGCAGCCTTGGGTCTTATTTTTAACTCAAGATTGTTCACTGATCCATTTTCCCCAGGCACCTCCCTTTGAACCCTGTTTAGCTGCACCCAAGATCTACAAACGCACCAAAGAGTTTATGGGAAGCATCGGCGGAGCCGTGGATTTGGAATTGGGTAAACCGTATTTTTGCCATCGTCCCAAAGATTTCTGGCGTGCCTTTGAAGACAACACCTTGCATCCCTTTGTACCCAGGACCGCGTTTTGGCTGCACCAACAAGTTTTCGAAAAGGTAAAAGGCTTCGACGAGTCTTTGCACTCGCAGTGGGAAGACGTGGATCTAGGGATTCGCATTCGTAAAGCGGGAGAAATGCTTCAGCTCGAGGAAAACACCGAAATTATTCATCACCGCAAGGGCTTCTGCCGGCAGGATCCATTTTACCGCAGTTATTTAATGCACCGGAATCGATTCATTGTTTGCCGACGTTATATCGAATCCAAAGGAGCCCGATTTCAGTTCGAATTTGGATCGCTTCTGGAAATAATGAGTTTTGCCTTCAATGGTCTTACAAAAGGTCGATTTTCGGATATCGGTTACGCGATCCAGGCCTTTTTTGATAGCATGAGGTCCAAAGCCGTTGCCTCAAAAGCTCCGGCGCCTATGATCGGCGAAGAGACCAAAACTAAGACGAAAACTAAGACGAAAACTAAAACTGAAGCAAAGGCCGACCCAAAAGCCGACGAAAAGTCTTTAGCTTCCATTACAGAAAAAGAAGATTAACGAACGGCGGGGGCTGGAATAATGGGGCTTAACGGAGCGAAACCCGGTTTGTAAATAACTTTTTCCCGGGTCTTTTCTTCGCTAAAATCTCTGCGATCTTCGACGTTGGAGCCCACCGGTTTAAAAGTTTCAAAATCGCTCTTTAGCGAGCCCGCGACTTTGCGCACGCAGCGATCCAGGACTTCATTGCGCGAGGCAATAAAATTTCCCGTGGACGGAAGCATTTTTCCGAGTTCTGGGTAGTGGTTGTCGATGACGTAGCGGTTTGATCTTTTGTAAGCTTCCATCATTTCGCCTGTGGTTGACTTGCGGAGTTGGTCGGCGACACTTTCCTTGTCCATCATTTCTTTAATTCGTTTTGCGACTTCGGCATCGCTTGGCGGCTTGGGCGCGGCTGCCGATTCGGCACGAACAAAATAATATTGATCTCGAACTATTTTTTGAAAGTTATCCTGATTCGAAAGTGCTGCGGTCAATTTTTCGCAACCCTGCAAGGCTTCGACGGGGTCGCCTTTGATTAGGCTGGTTTTTTTCTTAAGACCCT
>JAYUPS010000097.1:0-12566 GCA_043759945.1 Bdellovibrio sp.
GCCCAATTGATGGTACCCGAAGTGATCGAGGTTCCCGCGATGTTCGTTAAAGAAGATCCGTCAATTGAACCCCGTTGTGCAAGACTGATAGTTCCGGCAAGGGAGGTGAATGGAAGTGAGCCCACAACCGAAGTATTCAAAGTTCCGGCTGTGACTTGAGATCCGTTTAGAACTCCCACTTGTGCCACAGAGATCGTGCCGTTTACCGAGCTAAAAGGAACCGCGCCCAATTGCGCGATGCTTGTTGTACCCGAGATTGAAGTGAATGGAAGCACGCCAAGATTAGCGGTGTTTATAGTTCCTGCAAGTTGCGAAGACGGAAGCGAAGCCAAGATCGCCCAATTGATTGTACCCGAAGTGATCGAAGTGCCCGCGATGTTCGTTAAAGAAGATCCGTCAATCGAACCGCGCTGTGCGATACTGATGGTTCCGCTGAGTGAGGTGAAGGGCAAAGATCCAACAACCGTGGTGTTTAAGGTTCCGGCAGTAACTTGAGATCCGCTCAACACTCCGACTTGTGCGACCGATACCGTTCCACTGACTGAGCTAAAAGGGACTGCTCCCAATTGCGCGATGCTTGTTGTGCCCGAGATTGAAGTGAAAGGGAGTACGCCGAGGTTAGCGGTATTTATAGTTCCAGCCAATTGCGAAGACGGGAGCGAAGCCAAGATCGCCCAGTTGATGGTTCCTGAAGTGATCGAGGTTCCAGCAATATTCGTTAAAGACGATCCGTCAATTGATCCGCGCTGGGCAAGGCTAATCGTTCCACTGAGTGAGGTGAAGGGCAACGATCCCACAATCGAAGTGTTCAAAGTTCCGGCAGTGACTTGAGATCCGCTCAACACTCCCACTTGTGCCACAGAGATCGTGCCGTTTACCGAGCTAAACGGAACCGCGCCCAATTGCGCGATGCTGGTAGTTCCAGAGATTGAAGTGAATGGAAGCACGCCGAGATTAGCGGTATTTAAAGTTCCCGCAAGTTGCGAAGAGGGAAGCGAAGCCAAAATCGCCCAATTGACGGTACCCGAAGTGATTGAAGTTCCAGCAATGTTCGTGATCGAGGATCCGTCAATCGCTCCACGTTGAGCAATGCTGATGGTTCCCGCAAGTGACGTGAATGGAAGCGATCCTACAACCGAGGTGTTCAAGGTTCCGGCAGCAACTTGAGATCCGTTTAGAACTCCGACTTGTGCGACCGATACCGTTCCGTTGACGGAGCTAAACGGAATCGCGCCCAATTGCGCGATGCTTGTTGTGCCTGAAATCGAAGTGAAGGGGAGAACTCCAAGATTAGCTGTATTGATAGTCCCTGCAAGTTGCGAAGAGGGAACCGAAGCCAAAATCGCCCAATTAATTGTACCAGAAGTGATTGAACTTCCCGCAACGTTGGTAATCGAAGAGCCATCAATCGCGCCGACTTGGGCCGTGTTCAATGTTCCCGAAGTTAAGATGTTGGCGTTCAAAGACGGAATGCGAGCCACGGCAAAAGACCCCGCCGTGATTTGCGAAGCCGGCAATGCTCCGATTTGCGCAAGATTCAAAGTTCCCGCAGAAACTTGTGATCCGTTAATTACTCCGAGCTGTGCAAAGTTGATCGTTCCGACCAATTGCGACGAAGGGAGAGAAGCCAGGATCGCCCAATTTATTGTACCTGAGGTGATCGAAGTGCCTGCGATGTTTGTTATAGAAGAACCATCGATTGAACCGCGTTGTGCGATGCTAATCGTTCCGCTGAGTGACGTAAAGGGTAACGATCCTACAACCGAAGTGTTTAGTGTACCAGCACCGACTTGAGATCCGTTTAGTACGCCGACTTGTGCGACCGATACCGTACCGTTCACTGAGCTAAACGGAACCGCTCCCAATTGGGCGATGCTGGTTGTTCCCGAAATCGAAGTGAATGGAAGCACGCCAAGATTAGCGGTATTTATAGTTCCCGCCAATTGCGACGAGGGGAGCGAAGCCAAGATTGCCCAATTGATTGTGCCCGAGGTAATCGAACTTCCCGCGACGTTAGTGATCGAAGATCCATCAATCGCGCCGACTTGGGCCGTGTTCAATGTTCCCGAAGTTAGGATGTTGGCGTTGAGCGAGGGAATGCGAGCTGCTGCAAAAGATCCGTTTGTAATTTGCGAAGCGGGCAGGGCGCCGACTTGCGCAAGATTCAAGGTGCCAACCAACTGCGAAGACGGAAGCGAAGCTAAAATAGCCCAGTTAATTGTTCCCGAAGTAATTGAAGATCCCGCGACGTTGGTAATCGAAGATCCATCAATCGCGCCGATTTGGGCTGTATTAAAAGTCCCTGCACCGATTTGTGATCCGTTCAGAACTCCAACTTGCGCAAGGTTGAGAGTTCCCGCCAATTGCGAAGAAGGCAAAAATCCGAATCGCGCCCAGTTAATAGTTCCTGTCGTGATCGAAGTGCCATCTATATTTGTAATTGAAGAGCCATCAATCGATCCACGTTGAGCCAAACTGATTGTTCCACTGAGTGAACTGAAGGGCAGTGAGCCAACGACCGCCGTATTCAAAGTTCCCGCTACAACTTGGGAACCATTGATCGCAATCGCAAGACTGCCGATACCGGTGATTCGGCCGTAAGTATCAACGATCATCGAGGGAACAAATCCAGCGTTTCCTAAAGATCCCGCAGAAACTCCGCTAACGCCCAAACTAATCGTTCCTACATTCGAGAACGGTCCGCCGACCAGACCCGCGCCTGTATTGACTTGCGTGACCGAACCAGTGCCGACGTTTCTCCAAGAAAGAGCACTCGTTCCATCGGTCGCTAAAACCTGTCCCGGAAGTCCGATATCAAATGGCAAGACCATCGAGTAGTTTGATAAAGCCGAGGTCGAAATCCCGACCGTTCCCAGGCCTTGTAAAGTAAGGCTTTGTAAAGTTGCTACGCCGGCCGCGAAATTTCCCGAGCCATCACGGATAACAATGGTGTTAGCGACATTGCCGACCTGAGCGTTGGTAGCAAGTGAAATGGTCCCGGCCGTGTTGGTGACCGATACCCCGTTGGAATAATTCAAAGTACCCAAAGTGAATCCCGAACCATTGCCGATCAGCAAAGATCCATTGGCAGCAGAAGAGGCATTGAGCCCGGTTCCCCCTTGGGAAACTCCGACAGTGCCAGTGATGGCCGAAGCCGCGATGCTGATTGCGGTACTTCCTGCGGCTGACAAGCGACCGTACACATCGACCACAAAATTTGGCACCCAAGAGCTTGATCCGTAAGATCCGGCAGACACGCCTGTAGTGCCCAAAGATATCGTGCCGGTGCTGTTGATCGGACCACCGACAAGACCTGCACCCGTTGCGACATTGGTGACTGACCCAACGCCGTTGGTTGAAATTTCAATTGTACCTGCTGAATTTGTAACAACGATGCCTGAGCCTGAAGAAATGGTTTTGAACTCAGAACCAGTTCCTGCCGCGTTCATTCCAAAAACCCGGTTGGCATCCAAAGTTCCCGTTGGAACCAGTCCGGTTCCACCGCGGGCCATTGGAATGGTGCCATTCATCAAGCTCAAATAATTTGCGTTGCTAAGCAATCCGCCTGCGGCACCCGCCGTCGAAGCCATTGGGATATTCAAAGTGTGCAGACTGCCGCCCGACGAAAATGCCGCCAGCGTGCCCGAACTTCCAACCACAAAGTTTTGATCTGCTACAGACAAACCATTCAAAGATTGAATACCCGACGGAGGAAAACTAATCGCTGTGCTTCCAAGAGCAGTGATCCGGCCGTAAGTGTCCACGCTAAAATTTGGCAGATAGCTGTTGCTCGAAAATGTACCCGCGGTTACTCCGCTGGCGGCCAAAGAAATTGTGCCCACGTTTGTAAAGGGACCACCGGTCAATCCCGCACCCGTGTTAACTTGCGTGACGGATCCGCCGTTGGCGCCCGGGACAACTCCCAAAACCGAAGTCGCTAAAGTTCCCGTCGTGATTTTGTTTCCGTCCAAATTTGGAATGTCGGCATTTACTAAGCTACGAAACGTGGGGGCCGCAGATCCGGGAGCTGCGGGTCCGGCAAAAACCAGATTGTTATTTTGATTGGCCAAAGTGGCTGACAAAGTTCCAGCACCCGTGATCGGCGAACTGGTGACGGTAAAAAGTCCACCACCCAAAGTCAGATCAACGCTGCTCACGCCGCCTGCTATAGTGGCCAATTCCCAAGCTTGAGAGCCCGAGTTGTAACGAATCACCTGGCCGTTGGCGGGTGCTCCTGTTCCCAAGGCTCGGCCAAACAAAGTCGCAACCTCTTGCGCGACGCTTGCGTACCGCGAAAAGGGAACGCTTTTGATGGCGATCGGGGGGACTGACTGCGAGCCCGTGCCGTCGTTGAAGCTGACTTGCAAAGTGCGATCATCGGTCAGGTTGGGAATGTAATCGGGTGCGGCTGTACATCCGGGTACGCCGACCACAGTTTTTCCGTTGTTAAATACATCGCCAAAGCTGTGTGCGCCCGGCGCCGTGTTAGAACCGCCACCGACAACCGCGCTCACGCCGCCTTTGCTGCCGGTCATGTCGATGACGAGATCTTCCTGCCAAAGCAAACAATTGTCGGGAGATTTAATCATAAAACGAAAAGTCGTGTTGGCTTCCAGCGGCGCACCGTTGGGTTTTAAAATGCGGCCTTGGTACGTAATCGGCGTCACAAATCCGGCAAAAGCCGAACCGGAAAAAAGTAATAATAATGAAAAAATTCCAGGCCTTAACAACATCAGTAACTTATCGGCGAAAGACTAGGCCAGCTACAGCTGCTAAACCCTTTAAATCGGAAAAAGTTTGGATGGTTTCTCGATTTGAAACGTCTCAAAATAATAAATCAAAGATATTTATATTTCCTGCCCTAGGCATTGACCTGCGCCGCCGGCACCCCAACGGTCAACGACCGCGAGTTTCCATTCCCAGGTTGATTTTTTTACTGCATCCACATGCACTTCAGGGTCACAGCAACAGCATTAACTGCCGAAAGATTGACAGCAATTTGGTTTACCGTTCCTGTGGCTCGGGCATAAATAGTCGTTGTATTCGCCGATGTGAAAGCCGCAGAGGCAGAACATGTCACCGCAATTGCGGTAGATGCCGGAATTCCAGTGCAGGTCTGGTTCGTTGTTGTACTTGTGGGAGTGTAAGATGCAACGGTGCAAACTCCCATATTACTTACTACGGTTCCGCTTGAGCCCAGCTTTACAGATCCAGCGACATCCAAAGTTGCAGTTGGAGTCGCAGTCCCAATCCCCATGTTCCCAATTGAATCAATAATCATTTTTATGGCACCCACTGAATCGGAAACACCAAAAGAGGACAAACTGCCGCCGGAATTTCCCGCACCGATGTAGCCGCGAATGGTGCCCGCGTCGGTGAGAGCGATTTTGTTAAAGTTAGACCCGGAAGCATTCACGGCTAAGGGAATACCTCCCCGAACCTCAAGTGGATAAGTCGGAGCTGTCGTTCCGATTCCGACGTTGCCGGATGCCAGCATGGTCAAGTAGGAAGCGCTGGCCACTCCCGTGCGAAGCCAAAAGTTACCCGCAGTATCGGTGCCCATGCCAGCCCAGTTGGCCGCGCTCAAATCGTACAATATCAGGCTGGCATCGGTTCTCGCGGCGCCCGACGAGATAGCTGTCGGTGCAAACTTTTGCAGCGAGAGAAGCCCATTGGGGCTCGATGTTCCAATACCGACGGAGCCACCGCTCGTTATCCGTATTCTCTCTTGCGCAACGACAGTGCTGTCGGGCACCGTCGAGAAAGTGAGATAGTTGCCTGCGGCAGTTACCGTATGTGCCTGTGAGGCATAGGCGACGATGCCAGGATAATTACTTCCGTTGTCGTAATCTCCGAATTGGATAACCCCCAGAGCCTCATCAGCAATTGTGGTGAAATCATTTCTAGAAAAGGTCAGGGTAGGTGAATCAATATCGTCGATCTCGACATTTCCCACTCCTGCGATGGTACCGCCTGATACGTGCAATCGTGCTCCAGGCGTTGCTGTCCCGATACCCAGGCGGCCGTTGCTATCGAGCTTCATACTCGCGCCACTCCAAATGTAGAAGGTGTAATCGGCGGCGTCTATGTGCATGGGGCGAGGTACGGAACCACCGAAGTCCCAGCTCGAGATGCGACCGGCACTGGCGGTGTAGTCAAAAAAGAGGCCTGCACCGGTAGTTGCGTTCTTGGAACCGGTGATCGCAGCGCCGCCATTTACTGTTAACATTTCATAAGGAGTTGTAGTCCCAATCCCGACATTACCGGCGATAGCTCCGGTCCCAGCCAGGGTCATTGCAGCGGAACCATTAGCCCATAACTGAACGCCGACACCACTTGCAACCGTCGGATTAATCGTCAGAAAGCCCGCGCCAATGTTATTCATTGCCGGAGTTCCATTCAAATAAAAGCCGGTGCCCTCGTTGGTCATTGTTATGGAGCCCGCAGCGACTCGGCTGCTGCCTCGAATATCACCGGCGACATCCACGGTATAAGCAGGAGCAATCGTTCCAATTCCGACGTTGCCCAAATTATCGATGGCAATTCTGTTCGTGCCAGCGGTGCTAATTCCCAGAGTGTTTGCGCCAATGCGATAGATTCCCGTGTCGGGATCCGAGTTAAACGCAAATCCCGGAGCAGCAACAGTCCCGTCGGCGGCTAAAAATGTACCGCCGTTGACGGGAGCTGTCGTCCAAGACAGCTGACTTGTGCCATTGGTAGAAAGAACTTGTCCTGCGGTTCCCGCATTCGATGGAAATCGCAGAGCAGTCGTTCCCGATAGTGGCGGCAATAAAGTTAAAGTTCCGCCTCCTGCTAAAATAGACGAGGTAGAGCGTGATGCACCAGCAACATCTAACAAAGCAGCAGGATTTGTAGTGCCGATCCCGACAGACCCCGACGAGTTTACGACTAATCGATCTGCTCCGGCAGTGGCAAACACAACCTGGCCTGTTGCACCATAGGACGATATGGCTACAGGAAATTGATTCTGAATTTGAAGCAGGCTTGAGCCTGATACCGATCCGTATCGTCTGAACTGTGCTGATCCTGAATCTGCACTAAGTTGCATCATCGAATCCGCAACCCCACCGTTACTAGGGTTGCTAATTTCCAGTATGGTCGACGCATTTTGATTTCTAAAGATATTAAGAGCCTGAGTGGGCGTCGTCGTTCCAATTCCCACGTTTCCAAGATTATCGATAGCAATGCGCGAAGTACCCGCCGTGCTAATTCCCAAAGTGTTGGCGCCAATGCGATAGAGGCCAGTGTCTGGATCTAAATCAAATGCAAAACCCGGTGTGCCCACGGAACCATCCGCTGCTAAAAAATTACTTCCGCTGAGGGGGCCTCTTTGCGCCAGACTGATCGTTCCATTAACTGAGGTAAACGGAAGACTTCCAATGACCGAAGTGTTTAAAGTTCCTGCGGAAACTTGAGAGCCGTTTAATACTCCGACTTGAGCGACGGAGATTGTACCGTTGACCGAACTGAAAGGAACCGCTCCCATTTGCGCGATGCTGGTAGTTCCAGAAATCGAAGTGAAAGGGAGCACTCCAAGATTTGCTGTATTTAGAGTTCCCGCAAGTTGTGAGGACGGCAGCGAAGCCAAGATCGCCCAATTAAGCGTTCCCGAAGTAATCGAGGTTCCTGCGATGTTGGTCAAAGTAGATCCGTCGATCGATCCACGCTGTGCAATGCTGATTGTCCCGTTCAATGATGTGAACGGCAATGATCCAACGACCGCTGTGTTCAAAGTTCCAGCTGAAACTTGCGAACCGTTAAGAACTCCAACTTGTGCGACCGATACCGTTCCGTTAACGAAGCTGAACGGAATCACTCCGACGTTTGCGGTATTTAGAGTTCCCACCAACTGCGCGGATGGCAATGAAGCCAAGATCGCCCAATTTATTGTGCCCGACGTGATCGAAGTTCCCGCGATGTTTGTAAGCGAAGATCCATCAATTGATCCGCGCTGAGCCAAACTGATCGTTCCGTTCAAAGATGTGAACGGCAATGATCCGACCACCGCAGTATTTAAAGTTCCCACGGAAACTTGAGATCCGTTCAACACTCCGACTTGCGCGACCGATACCGTTCCGTTAACCGAGCTAAACGGAATAGCTCCCAGTTGGGCGATGCTGGTGGTTCCAGAAACTGAAGTGAACGGAATCAGCCCAACAACCGAAGCATTTAGCGTCCCCACCAGTTGCGAAGATGGCAATGAAGCCAAGATCGCCCAGTTGATCGTACCCGAAGTAATTGAAGTTCCTGCGATGTTGGTCAAAGTAGATCCGTCGATCGATCCGCGTTGAGCCAGACTGATTGTTCCGTTCAATGATGTGAACGGCAGTGATCCAACAACCGCTGTGTTTAAAGTTCCCGCGGAAAGTTGAGATCCGTTAAGAACTCCGACTTGCGCGCTACTAATTGTACCGTTCAATTGCGAGAAAGGAACAGCACCCAATCTTGCCAAACCGAAAGTTCCGTTGGTAACTAAAGAAGCTTCTAAAGCGCCGATTTGTGAGTATCCCAAAGTTCCCGCAAGTTGCGAAGATGGCAGCGATGCCAAGATCGCCCAGTTGATAGTACCCGAAGTAATCGAAGTTCCTGCAATGTTGGTTAAAGATGATCCATCAATTGCTCCGCGTTGAGCCAGACTGATTGTCCCGTTCAATGATGTGAACGGCAGTGATCCAACAACCGCTGTGTTTAAAGTTCCTACGGAAAGTTGAGATCCATTCAGAACTCCAACTTGCGCGACCGATACCGTTCCGTTAACGGAGCTGAACGGAATTAAACCAACATTTGAGGTATTTAAAGTTCCCGCAAGTTGCGAAGATGGCAGCGATGCCAAAATCGCCCAATTTATTGTGCCCGACGTGATCGAAGTTCCTGCGATGTTTGTCAGTGATGAACCATCGATCGATCCGCGCTGTGCGATACTGATCGTCCCGTTCAATGATGTGAACGGCAATGAACCCACAACCGAAGTGTTCAAAGTGCCTACGGAAACTTGCGAACCGTTTAGAACTCCAACTTGCGCGACCGATACCGTTCCGTTAACGGAGCTGAACGGAATTAAACCAACATTTGAGGTATTTAAAGTTCCCGAAAGTTGCGAAGACGGCAATGATGCCAAGATCGCCCAGTTGATAGTACCTGATGTGATTGAAGTTCCCGCAATGTTGGTTAAAGATGATCCATCAATTGATCCGCGTTGAGCAATGCTAATCGTTCCATTTAAAGACGTGAACGGCAGTGATCCGACAACCGCAGTGTTTAAAGTTCCTGCGGAAACTTGCGAACCGTTGAGAACTCCAACTTGTGCGCTATTGATTGTGCCGTTGAGTTGCGAGAATGGAACCGCACCCAATCTTGCCAAACCAAAAGTTCCGTTGGTAACCAAAGAAGCTTCCAAATTACCGATCTGGGCGTAAGCAAGCGTCCCTACCAACTGCGAGGAAGGCAGCGATGCCAAGATCGCCCAGTTAATCGTGCCCGAGGTGATCGAAGTTCCCGCGATATTTGTAAGCGAAGATCCATCAATTGACCCGCGTTGGGCCAGACTGATCGTCCCATTCAATGACGTGAAGGGGAGTGAACCAACAACCGAAGTGTTCAGTGTCCCAGCGGAAACTTGTGAGCCGTTTAAAACGCCGACTTGTGCGACCGAAACTGTTCCGTTAATGGAGCTGAACGGAAGCACTCCAACATTTGCGGTATTTAAAGTTCCAATTAATTGCGACGAGGGCAGTGATGCCAAGATCGCCCAATTGATTGTGCCCGACGTGATCGAAGTGCCTGCAATGTTTGTCAAAGATGATCCGTCGATCGATCCGCGCTGAGCCAGACTGATCGTCCCGTTCAATGATGTGAACGGCAATGATCCAACGACCGCTGTGTTTAAAGTTCCTGCGGAAACTTGCGAACCGTTGAGAACTCCAACTTGTGCGCTACTAATTGTGCCATTCAGTTGCGTGAATGGAACCGCACCCAATCTTGCCAAACCGAAAGTTCCGTTGGTAACCAAAGAAGCTTCCAAAGCGCCGATTTGAGCGTAGGCCAAAGTTCCCGAAAGTTGCGAAGACGGCAATGAAGCCAAGATCGCCCAGTTAATTGTTCCCGACGTGATCGAAGTTCCTGCGATGTTGGTCAAAGTAGATCCGTCGATCGATCCGCGTTGAGCCAAACTGATCGTTCCATTCAATGATGTGAACGGCACGGATCCCATAACTGAAGTATTCAAAGTGCCTGCTGCAACTTGAGATCCGTTCAGCACTCCAATTTGTGCAACCGATACCGTCCCATTCACCGAGCTGAATGGAATCGCTCCGACGTTTGCGGTATTTAGAGTTCCCACCAACTGCGCGGATGGCAATGAAGCCAAGATCGCCCAGTTGATCGTGCCCGAAGTAATTGAAGTTCCTGCGATGTTGGTCAAAGTAGATCCGTCGATCGATCCGCGTTGAGCCAAACTGATCGTTCCATTCAATGATGTGAACGGCACGGATCCCACAACCGAAGTGTTTAAAGTTCCCACGGAAACTTGAGATCCGTTCAACACTCCGACTTGCGCACTATTAATGGTGCCATTCAATTGGGAAAAGGGAACCGAGCCTAGTCTGGCAAGACCGAAGGTTCCATTAGTAACCAAAGAAGCGTCCAAAGATCCGATCTGGGCGTAGGCCAAAGATCCAACCAATTGCGAGGACGGCAAAGAACCCAAAATCGCCCAGTTGATCGTTCCCGTAGTAATCGAAGTTCCCGCGATATTTGTAAGCGAAGATCCATCGATCGATCCGCGTTGAGCCAGGCTAATAGTCCCACTCAAAGAAGTGAAAGGCACAGATCCAACAATCGAAGTATTCAAAGTTCCCGCAGTGATTTGATTCCCACTAAGCGCAATCGCGGTGCTGCCCGTACCCGTGATTCGTCCGTAGGTATCTACTAAGAGTGTAGAGACAAACGCGGCATTTCCAAGCGATCCGGCGCTAACACCGCTCAACCCCAACGAAATGGTTCCGACATTCGTGAAGGGCCCACCCACCAGACCCGCGCCCGTATTGACTTGCGTGACCGAACCCGTTCCGACGTTTCTCCAATAAAGAGAATTAGTTCCGTCAGTCGCCAGCACTTGCCCGCTCAGTCCAATATCAAATGGCAGAACCATCGAATAGTTTGCCAAAGCCGGGGTCGTGATCCCGACAGTTCCCAAGCCTTGCAAGGTTAGACCTTGCAAACTTCCAATGCCGGCGGCGAAATTTCCCGAGCCATCTCGTGTAATAATCGTGTTTGCGATATTTGAAACTTGCGCGTTGGTGGCCAAAGCAATACCGCCCGCAGAATTGGTGACCGATACCCCGTTGGAGTAATTCAGGGTACCCAAAGCAAATCCAGATCCGTTGCCGATCAGCAAAGAACCATTTGCAGCCGAAGAAGCATTCAGGCCCGTTCCCCCTTGGGAAACTCCAACTGTTCCGGTTAATGCCGAAGCCGCGATGCTAATTGCCGTGCTTCCGGCCGCAGAAAGTCTTCCGTAAATATCTACTGCAAACGTAGGTATCCAAGAACTTGACCCGTAAGCTCCGGCCGAAACACCCGTCGTGCCCAAAGAAATTGTTCCGGTGCTGTTGATCGGGCCGCCCACCAGTCCTGCGCCGGTGGCAACGTTAGTCACCGAACCCACACCGTTGGTCGAAATCTGAATCGTACCCGCAGAATTTGTGACCGTAATTCCAGTGCCTGGAGCAATCGTTTTAAATTCAGAAGTCGTGCCCGCAGCGTTGATTCCAAAAACACGATTGGCTTCCAAGGTTCCCGAAGGAACAAGTCCGGTACCACCGCGATTAAGACCCAATGTTCCAGAAACAACAGCCGCGGCATCAATGGCAACAGCGACAGAACCAGCGCCGGTCAAGCGCCCGTAAGCATCGACCATAAAATTTGGGATCCAAGAAGAGGTCCCATAAGAACCCGCAGTAACTCCGCTCACGGGCAGACGCGCGGCCGCTAGTGTTCCCGAAGTGATTTGATTGGCATCAACAGCGATCGCAACATTTGCGGCATTGGTTAAGCGTCCCTGTTGATCGACCGTGAAATTTGAAACTTGCGAGGCCGAACCATAAGTTCCGACTGCCACCGAAGTGTCAGCCAAAGAAACGGTTCCAGAAACTGAAAAAGGTCCACCACTTAAGCCTGTTCCCGTGTTGACCGAAGTGACCGATCCGCCGTTGGCTCCGGGCACAACTCCCAAAACTGCCGTGCTTAAAGTGCCGCCACTGATTTTTGAAGCCGGTAAGACTGGAATGTCGGCGGCAACCAAACTACGAAATGTCGGCGCCGCCGAACCCGTCGTCCCAGGTCCTGAAAAAATCAAATTGTTAGACTGATTGGCTAATGTGGCACTCAAAGTTCCGTTGGACGTGACCGGCGAGCCCGCGACAGTAAATAACCCGCCGCCGATTTCTAAACTGACGCTGCTAACTCCGCCGGCGATCGTGGCCAATTCCCAATTTTGTGAGCCCGAATTGTAACGAATGACCTGCCCGTTTGCGGGGGCACCAGTT
>JAYUPS010000098.1:0-12502 GCA_043759945.1 Bdellovibrio sp.
TTAGCGAAACTCGCAAACCTCGGGCTTCGAGCAAAGCGCCCAGAGAGGCCGCGGTGAGACCTTTGCCGATCGAAGACACGACTCCACCGGTGACGAAAATAAAACGTTGTTTAAAGTCCTTCTTGGTCGATTTTTTCGTCGAAACCGGCTTTTTTAAAGAGAGAGACTTTTTTGTCGCTTTTTTCGCTGATTTTTTTGCTGGTTTCATAGCCCGGTCCTCAGTATTTGTTCCATTTTCTCGAGATCCTGGAGAGTGTCAACACCCTGACTTCGACCCTGAACAACTGACACATGGATAGGCATTCCAAGATCCAAGGCTCGAAGCTGCTCCAGGCTCTCGGATTTTTCTGCCAAGCCCTGCGGCGCTCTGCAGAATTTATCGAGTGCGCGAACTCTGTAACCGTAAAATCCCATGTGCTTGTAAAGGCCCTCCCAGGCTGCAGTTGTCGAAGGTTTTTCTTTTGAAAAGGGAATTGGAAAACGGCTGAAGTAAATCGCCCGATGATTTCTATCCACCAAAACTTTCACGCTGTTCATGGATTCCAGATCTTCGAGACTTAAGGAATGGGCGAGCGTCGTTAGCTCAAGTCGGGGATCTTTCTTAAAAGGTTCCACCAAAGCACTCAGCCACTCTGGTTTAATCATGGGTTCATCGCCTTGAATATTGATGACGATGTCTTCTGGTTTCAAAAGAAACTGTTGAATCGACTCGTGCACTCGATCCGTGCCCGAGACATGACCGGAGTTAGTCATCGCGACTTTAAAACCGGCAGCAACGACGACTTTTTGAATTCGCACGTCGTCGGTGGCAACCAGCACTTCGTCAAAAAGTTTTGAGTTCTGAGCGCCCTCGGCCACCCACAAAATCATGGGTTTACCTTGAATTAGCGCTAAAGGCTTGCCCGGAAACCGCGTTGATGAAAAGCGCGCGGGAATCGCGGCAACGATCTTCATTCGTAATCCTCGGGCAAGAGCCTGTCCTTGGGATCCCAAGTTTTTATCCATTTCTGGAAACAGTGAGATTCAACTTCGATGGCGCCTTGATTTTGTAAATTAGAAACCGGAAATACAACCGAATGAGATTTCTGGTGGATGAGAGCCAATTGTTTTTCGACCTCGGGCTTCCGTAGTTTATCAATCTTCGTTGCGGCGATAATCAATGGAACTCCGCGACGTTCTAAAAATTCTTTCAAGCGGTCCTCGTCGGTGCCCCATTCGCGACGACAGTCCATTACCAGGATGGCGCCGACAAGATTGGGCCGGTGGCCCAAATAGTCTTCGACCATGGGACCCCAGCTCTCTTCTTCCTCGGCGCTGCGTTTGGCAAATCCATAGCCGGGAAGATCGACGAATCGGTATTTTTCGTTAACTTCAAAAAAATTAACCAGCCGGGTTTTCCCAGGGGTATTGCTGACTTTGGCGATAATCTGCCGGCCGAACTGATTCAAGAAGGAACTTTTCCCAGCATTTGACCGGCCAGTCAGGGCGATTTCCGGCAATTTAAAATCCGGATATCCAGTTTCTTCAACCGCACTTTTTATGAACTTGATATTCCATTTCATAGATTTTTGCACACTACCTCAGTCTTCCGGAGGCGACAACCAGTCTCGGAAATTAGACAAGATGGCGTTCCCGTGGCACGGGGGCGATCTGGATCGCCGTTCGGTTGGACCCTGATTTGTAATAAACCAACCGCAGGAGGCATCATGTCCAATTTGAATCTTTTAAAAGCCAATCTGATCTTAATCAACAGCAACAATCTACGGCTCGAAGTCGAAGATCTGTTGAGCCTGGGGAGAGACTCCCGATTTCCGGGGTCTGGAGCCGACGTGGCCGTGAGTGACCGTCACTGTCGTATTGAAAAGAAACCCGAAGGCTACTTGCTTAAAGACTTGCGATCAGAAACCGGAACCTTTCTTAACGGAGTTAAAATTAACGAAGCCTGGCTCCAAGACGGCGATGAGATTCGTTTGGGCCCTGAGCTTGCAGTTTTTTCGGTCGAAGATTCTGAAGCACGCTGCTTTGACAAGTCTCTGCAATCCAAAAATGAAGTTTGGCAAACCCAGCTCTCCCGGCTGCCCTCGGTGGCAAAAAGCAATTATCCGGTTTTGCTTCTCGGGCCCTCGGGCACGGGCAAAGAAGTCCTGGCCCATAAACTTCATGAGTATTCCGCCAGGGGGAGCGGCCCCTTCGTCAGTGTGAACTGCAGCGCGCTCACCGAAACCTTGGTCGAGAGTGAACTTTTTGGCCACGTGAAAGGCAGCTTCACTGGGGCAATCAACGACCGAAAGGGTGCGTTTGAATCCGCCCGCGGTGGAACTTTGTTTTTGGATGAGATCGGTGATCTAACTTATGGCTTGCAGGCAAAACTTTTGCGGGCACTGGAAAACAACGAAATTCGACCGGTCGGCAGTGATCGCAATATTCAAACCGACGTTCGTATCGTCGCGGCCACGCACCAGAACCTGTACCAGCAAATTATGGAAGGTGCTTTTCGACGCGATCTTTATTTTCGCTTGAACGTGGTGTCCGTGACCCCGCCGATGCTCGCGGATCGCATGGAAGACTTTGATGACCTGATTTACCTGTTTGCAAAACAAATGAGGGTCCGCTTTTCTTTTAATGCCATACAAAAATTAAAAAAATACAAATGGCCCGGAAACATACGGGAGTTAAAAAATACTGTGGCGCGAGCCTCGGCTTTTTTTCCCAAAATGTTAGTTGAAGAGCATCACATCGACGAAATCGTGGATGGCATTGGACCCGGAACAACCTTGATCCAGGGTGTAAGCGTGCAGAACTCCCCGACATCCGAACTTCCCGTCATCAAAGAGATCGAAAAGCAGATGATCATCAAAAGACTGATCGCCAATCACGGGAATCAACGACGGACCGCCTTGGATTTAGGGATGCCGAAAAGCACGCTTCACGATCGGATTCGCGTCTATCAGATCGATCCCAGAATCCTGCTGCCGACGTTGACGTCCTAAAATACTAAATTTTTAGACTATGGTTTTAAGATGAGAGTCTTGATCCGGATCGCCTTTATTTGCCCCGTGGTCAAGACTCTGTTTAATTCGCGCATCAAGACGAACACCATTTTCTGTTTGCCGTCAGTCGATTCCAGTTCGTCAAATGTAAAATCTTCGATCGTTCGTTGCGCCAAATCTCTCAGTGCGGGCTCTCGATCTTTCATTTCGATAATTACTTCGGGCGTAAAGCCCTCGGCAAAAAACTCCACCGCGAGCATGGGGGATTCGCCCGACTGGCTCGAGGGTTTGAGGTTGGTCACAATTTTAGGAATAAGAAATAGATTCGGAACCGAGCGAATATTATTGTAAAAATATTCTGGGGCTTCTGCGGGGTCGTAGTGATACGTTCCCGTCGAAACATCTTCCATGGTGGCGATAAACAAATCGCTGCTGGCGGGTAAAAACTCGCCCTTATAAACCAGGTAGACGCCGGTTATTCCGCCAATTCCGAGCAGGACCGTTAAATAAAGCTGGATTTTTATTCTCCAACTCATGAACTTGTATTCCCGCAGCCATTTCTTCGATCCCGACGACCAAGTTTCCCGACGCGTTTTAAACCCCGTTGAAATCTGCATCGATGTTCTTAAAACAAAATCATTGGACCAATTTTTAAAACGAATCCAATTCGCCGTAAACGTTCGTTTGGTTTTAAAAATATAAACTTTGGCCGCCAAAGTAACACGCGGGGCGGCCGGGAAAACTCGAAAGATGAGCTTAAAAATTCCCGACGAGTTTTTCCAGCGCTCCATCTCTTCGAAATAAGCCTGGGCTTGGTCATCGGTTTCCACGTCCACGGCCACCAATTCGGTGTCCTGGCCAATTGTATCGAGGGCCATTTTAAAATGGGGATCTTGTTGATCTAGAAATAAATCAATGTCTTCGTCATCGATGTCTTTTTCCAAAGCCATAAGCTTATCCAAGATGGCGGCCGCTTCGGCGTTGATGACATCAGGGCGAGCGGCCGGACCGGAAGCTTTGGTGGGCTGTGCCGTAGACTGTCTAATCGGTTGTTTTGTTTCTCCGGCGTCCATCGGAAATCCTTGCTTGAAGTCCAGTCGAGGTCTTAGTCCCTCATGGTAGGTTCATAGTTCCATGATCGCAACTGGAATTTCGGCAGAAAATAGATCACAATACCTTGAGGAGAACCTATTATGATGTCTCAACCAATCTTCAGAATTTTGGTCGGTCCAGTTGTGCTCAGCATGATCTCTTGCAGCTCGTTTCATCGTCAGCCGGGAAGCGGTTACGAAGGAAATACCAAACCTAAAATCATTGTGGAAGACGGCAATCCGACTAAAAATTCCGGAGTTCTGTCGACGAGTCCGGCTCGCGTTCGCTTAAAACAGCTCGAGAATGCGGTCCGCACCAACAAAGAGGTCGAACAATATTCAAAAGTTTTGCCGTACCTGAAGGACGAGACTGAGCGTATCGAGTTTTTAGAACTTCCAGATTACGAAGCTCGGCAGATTTGGCTCCAAGGCAAAAACTTTGTGGACCGTAGCAAGCAAACTCAAATTGCCATGCAGCCCATCGTTGAATCGGCAGACATCGCCGTCGGTATGCCGCAGGTTTTGGTGAAAAAATCTTGGGGTGAACCCGAAAACGTGGAAGTCTCGGGAAATCCTCAGTTCAGAAATGAAAAATGGCGTTACTCAAAATACGTTTCGACCGCTTACGGCTACAAGCTTGAGAAAAAACATGTCTACTTTGAGGCCGGCAAAGTCGTTGGTTGGGAAACCGACTAATGCGCTTCATCCCAATTCGGGCCGATGGCCGCGTTAACTTTTAGCGGTACTTTCAGCTCCATCGCGGACTCCATAGTTTTTATGATCAAGGGCTTTTCGCTCTCCAAGAGTTCCTTGGGACCCTCAAACAAAAGTTCATCGTGCACCTGCAAGATCATTTTGGCTTCAGTCAGCGCAAAAACATCAATCATTGCTTTTTTAACTATGTCGGCAGCAGTTCCCTGGATCGGAGCATTGATCGCGGCCCGTTCGCCGAACTTACGAATCATGGCGTTGGCCGATTGCAGTTCGTGCATGTAACGGCGACGACCCATCAAAGTTTCGACGAAGCCCTGTTCCTTGGCACGCTCAATCATGCTGGAAATGTAAGTGGCCACGCCGGGAAATCTTTTAAAATAACGGTTGATGATATCTTGGGCCTCGGCGCGGGGCACTCCCAAATTTTCCGCCAAACCAAAGGCACCCTGTCCGTAGGCGATTCCAAAATTCACGGCTTTAGCGGCCCGACGCTGATCGCTCGTCACTTGTTTTAGTGGCGTCCCAAAAATTTCGCTGGCGGTGGCGGCATGAATGTCCAAGTCATCTCGAAAAGCCTGAATCATTGCAGGATCGTCCGAGTAGTGAGCCAGAATACGCAATTCAATTTGGCTGTAATCCACCGACATCAAAAGGTTTCCGGTTGCTGCGACAAAGGCTTTGCGGACGCGAGCGCCCTTTTCGGTCCGAATCGGAATGTTCTGCATGTTGGGGTCGACACTGGAAAGTCGACCGGTCGCGGTCGAAGCTTGATTTAACGTCGTGTGCACCCGCCCGTCCTCGCGCACCAGTTGCGGAAGTGCATCCACATAAGTGGATTTCAATTTTGAAAGTTCCCGGTATTGCAAAATGGGCTCAATGATCGGATGGGAAGCTTTTAATTTTTCTAAAACGTCGTTGTCTGTCGAAAAACCCGTTTTCGTTTTCTTCGAGGGTGGCAACTTCAAGGTAGTAAATAAAATTTGCGCCAGCTGCTTGGGGCTTCCGATGTTAAATTCGGTTCCGGCAAGCCGGGTGATCTCTTTTTCGGCGGCTTGAATCTCTTTAGCCAGCGAGACTCCCTGTTCCAAAAGTTTGTCCACATCAATTGCAAAACCGCGGCGTTCGATTTGATAAAGAATGGGCGATAAAGGCAAATCCAACTCGCGATAAATTTTTTCGAATTGTCCCTTCTCAAGCTCTTTGGTCAAAACATCGAACAAGCGAAATTCTTGTTCGACAAATTCCGCAACCGACATTTCATCGGCCAAAGGTTCTTTCAACCAACGCGATAGGACCTGATCACGCTTGGTGCCGTCCCCGGGTTGCAGGGCATAAGCCGCCAGGCAGGAGTCCCATTCTATTTTTGGCTGATCCAATCCCAACTGATGAAATATTTTTTTAAGGTCAAAGCCCAAAAGCTTTGGTCCCTGTTTGTCCAAAAGTTCTTTCCAGTTCGAAATTTCCCCAAGAGCCTTGGTGATAATAGTGCTCGAGCGATCGACAAAATAAATTCCGGTGGTCAAATTAAAAATCCAAATTTTTTCCGGGCATTTAAAATCAGAGACTTCACTCTCAACAATTTTAAAAGTCGAAGGCTGAGCAACTGCTTTGGCCAGGGACTCAGGCGTCGGCGCCAGATTTGGCAGGGATTTTAAACTCGAAGAGCTTCCTGTTTCAAAGTTTGGCAGTCCTTCGAGATTTTTTCGCAAAGCTTTGAAATTCAATTCTTCCAAAAGCGCATCGAGCTCGGTTGTTTTTACGGGTGCCAGTGCATAATCTGGCATGTTGGTGGACAGTGGCACATCGCACACGATGGTCACAAGTTTCTGAGACATATAGGCCGAGTCTTTACCCTCGATCATTTTGTCTTTGGTGCTGCCCTTGATCTCGTCCACATGTTGGTAGATACCGTCCAAATCCCCGTAAGTTTCCAAAAGCTTTTGGGCGCCCTTGGGACCAATACCATGAACTCCGGGAATATTATCCGAGGTGTCGCCCACCATCGCCAGGTAATCGCGCATTTGACCGGGGGTCACGCCCCACTTCTCTTTGACGTCCTTTGGACCCATTTTGATGTTCTTCATGGTGTCCATTAAGAAAATATTTTCGTTTACTATTTGGCCGAAATCTTTATCGCCCGAAACAATAAAAGTTTCGAGACCATGATTGCTTCCCCAGGTGGCCAAAGTGCCGATCAAATCATCCGCTTCAAAGCCCAATTTATCGATGCAATGAATCCCGAGTACGTCCCCGATGCGTTTCATGTAGGGCATTTGCGGAACTAAATCTTCGGGCATCTCGGACCGGTTGGCTTTGTAGTTGGGATCGATTTCTTTGCGGAACGAGGGCGTCGGCAAATCAAAACAGAAGGCGATGTAATCGGGACGTTCTTCTCGTAAAAGTTTTAGGGTCATTGATAAAAATCCATAGACCGCGTTCACCGGAACCCCGCTGGGCGAGGTCAAGGGACGGATGGCATAAAAGGCACGGAAGAAAAGGGAGCTGACATCAACCAGATAGAGTTTTTTCATCTGGCTCAGATGATTATTTTATTAGTTCTTATCCGGCAAATCGAAAGTCCGCAGTTCGACGAATTCGAGGGAATTTTGTTTGATATCGGCCTCGGCCTGTACCGACTGTGTCATTTCGTGGGCGATCAGTTCTGCCTGTTGAAAGATCATATGGAGTGTTTGAGCTTGGCTTTCAGAGGGACGTACGGATTCTTCTTCCCAAATACGAACCGAATCTGAATCGCAAGCCAACCGACGCGCCAAATCAGACTGGGACCAACCCAATCGACGTCGCAATCCTCGAATTTTACTGGCATCCCAAACGTTGTCCAAAAAAGCTCCTTGCTCGGGTTTCTTTGACGTCTTCATCTTATTTCCTGTGCCTTTGAAAATGCAAGTTTAGAATTCAGACTCTATTTTTTTACATTCTCTAGTCGGCCGAAAAAACGAAGACAAGCTCATCTTCGTTGGCCATATCCAATCGGTCTTTTGCCAGATTTTCCAAGAAGATAGGATCCTTCGCCTGTAGAATTTTTGCTTTCAGATTTTGAATCTGACCTGCAACATCAATAAGCTGCCGTCCCATCATTTTTTCGTCTTTTTTTAGGCGCACCAGATTGAAAAAATTGCCCCCCAAAATTAAATGAGAGAGTAAAAATACTAGACAAACAAAAAATATTTTCATGGGGCTGTGGAGCCAATTCATACTTCTATTCTAGCTCTAGAATTCATTAATGACGATGCTGGACTAGACTTCAACTTCTGCCGCGAAAACAATCGAGCTCACAAAAAAAGGAGTGTGGAATGAAAACAATGGTGTTTGTTTTTGGATTGCTATTGGGGGGCTCAAACGCCCTGGCAGAAACAGGAATTGCTTCGATGTATTGGCAGCCGCAAAAAACTGGATGCCCGCCCTACGGCCAGTTTGACCCGAATGCGATGACGGCCGCGCATAAAACTTTACCGTGTGGCAGCAAAGTCCGCGTGACCAGTCTATCCAGCGGTCGCCAAGTGATTGTTCGCATCAACGACCGGGGACCTTATATTAAAGGCCGAATCATCGATCTTTCCAAAGCCTCTTTTGCGAAGATCGCACCCCCTAATCAGGGCCTGGTTCGCGTGAGCGTCGAACGAATCAAGTAAAGTTTTAGAGGCAAGTTAAAGTGAAGTTCCCTGATAGACAGCGGAACTTCCCAACTCTTCTTCAATTCTTAAAAGTTGGTTGTACTTGGCGGTCCGCTCGCTCCGGCACAGGCTTCCGGTTTTAATCTGGTGGCAATTCAGGGCCACCGCTAAGTCTGCAATCGTGGTGTCTTCAGTTTCGCCACTGCGGTGGGACATTACGGTTCGCATTTTGTGGCCCTGGGCCAGGCTCACGGCCCGCGAAGTTTCGGTCAGGGTACCGATTTGATTTACTTTCACAAGAAGCGCATTGGCCGCACTCCTGTCGATTCCCATTTTTAAGCGCTCGGGGTTGGTGACAAACAAATCGTCACCCACCAATTGGACTTTGCTGCCGATTTCTTTGGTGATTTTGATCCACGAGCTCCAGTCATCTTCGGCAAAGCCGTCTTCGATGCTCATCATCGGGTATTTCTTGCTCCAACCTTTGTAAACCTCAATCAACTGATCGGGTTCAAGGTGCTTGCCTTCCCATTGGTATTTTCCGTCCTTGTAAAGTTCGGTCGCGGCCACGTCCAATGCTAAAAAAATATCTTGGCCGGGCTTGTATCCCGACTTTTCAATCGCGGACATCAGCAGATCTAAAGGGTACTCGTTTCCCTTATTTAAAACAGGAGCAAAGCCGCCCTCGTCCCCCACCGCCGTCGAAAGACCCTTGGCACTAAGAATTTTTTTTAGGGTCTGAAATATTTCGCAGCCCGCACGCAAAGATTCTTTGAACGAGCCTTTGATATTGGGAACGATCATGTACTCTTGAATATCAAGACCATTGTTCGCGTGAGCTCCACCGTTCAGCACGTTCATGAGCGGCACCGGAAGCTTGGTCGCTTTGGCTCCGCCAACATGTTTGTACAATGGCAGGCCCTGGCTTAAGGCCGCCGCGCGCGCGCTGGCGAGTGAAACGCCAAGCATCGCGTTCGCGCCCAAGTTTGTTTTGTTTTTTGTTCCATCCAATTCAATCAACGTCGTGTCTAGTTTTTCTTGATCCAGAACATCCAAGCCCCGAACCCGCGAAGAAATCTTTTCTTTAACGTTGGAGATGGCTTTAAGAACGCCCTTGCCGTGATAACGGGACTTGTCTTCGTCGCGAAGTTCGCAGGCTTCGTGGGCCCCCGTCGAGGCCCCAGACGGCACAGCGGCGCGCCCCGTGATTCCACCCTCAAGAGTCACTTCGACTTCGATCGTCGGTTGCCCGCGGCTGTCTAAAATTTCACGAGCGTGAATCGAATTGATTTTTGGCATGGGGCTCTCCTTCAAAATTTCTTCGGAAAATTTGGAAGCAATTTTCAACTGTCAGAGGAAACTGCGTTTGGACTAAATCCCAATCCACGCGACGAAGGGCTTCTTTGATTTGTTTGTCGGAACCACGGCTTGCGGAAATCAGAGTGATGACCTGTTGGGCCCGCACCATGTAATCGCTCAGGCGTGCCACATGATGACGGATTTCTTCCAGGTCCGCGGGCTGATCGCGTTGCAAAGGAACGGAATCTTCCGGCTCGTTGTGAGAGTCGATCTTATTCACCCGCGACCACTTCAGTTCAATTCGAATTCCCGTCCAGGAACAGAGCGCTTCCGGTTGATTCATGAATACGGGAATCATCTCAAAAGAGGCCCTGACGAATTCGCAGGACAAAGGAAAGTGATCCGTCGACATCGGAAGATCAAAAGCAATGCCGTCGCTTGATCGAACCACTTGATCCACCGGTGGGGCCGGCGCAATGAAATAAGAAAGCAACCGTTCCGGCTGCGTGAAAACATCACCCGGAATTTTCATCATGCGAAGCACGCTGTCGAGCACGCCCCAACTGCGCAGGGGAACGCAAGACTTTGCGACCTCAGTAAGAACGGCCGGATTCTTATCTCCACGAATCTCTAAAAATTTTTGCAAAAAGTTTTCAAAGTCTTCGACTTTTATCCAATAGGACGGATCGCGTAAAAATTCTTCGGGAATCGCAATAAGATTCAAAAGTGCAGACACGTCTTCACTTTTGTCTTCGATGGACCTTATGACAGCGTTCGTCAATTTACAGCTTAGATGCACCCTGAAATTTCTACTTCAAGTATTTAGTTTATACGAGGAAAGAAAATATTTTTGCTTAAGTTTTATTGACAGATTTGCGCAGAACTTAAGCAGCAGATGTTCCGCCGGAAGATCCAGTTGAAGATCCACCACCGCGAAGATTGAATTTTACTACCGGAAATGGAAGTCCGTTGTCGACAATTTCTTCCATGAAAGAAGGAATTGTTCCGACCGCCTGCATTTGTCCCTCGAGCATTCCGTCAGGCTTACGCACCATACGAGACATCTCAAAGATTGGAACGACGTTGTAAGTTCCATCTGGATTTTGACCTCGCACTTCGGCAATTGATCCAACGCGACGAGATCCGTCATGGTACCTAGAAATTTGAACGACCAAGTCAATCGCCGCCGCAACCTGATACCGCAGAGCTCTTTCACTGAGCTTTGCGTCAGCTCCTGAGGCCAAAGCTTCGAGCCGCACCATTGCATCATCTGCTGAGTTTGCGTGAACGGTGCCCATACACCCTTTGTGACCGGTGTTCATGGCTTGGATAAGTTCTAGAGCCTCTGCGGACCGAACTTCTCCCACGATAATTCGGTCCGGGCGCAGTCGCAAAGAGCTCTTTAGAAGATCCCGAATGCTGACTTCACCCAAGCCTTGAGCGTCGGCTTGTTTGGTTTCAAAAAACACGACGTGGTCGTACTGGATTTTAAGCTCCGAAGAATCTTCGATGACGATCACGCGTTGACCCCGCGGAATGCGGGAACACAGCAGACCCAACAACGTGGTTTTGCCAGAGCCCGTTCCGCCGCTGACGAGAATATTTTTTCCCAAGTACATGCAGATATCTAAAAACTGCGCGCCATCGGCCGAAATCGCGCCCATCTGAATGTAATCTTTAAAACTAATTTTACTTTGAGTGAACTTACGAATTGATATGGTGGTGCCATTCCGGGCACAGGGGGGTATCACGACGGCCACCCTTGATCCATCGGGAAGACGGGCATCCAGTCTTGGCTCTAAATCCGTGATCCGACGCCCGACAGATTGAGCAATGTTGTTTGCGGCAGCTCTTAAAGAATCCTCGTCCGGGAATCTGACCTCGGTTTTATAAAGTTTGCCTTTACGTTCGATGAAAATATCATGCGGTCCGTTGATCAGGATCTCGGAAACCGTGTCGTCATCCCACAGATCGCGTATTGGGCCCAAAAAATTTCGGACCGCGGCTTTCGAAACGCTTTCTTCAGGATGAGGGGTCGATTTCTTTTTCTCGGCCACGGATTATTCTCCTGCGGGCTTTCGAGCCTCGACATCCGGAGAAACCACGATACGCCCTTGTTTAGCGGTCTCAGGGCATTGGAAAGAAAAAATTCCTTCGACTTTCGGAGACATTTCAAACGACTTGGGTTGGCCAAAAAATGTCCCGTGATGTTCCGAAAAAGCATCCAGAATAAAACTGGTGTTTTTTTCTTTTTCGTTCACGTTCACGATGTGAACTTTGTAGTTGCGATCTTTGCGCAGTCGGACCGTGTCGGGCACAAACCCTTTTTCGGTGTTCAAGATCACGACTTCTTGCGTGGGCTCAAGCGACTGGAAAACCCCGCCCAAAATGCTTTTGGTTTCCTTGTTAGAAAAGTCCAGCGGCGCGGGCCCCTGCTTGTCTAATTTGTTCAGGTCCGTTTGACGCCGGGACATATCAACTTCCCACGCTTTCACGGTCACTTGACCAAAAAAGCAGGCAGCAAAGATAAAAACCCGTGCGCTATTAATGAAGAATCTTTCGATCAGTGAATTCAGCCAACTCACGAGCAACCTCCACAGCTATGTACTGCATGACTTTTCGGTCGAAACCGGCTAATTTTTTAATCATTTCTTTGCGATCGCCGCGGCAACCGTTGATTTCTTTCAAGGCGCGCTGAAAGGCACCTGGACTTTGTTCCATTTCGCTGGTGATGAGCTTCCAGTCTTCTTTCAGAAGCGGATCAATAGCCCCC
>JAYUPS010000099.1:0-12501 GCA_043759945.1 Bdellovibrio sp.
AAACAATCCAGAGATTCTTTAACCATTTTTTGAGCGACGACCGACATCGTATTAATTTCTTCCAAGGGATAGGTCCCACTGCGATTGATAAAATCTTTAGCCAAGTAGGAAACGTTCACGCACTGGTCACCCATGCGCTCCAAATCTGAATTAATTTTTAAAACAGAAACGATAAAGCGCAGGTCCGAAGCCACCGGCCCCTGCTTTGCCAAAAACTGGGTGCAGACGGCGTCGACTTCAAGGTGAACCTGGTTGATTTTTTTTTCGATCTCATGGACTTGCTCTAATTTTTTTAGATCCTTGGTTACCAAGCCCGAGGCCACGGTCGCCAGAGACTGCTCCACCGACCCCCCCATGCTTAAGAGAAGGTTCTTGATTTCATCCAATTGATTTTGAAACTGACGCTCCAATTGAGACACTCCCTGGTGATAGCTCTTGTTCTGCAAAGTTCAAGCGTTCGGCTTCAAAAGTCGAGTAAAAAAACTAAATCCTGACAGAAATTACCGCAGCTGTGGGGGCACGCCCGCCAGACCGGCCGGGCACTTCAAAGCGGTCGGCGCCTGTGGACTTAGCTGCGTTCTGAGTTTCTCCAAAGTTCCCAGGGCGTCCACGGAATCCCGCTGTTGGGGACCATACTGAAACACTTCACACAGGAATTTGAATGAATCGGGGTATCGCTGCACATTGGCAAGACCCAAGCCCAAACCCAGAAAATTAACCGCGATCACGTGGCGGTGGACTTCGTTGGCCTTTAAGAACTCGGGGTCGCGCACCCGGTTCTCGAGCAAAGCCACAACCTCGGGGAACCGATTGAGTTTAAGCAGCGAGTAAGCCAAATTTCCACTTGCGATACCTGAGTTTGGCTGGCTCGCCAAAGCATTGCGGAAAAAGACTTCGGCCTTGACCCAGTCTTTCTTTTCGAACGCAAAATAGCCCAAATAATTGTTGGCACTATGACTAAAAGGCGTCACCCGCAGCATCGAATAGAACAACGTCTCGCTGTCTTTCCAGTCTGGAATACGCAGTGACGTTGCGGCTCCCCAAATACCGATCACAACGCCGATCGCGATCCGGAGCCAAAGTCGATTGTACCGGATAAAAATACAAGCCAGCAGAAAGCCCATCGCGGGTAAACTGGGTATAAAGTAGTGATCTGCCACCGTTGCGATGCGCATGTAATTGAACTGCACGAGCCCCGAGATCGGAATCAGTGGCACCACCCACAAGATTAAAAACACAAGTCCGTGTTGCCATCGCTTCCAATAAAAGGCTCCAACCGCGATTAAAAAAAGTGGAAGCCAAAACCAAATTTCTTGATAAAGCTGCCACTCGAGCAATCGTTCGGGTGTTCGGCCATAATCGGCCGACAATTTAAGGGGAACTAAAAATTTCCAAATATAAAAAGAGTAAGTATCCCAAATGATCAAGGGCCGATCAATAAAGCGGGGTGGGTTTAAACCCACCATAAAGTGGGACTGAATTGCGGTCGTGACCCAGGTGAAAATCAACCCCATAACCAAGGCAAATCCACTGAAATAGTAGCCTTTGCGGCGGGGCGCACGAGTTATAACAAAGCAAAGCGCAAAAACAAATGCCGACAAATAAACCGAGGAGGGTTTTGAAATTAACGAACAAGAGTAAGTCAGCATCGCGAGCCAAAGCCCTTTTTCTTGGGGCTTTTCAAAAATAAAGATCAAAGTTAAAAAGATCCAAAAATGCGAAACCAGATCCCGGAAGCCGGAATTCCAAGCGACGGCTCCCACTTGCAAAGGATGAAACATGTAAACACAAGCTCCCAGCAAGGGCGCCCAAAATTTCATATCTGATTTGGCGTAAGCTTTGTCCTCGATCAACAGCAGTAAGCAGCGGAGCCAGCGAAAAACCAGGTAGGAATTGATAAAATGAAAAATAAAATTCAACAGGTGAAAGGGAATCGCCGATTCCAAACCAAAAATTTGACCGAGCAACGTCCAGAAGGTGTAGGTCAGCGGGATATAAAACCCCATGTAATCGGCGGTCCAAAATCTTTTCCAATCCCCATCTTTTAGAAGCTGGTTGTTGTAGAGATTAAAATCGTCATCCCACATCACAAATCCATTGTGCAAAGTCCACTGCCAAACAAAAACGGCAAACACCGCCAAACAAGCCAAAACGATTTTCGTGTTTCTAGTCATTGAGATCGACATTGAGTGCTAGCCTCCAACTTTGTTGTTCTTTGTTATTTAAATTATGACCGGGTTCCGTCGCCGTTTGCGAATTGTACAAAGCCCATTGGACATTCACGCGCGGCGAATACAAAAGTCCAAAATTATGGGACCGAACGTCCCGAGCCGAATCTGCAAAGACGGGCTTGAGCCAATCCGATTTAAAAAATACCTGCCATAGCTTTTCGTGGCCGTCGAAAACGGCGTAGCGAAAAGCGAGGGAAGCCCCTCGTCCATGGACTCTTTTTCCACCCAAATCAGTCAAATCGATGCTTTCGGCGACCAAGCCGTTGATGGCGTCAACAGGATCCCAGGTCGCAAACATATCAAGCCCGGCCGACCAACCTTCGGGCATTTGGGACCAAAAGCCCAAAAGCACCCGTTCTTTTGAGGCTTGAGCCGCGGGGATATTTTCGTAGGCTCCCCTGCGCCCCTGCAGGTAAACCAAATAGGTCCGTTCTTCACCCCATTCGGCAGCAATCCAAACTTGCAAATCTTTTTGCGGTCCCTTTTCAGCCGTTCCCCGACCTTCCCCGTTGGTGGCCTGAAAACCCCAGCTGCCAAAAGAGCCAAAAAAACCGAAAACTTCAAAACCGTAATCCGAGAAGGCTTGGTAGTTCCAGCGTTGCAGTGAAAAATCAAGTTCGTTGGAAAGTCGGTGGATGGGCCAGTAGGCTTTCATACGCTGACTCAGTTCCGAGGCTAATAAGCCGGCCCGCAAATCGACGGACTCTCCCAAAACCTCGGGCAGAAAAAACGAGGCCTGGCGCAATTGAAATTCACTAGTTCCCGCCGGCGCAGGTGAAATTCCGAGCACCTCGAGAAAAAGTTCTCCCCCGTCCCGAGATACAAAACGCGCATCCAAGGTCAGCCATGGTATTTGAAACGCGGAAGTGCCACTCAGGCTCGAGGGCTTTTGATAAACACGGGACTCCATGACAACTTGCCCGGACAGGTCCCACCCACCCTCAAGCACCGAGGCTTTCACGAAATATTGAATTCCGAATGTGAAAAGCAGAAAGACCTTGATCCTAAGATTCATTCCTTTAGGCTAACCCCCGTGACCATCTCGGACAAGAACAATAGCCAACGGAAACATCACCGGTTTGCGGCCATCGACGTCGGCAGTAATGCTATTCGGATGGTCATTTCTGATTGGGACGGCCACCATTTCGAGGCAATTCACAAATATCGTTTTCCGATCCGACTCGGCGCCGAAGTTTTCGAAAAAGGCCGAATCAGCGCCAAAGTCTTAAAGTCCTCGGCGCGGACTTTTCAAAAATTTGCCCAAGTAGCTCAGAAATACGACACGGAAATCATTCGTGCCATCGGCACGAGCGCCCTGCGCGAAGCAAAAAATCAAGCGGCGTTTATTGAGCTCATTCGCCGAAAAAGCGGCATCATCATCGAAGTCGTCAGCGGGATCAAAGAAGCGGGACTTATTTACCGGGCCGTCCAAAAAGAAGTGGGACTCAAGGGCCAACGGGCGCTATTGATCGATATCGGTGGCGGAAGCATGGAGCTGACTTTTGTTGAAAACGGCAGGCCCACCGCGACCCAAAGTTTTCCCTTCGGAACCGTACGAACGCTTGAGATTATGAAAAAGCGAAAGCTGGTTGAATCTCAAATTGGTCTGGTGATTGGCGAGTACATTAAACCCCTGTCCGAATTTATTCATAACAATCAGATGACGGGTCCCTTGGATTTCGCCGTGGGCACCGGGGGGAATTTCGAAACTTTGGGCAAGCTAAAGACTTCCATCGTCGGTAAGATTTCTCGCTCCGAAATTTCAGACGTCGAGTTGGATTTAATTATTCAATATTTAAAAATTACGCCGATGAAAGACCGCATTGAAAAGCTGGAATTACGTCCGGATCGCGCCGACGTCGTGATCCCGGCGGCCATGGTGATTCAAGCCGTTTTAAAACAGGCTTCGGTCCATCAATTGTTGATCCCCGGGGTCGGATTAAAAGACGGAATTCTTTGGTCGTTGGTAGAGAAAAAAAAGCCGCTCAAACCATCTTCGGATGCAGAAGCCACTTCAGCTCTGCCGTCCCGCTCGAAATCTCCGAAAAGCTTTCAATCTCGAGACCGATAGCTCCGCTTTTTTTCAAATCAATAAAGCTGTCGCGCGAACCGGACAAACACCACGTTGCAAAACAACTGAGCTGCGGTTCATGACCGACCAAAATCACCTTGGTTACTTGGGGTATCGAGCTTTGAAGCCATTTGGCCAAAGCTTCGGGCGGGGCATCCGGAACCAACTCGATGATCTCCATCATTTTCTTAATGCCCAAAATCTCTTTTAAGATCTCGGCGGTTTGCTTGGATCTTAACAAAGGCGAATAAAGCAATACTTCAAAATCTTCCTCTTGGGCTTTTAAATAGCGTGCAACTTTGCGTGTTCGCTCGCCCCCCTTTTCGACCAAGGGACGATGACCATCTTGAATTTTTTTAGCTACGGCCTCGTCCCGATCCATTGCCAGTCCATGGCGAAAAAGCACAAGTTTCACTGGGGCTCCCCTTCTCCGACCGAAGATCGCTGTTTTGCAATCGACAACAAGGCTTGTTGCACTCCGGTGTCGGACTTGTTGCGTTGAACGTAGCGACCGTCTTTTTGCATGTCCCAAGTCTGACGCTGATCCTGCACATGCAATTGGATCACTTCCCAAAGTTTTTCTTTCAGCGGCTTCTCTGTGATCGGCACGATGCACTCAACACGGGCGTGCAAATTACGATACATCCAATCCGCTGAGCCCATGAAAAACTCTCCGTCGACAGGATTTTCCGCACCATTGCGGAAATAAAAAATTCGAGAATGCTCTAAGAAACGCCCGATGACCGAGGAAACTCGCAATCGATCGCTCAACCCCGGAGTCAAAGGACGTAGCGAACAAAAGCCCCGCACGATCAAATCGATTTCAACCCCCGATTGCGAGGCTTTGTACAGGCTCCATCCAATGTCATTTTCTTCCATGTTGTTCATTTTGGCAAAAATCTGAGCGGGCTTTCCCGCTTTGGCAAATTCAGCTTCTCGCTCAATCATGGCTTTAAATTTGGAGAACATGTTAATCGGCGCAATGAGCAAATGTTGGTAATCGGCTTTCAGCGACCTTCCGGTCAGGTAATTGAAAAATTCAACCAGCTCCGCAGTAATTTCTGGCTTGGCGGTAAAAAATCCGAAGTCCGTGTAGAGTTTCGAGGTTTGCACGTTGTAATTGCCCGTCCCAAAATGCGCGTAAGACCGAAGGCCGTCGGGATCTTGGCGAATAACAAGCGCCGTTTTGGCATGGGTTTTTAGACCCACGATTCCGTACACAACATGCACGCCGGCGTTTTCCAACTCCTGAGCCCAATAGATATTTCGCTCTTCATCAAATCGTGCTTTGAGTTCCACCAAACAAACAACCTGTTTGCCCCGTTCCGCAGCTCGAATCAGGGAGCGGATAAAGGGACTGTTGTCGCCGGTGCGGTACAAAGTCATTTTGATCGCGAGAACCTTGGGGTCCTCGGAAGCAACGTGAATAAAGCGTTCGGTGGTCGCAACAAAACTCTCATAAGGGTAGTGAACCAGTTGATCCCCTTGCCTCAGCATCGCGAAGATCGAGTGGGGATCTTCGTCTTGAAACACCAATGGAACCGAGGCAACGAAAGCCGGATTCTTCAGTTTCGGCAGATTTAAATCAAAAACCGGCGCCATGCCCGTGAAGTCCATCTGCTCTGGCAACTCGAAGAAATCGTCCTTGGTGAGCTCAAGCTCTTCCATTAAAAACTGCATCATCCAAGGATCCGGTTTCGGCCCGTGCTCCACTCGAACAACTTCGGCAAATCGACGCATGCGCAGTTCTTCTTCGATGAGCTCCACCAGATCTTCGGCGTCATCGTCCTCATCACCACCGACGTCGGCATTCCGGGTGAGCCGAAATGGCATCGTGTTAATAACTTCCATGTTCGGAAAAAGTCCCGCCAAGTTTTCTTTAATAAGATCCAGAAGACTTATGAAACGCACATCTGTTTTTCCCGGAAGATCCAGAAGCACCCACGAGGGCAAAAAATGGGGAACTTTGACCCGCGCAAACAGCTTCTCGTCACGGTCGGGATGGCGAAGAGTAATGCCAAGCGAGGTTGAAAGATTCGAAATGAAAGGGAACGGATGCCCCGGATCTACTGACAGCGGGGTTAGAATCGGAAACACATTCTTCATGTAAAATGTATTGGCCCATTCTTTTTCTTTCAAACTTAGATCCGCCCAGTTCTGGATATGAATGCCCTCTTGCCGTAGGGCCGGAACAATCACGGCACGATAGACCGCGGCCTGATCGCGAATCATGGCTTCGACGTACTCTCGGATCATGCCTAATTGCTGGGGCGGAGTTTTGCCATCTGCCGAACGGCTGACGTGCCCTTGAGCGACCTGGCGTTTTAATTTCCCCACGCGTTTCATAAAAAACTCGTCCAAATTGGAATGACAGATGCTCAGAAATCTAACTTTTTCTAAAAGTGGGGTGCGGGCATCTTCGGCCTCGTGAAGAACGCGTCGGTTAAAATTGAGCCAGCCAATTTCACGGTTGCTAAATTCCGCTTCCGACGACAATGGATGATCGACCATCTCGGGCTTTTTTCGTCCTTTGGTCGAGGACTTCTTGGTCTTTAAATTGTCCTTCACCTTTGCTGTTTTCATTTCCTTTAAATCCTAGGATAAGACCCGACCAAAAGGAAGAAAGAACCGGGAAGAAAGTCGGGTGATCTTTGGGTCGGGTTTTTGTCAGGTTTTTGCACAAAAATGCCGATTCTATTTTATGGAAGGTCCTCTCGCACGCTACATCACAAGGTCTCCGCGCTACTTTTTGAGAGCGCAAGACAACACACTTATCCGTGTCGCAGGCCCCCATCAAACACCCTGGGAAGAGGGTACGGAAATCAAAAATGTTTCGCTGTCGGGACTGGCATTTACCGCAGCCAATGACTTTTGCCCCAACCTCGGCGAACTGATAAAAATTCAATTCGAAGCTCCCGGAGCCTCTCAAATGGCCTGTTTCGGAACGGTCTCGCGGATCGAAAAGGGCTCGACGACGTCTTTGGTTGCGGTCAAATTTATGGAGCTCGAGTTTTCTCAAAGAATTTACCTTCATCAATCTTTGACAAAAAAACTTAAGGCCTTTGGCACCAAAGACGATGACGTCATCAAAATTAGCATTTGGAGCCAACGGAAAGGGCATCTGATTTTAGCTGGGGTATTGCTTGCAGTTTGGTCGGTTTTGAATTGGCTGTGGTGGACTTCTTAGTAGACGGATCCTTGAAGCTTAGTTTTTGAAACGAAGCGTTCGACCAATTGGTCCTTAGCGATAAAGCTAATGCCCGTTTCTTTTTCCCGGCGCCAAATAACTTCGGCATTAACCCGGTGCAGTTTTTTAACTTCGCCCAGGACTACGGTGATGCAAATCAAATCCCCGGTTTCAAGTCTTACGCCCTCCTGGGCCCAAGTCAGGCATGCCCCAGTCTGAGACAAATTCTTTAAGGTTGCCGCAACATTCGACTTGCGTCCGTAAACTTCGATATTTGCTTTTTCATTCGTTACAAACCGCTGGGTCAACGTCGACATAACTTTCCTCCACAGGCCTACTTAACCTTTCGGAGTCGGATTTTTTTCCTGAAGAGAACTCAGCTAAGATTTCACAGAATTCGGAGGTTGCAGTATTAATGAAAAGTGAGCCGTCATTTTTCTGTCAAAGAGTTGGACGAATTCTTTGCAAAAAATCTTCCCGAGGAATCAATTTCCCTCCCAATCTGGAACTGACTTCGGTCACCATCTGCAGATCCATCCATTGATGACCCTGCAACTGTAAATGCTCGACCAATTTCACAAAACAATATTTTGAGGCATTGGGCTTCAGAAAAAACATACTCTCGGCCGAAAAATAGCGCTCGGATAACACCCCGTAAATCCCCCCGACCAACTTTCCCTCGCTCCAGCACTCTCCTGAAATAATTTGGCCGGCCGCAAATAACTTTTGATAGGCCGTCACAATGGCCGGCAAAATCCAAGTGCCCTTCTGACCTGGTCGGTTTTGATCCCGGCAGGACTGGATCACCTGCTCGAAAGCTTGGTTGATCGTAAAATCAAGCTTAGGCTCCTCTTTGCGAATCCATTTTTTCAGACTTTGGGGCAGGTGCAGATCTTTAAAATCTAAAATTCCCCGCGGATCTGGCGAAAACCAAAGCATGGGATAGCCTTCTTGTGGCCATGGAAAAATTCCCGCCGTGTAAGCTTCCTTAAGTAGCGCAACCGTCAAGGGCCCTCCGACGGCAACTAAGCCTTCGGGCGTCGCCGTTCGGGGGTCGGGAAATTGGCTCACGCGAGGGGACTCCTTAAACAATTGTCGCAGATTCCGCAGGGTTCGGTTTTGTCTTGGAAATAATCATGAACCATCTGGCGCCGGCACTGTGTCTGGCTTTGCGCCATCTGAACGACGTTTAAAAGTTTCATGTTCTGAGTCTTTAATCGCATCGCCGCTTTCATCGACAGAAATTCCTGATGCCCGGGCTCTTGAACCGCGATGTAACCGAAGCGCGTGTCCGCACGGACTTCAAGACAACCCCAACGTTCCAGCAACAGCACGGCCGTCTCGGCCCGGTAGTCACGGCTGTTGTAATAGTTAATTTGTTCGCGCAAATAATCCATGCCCCGAGACTCCAAATCCGGATCATTTTTTTCGATCAGATCGTAGACTTTACTGATCACGGATTCTTCAGGGTTCGACCATTTGATAAATTCTTGTTGAATAGAAACGTCATCAGGATCAAAAAGCAAATGACCTGCCGCCGGTAGTCCGTCCCGCCCAGCCCGTCCGACTTCTTGGAAATAAGCTTCCAGAGATCCCGGTATTTCGGCGTGAACCACGCTGCGGACGTTTGATTTATCAATTCCCAAACCAAAAGCCGGCGTCGCCATCAGGATTCCCTTCGGAGCTTCTAAAAACTGGTGCAAGACATGACGACGAACTTTGGCCGGCAACTGACCGTGATAATATAAAAGATCCGGAATTATTTTTTGTAAATCTCGCTTCAATTTGTACAAGGTTGAAATCAAAGACACGTAAACGATCATGGGTCCTTGGGCTTGATGATACAGGCCGACAAGAGAGCGGATTTTTTCGTCGTCACCGTAGACGTCATGAACGTTCAACGCCAGATTGGGCCGTAAAAGTCCCGTCGAAAATTTCTGAACCGGATCTAATCTGAGCTGCTGTAAAATATCATTTTGTACTTCGGGCGTGGCGGTGGCCGTCAGCGCCAGGGTCACCGGGTCGCCCAGAAATTTTCGGATCTCGCCCAGCCTCGAGAAGTCGGGTCGAAAGTCCGCGCCCCATTGACTAATGCAGTGGGCCTCGTCGATGACGAGAAAACGAACCCCAAGCTCTGCTATAACTTCACAAAATTCAGATTTACGAAATCGCTCGGGAGTGACCAAAACCAAATTAAATTCAGAATTTTTTAAACGTCGCAAACGGGATTCACGCTCTGTTTTCTTAAGTCCAGAATGCAGGCAAGTCGCCCGGAGCTTCCATTTTACACAACGCTGAACTTGATCTTCCATGAGAGCGATCAAAGGGCTGACAACCAGAACCAACCCCTGCTCAAGACTGGCCAGGTACTGAAAGATAAGAGATTTTCCGCCTCCGGTCGGCATCATGGCAAAAACTGAAATTCCGCCGAGCAAGGCCTCGACTGATTCAAGTTGTGGGTATCGAAACTGAGTAAAACCAAACTGAGTCTGAAGTTGACTCAACGCATTAATGGGGTCTGCACTCTCGAAAGGTTTTTTGCCAGTCACAGCAAAGGATGATATCCCTTTTGGTTCTTAAAATACAGCGGAGAACACATGTCAAAAAAGTGGGATATTAACCTCGTTCGCAATATCGGAATTTCAGCGCATATCGATTCGGGTAAAACCACCCTTTCCGAGCGCATTCTTTTCTACGGCGGAAAAATTCATCAAATTCATGAAGTAAAAGGCAAAGACGGGGTCGGAGCCACGATGGATTTCATGGATCTCGAACGTGAAAAAGGGATCACCATCCAATCCGCCTGCACCACAGTAAATTGGAAGGACCTGACGATCAATTTGATCGACACTCCGGGGCACGTGGATTTCACGATCGAGGTGGAACGGTCTCTGCGGGTTTTGGATGGCGCAATTCTTGTTCTTTGCGGAGTTGCTGGAGTTCAATCCCAATCGATCACGGTCGATCGGCAAATGAAGCGTTACGGTGTTCCTCGATTGGCTTTTGTTAACAAACTGGACCGACAAGGAGCGAACCCTTTCCGCGTGAAAGATGCTCTGGTTGATAAGTTAAAATTGAATGCAGTCATGTACCAACTTCCAATCGGACTAGAAGAAAATCACAAGGGCGCCGTTGATTTGGTGCAAATGAAAGCCTTCGTCAACGAAGGGTCCAGTGGCGAAAATGTTGTTGAAGTTCCAATTCCCGAAGACCTAAAGGCTCAAGCCGCTGAGTACCGTCAGATCATGATTGAAAAATTAGCCGACGTCGACGAGGGAATCGCCGACAAATTCTTGATGGGCGAAACTCCGACGGAAAGCGAAATTCGCAGGGCCACTCGGAATGCGGTCATCAGTTTAAAACTTGTTCCTGTTTTCTGCGGATCTGCGTTTAAAAACAAAGGTGTTCAATTGTTGTTGGATGCTGTGGGCGCTTACTTACCAACCCCCGCAGAGAAAAAAGAACACGGATTAAACTTAGACAAGGGCGAAGAAAAATTTGAGCTTTTCCCCGATGACAAAAAAGCTCTGGTGGCTTTGGCCTTCAAGCTTCAGGATACCCCTTTCGGTCAGCTGACGTTCATGCGCGTTTACCAAGGCAATATTAAAAAAGGTGAATTCATTTACAACACCACCAGTAAAAAGTCGGTGAAGATTCCGCGCGTTGTTCGCATGAATGCAGATAAAATGGAAGAATTGGACGGAGCTTCATCGGGAGACATCGTCGCGATGTTTGGTATCGATTGCGCTTCGGGAGACACCTTCGTGCACGAAGGAGATAATTTCTCGATGCAATCCATGTTTGTTCCCAACGCCGTGATCTCGCTTGCGATTTCACCAAAGGATAAAACAGCTTCGAATAATTTTTCAAAGGCCCTGCAAAAGTTCCGTCGCGAAGATCCTACTTTCCGAGTTTCACGGGATGAAGAATCGAACGAAACTATCATTGCCGGGATGGGCGAGCTCCACTTAGAAATTTACATTGAGAGAATGAAACGTGAATTTGCTTGCGAATGTGTCGTGGGAGCACCCCAAGTAGCTTACCGGGAAACCATCGGCCAGCTCGCGGAATACGATTATCAACACAAAAAACAAACCGGCGGTTCAGGTCAATACGCCAAGGTCGTGGGAAATATCGCTCCCCTGCCGGCGGATGCTCCAGAAACCTTCAAATTCTTGAATTCTGTAGTCGGCGGAAGAATTCCTCGTGAATTTATTCCTGCGGTGGAAGAGGGATTTGAAGAGCAGTGCAAAAAAGGTCCATTGATTGGTTTCCCAATCGTTGGCGTTCAGTGTGAACTCATCGACGGTTCTTACCATGATGTCGATTCAAGCTATATGGCCTTCAAAATTGCAGCGATGGCCGCAATGCGGGAAGTGTATCCTAAGGCAAAACCAACCGTTCTTGAGCCCATTATGAAGCTCGAAACCACGGTTCCTGAGGAATACCAAGGACCCGCCACCGGACAGGTGAATCAACGTCGTGGAATTATCGTGAATACGACTTCGATTGAAGGCAATGCCGTCATTGAAGCGCATGTTCCGCTTTCCGAGATGTTCGGGTACTCGACGGATTTGCGTTCGGCGACCAAGGGAAAAGGCGAATTCTCCATGGAGTTTGCGCACTACGCTCCTTGTCCGCGAAACATCCAAGAAGAGCTCGTTAAAAAGTATGCTGAAAAGCGGGCTGCCGAGCAGAAGTAGTCTTTCTCCACCTAGCCAATGGACGGGGTTGCCATTTGAATTTCGAGTTCAAGTCAGATACTTTTGAGATTCTTGCGGAAAGGCAGCCCCTAAACTAGATGGCCTCTATTGTTGTTCTGATTATACTCGTTACAACCATTTGCTTTATTTGTGCCTTTTTCGAAGGGGTGCTTCTTTCCATTACTCACGCTTATGTAGCGATCGCCGTTAAAGACGCTCAAAAAGTTGTGACCAAGCGAGTGCAAGAGCGCACCGAGGCCGCCAAGAAATTTTTGGGTGACGACTACAAGTTTGATAACAAAGTCGAAT
>JAYUPS010000100.1:0-12458 GCA_043759945.1 Bdellovibrio sp.
GCCGTAATTTCCCTGCATCGGCGCGGTCATCAGAACTATTTGCGAAAGATACGAGGGGTCGGTCGCGATTTCTTCGAACCCACTGTGACTGGTATTGAAAACAACTTCGCCGGCGCGCGCGGTTCCGCCACGCCAACGACCCTCGTAAAATTCACCGGTTTCAAGAACTAAAAAACCTTTGCTCATGACAAAAACTTCCTGACTAGCGCTTTGCGCACGCGAACCCCATTGCGAACTTGGTCTAAGACGACCGAGCGCGCGTCGGAATAAATTTCTTCGTCCATTTCCATCCCTTTGTTTACGGGCCCAGGATGCATAATTACTGCGTCTTTAGTAAGCCATTTCAAATGGCTGGTTCGTAGACCATAATTTAACGCAATTTCTTCTCCGGAAAGGGCTCCACTTTTCTCATGGCGCTCCAACTGGTAGCGAAGCGCGTACACCACGTTGGCCCATTTTAATCCATCCTCGATTTTATCAAACCGACGAATTTTTGAATCCACCGGCATGAGCGACGCCGGTCCACAAACCGCAAATTCTCCGCCGTACATTTTTAACATTTCCAAATGTGAACTAAAGACCCGGCTGTGAATCACGTCGCCCACATAGAGAATTCGACACTCGCTGAGAGATCGTTTTTGCCGGAGCGTGTAGAAATCGAGCAAAGCCTGGGTGGGATGACCCTTTTGGCCCCAACCTCCGCTAAGAATCGGAATAGTTAAGCGCCGGGCGAGTCCGGACAGGTCGACTTTGTCACCGCAGCGAATCACCATCACCGAGGGACCCATCGCCGCGATGTTAAGTATCGCGTCTTCGACACTTTCACCCTTTTCCATCGAGGTTCCCGCTCCGCCCAAAAAAACTAGGGGCCCAAGACCCAACTGAAAACAGACGGATTCAAAACTTAATCGCGTGCGCGTGCTGGGTTCGAAAAAAAGAAGGGCGGCCGTTTGGCCCGGATATGTTTTGTCGCTGGATGGATCGAGGGCTTCGGAAAAAATTGCCTCGATGTTTTCTTGACCGAAACTCGGAAGATCGAGAAGGAAACCGGGGCGTGCCGACATTGAATCCGAAGCTAACTGCGGATCACGGCTCCGTCAATAAATGATCCGCTTCCACGAGCGATCCCAACGCACTTGTGGCCACCGAAAGGGTCCCGCCTGATCGCTCCAACTGAGGCTAAGCCAAATCAAAAATACGCGTCCTTCGACCCGCGAAACCGGTACCGTTCCCCAATAGCGCGAATCGTCGCTGGCGTCGCGATTGTCTCCGAGCAAAAAGACCTCGTCTTGCGGCACAGAAATGGGTCCAAAATTTCGGTCACTTGATTTTTTCTGTCGCAAAATCTGGCGGGAACCTTCGACCGCGTTCTCGAGCCAAAGCTCGATGTCCTTAGAAACTTCAGCCACGTCTTCCGGAATGACATCTATTTGCTGGTACTCGAGGTCGACTCCGTTGACCCGGACTCGTCCCTTTTTTATTTCGATGAGATCGCCCGGAAGGCCGATCACTCTTTTTACATAATTTGTGCGCGGCTGGTCAGGAAAGGTAAAGACGACGATTTCGCCCCGTTCCGGGGCTTTGACCGCCCATTTTTTATCGGTCAGTGGAACGCGAACACCATAGGGTATTCGGAATGAAAAAATGAAATCGCCGGGCAAAAGATTGGGCGCCATCGTGGTTGTCGGTACCCGATAGCCAGTGATGACAAAAGTGCGTACGACCAAGGCCAGTAAGATCGCAATCAAAATGCTTTCGACGTAATCTTGCCAACGAAAAATTCTGCGTGGAAATCGCGCCAACTTTTGAAACTCCTATCGAATTAATTGAAAAATTCGACCCAACCTCAGGGTTTTAGGATCACAGAGAAAACGCGCACTGGGAAGAGTTTCTTCGCAAGAAAGCCAAATGATCGAGGCTCGGCCAATCACATTCTCTACCGGAACTGATCCCCAGTAACGGGAATCGTTGGATTGGTCCCGATTGTCACCAATTACGAAAAATTCATTTTCGGGAACCAAAGTACTCGCGAAATTCGATTCTTGGTGATTGAGGTATCGAACCCGCCGACCCGGCTCCTGAAAAATCTCGAAACCCTCGTCATCAGTTTCAAGCGTCTCTTGCAGGATGGCTTCACCGTTCACCCAGATTTCGCCGCTTCGAATCTCGATTGTGTCCCCGCCGACGGCCACCACACGCTTCACGTAGAAGACTTCTGGATTTTCAGGATACCGGAACACCACGATCTCGTTCCGGGCAGGGCTGCCCCATTTAAAGATCCAAGTTTTGCTCATGGGAACGTGAATTCCGTAGGCCAGTTTGTTGACGAAAATATGATCGTGCACCCAAAGCGTCGGTATCATGGATCCTGACGGGATGACGTAAGGTTCGACCAATAGCCACCGGATCGCGAACACCGCAACCAAAGGCCCCAAAAAACTGAAGAGGGCAAGGGGCCAAGTGGCCCGAAGATCGCGTTTCAATTAGTTCACCTGGTGCAGAAACCGACCCCATCGAATCGTCAACGGATTGCAAAGAAAAGAGAGCACCGGAAGAGTCTCTTCGCAAGAAAGCCAAACGATACTGGCTCTACCAAGCAAATTTTCTTTCGGCAGGAATTCCCAAATACGCGAATCCGAAGAATTATTCCGGTTATCACCCATCATAAACAAATGATCCGGCGGAACTGTAACTGGACCAAACACATCATAAATATCTCCACGACGAACTAAAACGGAATGTTCTTTGGATTCTTTATCGCCGTCGAGCACTTCGGTGAAGTGAACGTAGTTCTCCATACGATCATCCACCATGCCGTCCCGCTGGAAATCCGCATCCCGCATCCATTTCATGTCTTCGGGCATTTTGGGCGTCATTTTTTCTTGAGGTTTGTCGTTCACGAACAAAGTGCCGTTTTCGTAAAAAATTTTATCCCCGGGAAGACCGACAATTCTTTTAATAAAAAACACGCTTTTGTCTTTTGGGTACTTGAAAACGATCACTTCGCCCCGTTTTGGGTCACTGAACTTAACCAACCAGTTTTCGCTGAAGGGAACCCGCAGACCGTAGGTAAACTTGTTCACAAAAATATGATCATGGATCAAAAGCGAAGGAAACATACTTCCCGAAGGAATCACATAGGCTTCAAAAAATCCCCAGCGAATGAATAAAGCAAGTCCGATTGCTAGAGCAATCGAACCCCACCCTTCGGTCCAGAAATATTTTGAGCGGACATCCCATTTGTTCGGAACTTCTTCGCCGGATTTAGACACAGTCTTGGCCATTTCGATTCCTTCTAGTCTTCGACTTTGAGGATCGCCAGGAACGCTTCCTGAGGAACATCCACGCTGCCGATTTGCTTCATGCGCTTCTTGCCCTCTTTTTGTTTCTCGAGGAGTTTGCGCTTTCTGGAAATATCTCCCCCATAGCACTTCGCGGTCACGTCTTTACGCAAGGCCCCCAGGGTCTCTCTGGCGACAATCTTGGGGCCGATCGCGGCTTGTATGTTGATCTGGTATTGCTGTCGGGGGATTAGTTCTTTCATTTTCTCGGTCAACTTTCGACCCTTGGTAAGGGCTTTGGATCGATGCATAATTAACGAGAGCGCATCCACGGGCTCGTCGTTGATCAAGATATCCATTTTTACCAGGTCGGCTTCTTCAAAGCCCATTATTTCGTATTCCATCGAGGCATAACCCTTGGAAATAGACTTTAACCGGTCATAAAAATCCATAACGATTTCGTTCATGGGAAGTTTGTACTCTAAAATCAATTTCGACTCGGTGATGTAATCGAGCTTGATCTGATGTCCCCGCTTGTCTTCACAAAGCTTAATAATCGCGCCGATAAATTCTTTCGGAGTGTGAAGCGTCACCTTCACAAAAGGTTCTTCCATCTTGGCGATAAGATTTTCTGCAGGGAGCATCGAGGGATTTTCGAGATCAATCATGCTGCCATCTAGTTTATAAACTTTGTAAACAACCGTCGGCGCCGTCGTGATCAGATTTAAATTAAACTCTCGTTCCAATCGCTCTTGCACAATCTCCATGTGCAGGAGTCCCAGGAAACCGCAGCGGTAGCCAAATCCCAGGGCGAGTGATTTCTCGACTTCGAAAGTAAGCGAGGAATCATTCAAACAAAGTTTATCCAGAGCATCTTTAAGATTTTCGTACTCGCTGGCGATGACCGGGAATAGACCCGCAAAAACCATGGGACGAACTCGCTTAAAGCCCGGCAGGGCTTCGGTGGCGGGCTTTTTGGCGTCGGTGACCGTATCACCAACTTTCACGTCGCGAATGTCTTTGATCCCGCAGATAATAAAACCCACTTCACCGGCGGCCAAAGTTTCCACGGTCGCGGGAAAAGGAGTGTATTTACCCATACGTAAAATTTCGTAGATTTTATCGGTGGCCATGAACTTGATGCGTTCGCCTTTGCGGAGGGTTCCCTCTTTAACTCGAACGAGCACCACAACACCCTGATAGGCATCAAACCAAGAATCGAAGATTAAGCCCCGCAAAGTTCCATCTTGGTCGCCCCCGGGAGCCGGAACTTTTGCGACGATGGCTTCCAAAATTTCCCGAATTCCAATTCGCTCTTTGGCCGAAGCTTTAATGATCCCGGTGCAATCCAATCCGATTGAATCTTCGATCTGCTTGGTGACGCCTTCGGGATCGGCATGGGGCAAATCGACTTTGTTCAAAACGGGAATAATTTCCAAATTGTTATTTAAAGCCAAATAAACATTGGCGAGCGTTTGCGCTTCGACCCCTTGGCCGGCATCGACAACCAGGATGGCGCCTTCGCAGGCGGCCAGGCTTCGCGAAACTTCATAACTGAAGTCCACGTGCCCGGGAGTATCAATTAAATTTATTTGATAAGTTTTTCCGTTGTTGGCCTTGTAGTTCAGGCAAACCGTTTGGGCCTTGATCGTGATTCCGCGTTCCCGCTCAAGCTCCATATTATCTAAGAACTGAGCTTTTTCTTCGCGCTGACTGAGCGATCCGGCCTCGTGCAACAAGGCATCAGCCAAGGTCGATTTACCATGGTCGATGTGCGCGATGATCGAGAAGTTTCTGACTAAGCTTTGATCCATTAATTACTTAATGAATGCTTTCAGCTCGTCGACTTTGTTTATTTTTTCCCAAGAAAATTCATTGCGACCAAAATGGCCATAACTGGCCGTCGGAGAATAGATCGGTTTTAAAAGATCAAATTCTTTTATGATGGCTCCCGGCTTCAGGTTCCAAATTTTCTTAATCGCCTGTTCTAATTTTTCCGTTCCGCAGGTCGAAGTGCCGTAGTCATTGACGTAGACGGAAACGGGCTCCGCGACCCCAATGGCATAGGCGAACTGCACCAAGCATTTTTCGGCCAGGCCTGCCGCCACGATATTCTTGGCCACATGGCGAGCGGCGTAAGCCGCCGAGCGATCGACCTTTGAGGGATCTTTACCAGAAAAAGCACCGCCCCCGTGGGCACCATGCCCGCCATAAGTGTCGACTATAATTTTCCGACCCGTAAGTCCCGCATCCCCCATCGGACCTCCGGTCACAAAGCGACCCGTCGGATTGATGTGGTATTTGGTTTTGCTATCCAAGAGTTCTTTCGGGAGATGTTTTTTAATGACCTCTTCCATGACAAGCTCTTTGATCGATCCCAGGGTGGCCTCTTCGGCGTGTTGGGTCGAAATCACCACCGTATCAATACGTTTGGCGCGACCTTCGGAATACTCGATCGTGACTTGGCTTTTGCTATCGGGACGAAGCCAGTTCACTTTGTTACTGTGTCGAACCGTCGCCAGTTCTTTCATTAACTTGTGCGACATTGCGATACTTAAGGGCATCAGCTCGGGGGTTTCGTTAACGGCATATCCAAACATAATGCCCTGATCGCCGGCGCCTTGATCATCCGAAAGCGTGTCCCGTACGCCCATGGCAATGTCGGGACTTTGGCGGCCCAAGGAAACCATCACAGCACAAGTTTTGTAATCGAAACCCTTGGCGGTGTCGTCGTAACCAATTTTTTTAACGGTGTTGCGCGCGATCTCGTTGATGTCGATATTTGCCTTGGTCGTAATTTCACCGGACACAACGACCAATCCGGTCGTCAGCAAAGTTTCGCAAGCCACTCGACCCCGGGGATCTTCTTTCAAAATAGCGTCCAAAACAGCGTCGCTAATTTGATCCGCCATTTTATCGGGATGACCTTCGGAAACGGATTCGCTCGTGAACAAATAGTTGTGTTTTGACATAGCTAGATAGCTAGCAAACACCCCCGAAACTGGCAAGGACGCGGTTAGGCAAAGCTTTCAGCAATAAAAAACGGCAAGTTCCAAGGAAACCTGCCGTTTAAAAAATTTATTTATAAACCAGGAAATCAGGCAGACTCTTTCTGCCGAATCCAGGGTTGATACTCCAGGGTTTCGGTGACCTGATCCATTTTTCCGCTTTTCGAGAGCTCTGGCTTTTTGTGATACTGGTTTAAGTCCTTTTGCTTCTTAAATTGCTTCCCCAGTTTTTCGGCCACGATATCCACAGCGAGGTAAAAATCTTGAGCGCGGCTGACGGCCTTAAAGTAGCCCCAGGGCGATTGAACAGAGACTTCGACATTGTATTCGTAACGGCCCATCGAAAAAATAACCTGCCATCGACTGTCGGTTGGTAAATAGCGCCCTAATTCCGTAAATTGAGCCTCGGCGTGCTGGTTCAAAGAGGGGGAGACATCGACATGGCGGTACGTAAACTGGAACTTCATCGCAAACTCCTTCTGTTTCGTGGCTGTGCTGCCTGGACCTTAGTCTTATCGGCAGAAAATTAGATTGTTTGAGGGGTGATCCCAATTTGAATCAAAAAGTTCCCACCGAAGGAGGAACTGAAGTGGAGCAGGTGCTCGGAGTTTCCGCGGTCTCTGGCGACAGAAGAGCCGCCGGAATTGTTTCCACGATCCCATTGGGTTTGGTCCATACCAACCGGAGACGTTTCGGCCCATCAGCCGCCGCCAGATCCAAGCGCAGGTTGTACCGGGTTCCCGCCACCAGAGAGTATCTTATCGATCGGACTTCGCGAAACTGACCCATAGCATTGTAGTTCAAAATCTCTTCCCCTCGGAAACTGAAATTCACTTGATCGGTGGTCCAGACTGAGAAGACGTATTCTCCGCTCGTGTCGGGGGTCACGTACCCCGTCCAGCGGGCCGAAAAATTATCCACGGGAACGTCCGCTGCAGGCGCATTTGTTCCCCAATTAAAATTCATCACGGCGTCGACTTTGGCGGTCGGGACACCCGAAAAATTGTTGTTCATATAATAACGTCCAAACAAACCCTGACTCGAGGTCAGAGCCGGCCCGCCAGGACTTACTTCGCCAGCATTGATGGGTGCCGCTCCGTAAAGAATACGGGCCGAATTGATATCTCCCAGGCTCAGCCCCCGGCGTTGGCCAACATAAATGTCATTGGGAAGGGCGATCTTGGGAATAATTGTTTGGCTTCCATCGCTAGAAAAAGCATAGAAACTGTAATGCATGATCGAGTTGAAATCGTATTGGTAATAATCTTGATAGCTGTTTTCAATCTGAAAATTTAATTCAAAGCCCGCGAGCACTTTGTTCCAAACAATCGTGAGCCACTGATCGCGGTCTTTGCGATTCTGTTCGTGATCCAATCCCACGACGTGACCTATCTCGTGGGCCACGTTCCCGCTGCCACAGTCATTGGAAAGCTCCACTCGGTGCGGACCCGCGCCCGCAAAATAACCAACGGTCGCGGCACACCCGGAACTTACCGAAACAAAATAAGCAAAGTCTGTTTGGATCGTGCGCGGAACTAATTTAACGGCTCCGCCCAACAGATTGTTCCAGTGATTTATGGCATCGGTGATGCGCTGGGGATTTGCGACGTTGGTTGAAATTTGGTACGGGATGATGCCGTTTGGCCAGGTGTTTCCCTGTTGAACGCCGATCCCCTGTGAAAGCCCAGCCGGCAAGGGCTCTGAGGGCAGATCACCCTTGGAGCGAATGATTTTATCACCATCCACTTGAATCCAACCCTCGGAATGAGGGATATAGTTTACTTTTTGATTGCCCAGATAACCGATCTTTGGATTTCGCGCCTGCCAATTTGAGAGCGTTGACTCATCCATTAAACAAGACTGAGATTTAAATTGGCCAACGGCCTGGTTGAAATTGAAATTATTGGAGCAAGAATTCCCCAGATGCAGAACCCCTAAAGTGAGGCCCAGAAACAGGATTCTTTTGACGATTGGTTTCACCCCTTTAGTATCTAAAAGATCCGAAGAAAAATCGATGAAAAGAAAAATCTCTCAAAAATAAGCCTTACTTCTGTCTCAAATTGGAACGAGTCAAAGCAATCAGCAATGCGCCCGAGATGAAAGCCATGATGGTGGCTAAAGCATTAAGCTGGGGGGACATTCCCGTCTTCATGGCCGAATACAGTTTGATGGGGAGAGTGTCCGATCCGACGCCATTCACAAAATAGGAAATCAAAAAATCATCAAAAGACAAAATAAAACAGACCAAAAACGATGACACAATTGTGGGAGCTAAAAGAGGAAATTTCACTTTGTAAAAGGCCTGTAGCGGTGAAGCGCCCAAGTCCTGTGCGGCTTCGATCAAAGACAAATCCATTTGCGCGAGTCGACCCCGAAAAATAAGATACGAGAAACTTACCGAAAAAGTCACGTGAGCCAGGAGCACCGTCCAAAGACTTAAGCCCTGCCCGAGCCAAGCAAACCAAGAAAGAAGCGTCAACGCAAAAACAAGTTCGGGCATAACCATCGCGAGCGTTACCATTGCGAGCATAACTATTGCGGCCAAACTTTTTCCCGGAAACGAAGGTGGTTTTTGCCGGTCTAAAAACAAGGCGACCCCCAGACCGATCACCGTCGCAATCAGGCCCGTGCCCACAGCCACTAAACCACTGCGGGCGAGAGCTTCGGTCCAGTAAGGGTCCGACAAAGCAGTTTTAAAGTGCAGCAGTCCCCAAGACTCTTCGACTTGGAACGCACCGATCGCCATCACCACCAGCGGGATGTACAAAAGAATTAAAACCAGAAATAAAATCGCGCGGGCGCCGAAGGGTGCTCGAGGGCGAGGAACAGAATCAATCACGGAAACCCGCTTTCGCACCCCACCGCGAGATCAAAAGAGTCAAAAAACTCATGACCACAATCAATTCCACCGCCAAGGCCGCACCGAAGGGCCAATCTCGGCTCTTTAAAAACTGTTCGGTGATTAAGTTTCCCGCGAGCATCACGCGCGCCCCCCCGAGCAGGTCCGGAATCACAAATTCGCCCAGGGCCGGCACAAAAACCATCGTTACGCCGGCTGCAATGGCGGGTCGAAGTTGCGGCAGAATAATTTTAAAAAGAACTTTCAGAGAGCCCGCGCCCAAATCCTGCGCGGCTTCAACCTGCAGAAAATCAAACTTCTCGAGGGCCACAAATATCGGAAAAATCATGAAGGGCAAATAGGTCGCAACCATTCCGTAGAACACCAGAAATTGGTTTTGCGACAAACTCATCGCATCGAATTCGGGTCCCAGCACCGAACGCAAAATGTTAGCGAGCCCTCCGTCAAAACTAACCACGGTTTTCAGCGCGTACACGCGGGTGATCAAATTCATCAAGAAGGGCACCACCAAAAGACTCAGCCAAAGAACACGCTGCCGGGCACTTAGGGTCACTAAGGCCCAGGCCACCGGCACGGCAATCGCCAAACAAATAAAAGTTGTGAAGCCCGCCAACCATACACTGCGAAAAAGTATTTCTAAAAAAAGAGGATCCAAAGACCGAAGATAATTTTCGGCGCTAAAAGTCCATTCGACACCGCCGTAAGTTCCCTTCCGCGCGAAACTAAGAGCGACCAGATAAAAGATGGGGCCGGCAAAAAAGAGAGTGAGCCAAATCAATCCCGGAAAACCAAAGAATCGGTTGAGGCGAGCTTGCCCCTCTGGCACGTGCATCGGCTAGCCCTCGCCCCAAAAAAGCGAAGTGTCGCAAACCCGGAAGCCCAAATTCAATTCTTGACCTTCATGCACATTCAAAGACTCGATCAACGCCGGCACCGCGACAATTTGGATAATTTGCTCATTGCCAAGATCGATGTGAGCTTCCACAAAGAGCCCCCGAAAGGTGAGCTGAAGCAATTGCCCCGAAATGAAGTTTTCCTCGGTGTCGCCATTTTTTAAGATTCGCAAATTTTCTGGGCGAATCAGTAATCGGGCGCGGCCCCCAGACGGCGTTCCGACTTCGCGAGCCGCTTTCAACAGACGTCCTTGAAATTGGTAGCCGCCGGGTTTGGCCTCGACGGCCAAATCCACCATAGACCCCACAAATTGAGCGGTAAATAGGCTCGCGGGCTGCCGGTACAAGTCTTTAGGGTCGCTCAGTTGCTCGAATCGACCCTTGTTCATGACGGCCACACGATCTGAAATCGCAAAGGCCTCTTGCTGATCATGGGTCACGCAAATAAAAGTAATGCCGAGCTTCTTTTGCAGAAGTCGAAGTTCGGTCTGCATGGATTCTTTAAGCTTTTGATCTAAAGCCGACAAAGGCTCGTCTAAGAGCAATACCCGAGGCTCGTTGACCAGTGCTCGCGCCAGTGCCACGCGCTGGCCCTGACCGCCCGACAGCGTGTCGGGCCGGCGATTTTCAAAACCGTTGAGATGGACTAGCGAAAGAGATCTTCGGACCTTTTCCTTGATCTCTACCGCTGGCAGTTTTTGAAGCTTTAAGCCAAAGGCCACATTTTCAAAGACATCCAAATGCGGGAAAAGGGCGTGCTTTTGAAACACCATATGGAAAGGGCGCTCTTGGGGTGAGTCGTAGGTAATGTCTTTGCCATCCAGAAGAATCTGCCCCGAATCTGGATTTTCAAGCCCGGCGATGATCCGTAACAAAGTGGTCTTGCCGCAGCCGCTGGGTCCCAGAAGGGAAAAGAACTCTCCGGCTTTAATCTGCACCGAAACACCATCCAGAACCGAGTCCGCATGGTTGACAAAGTTTTTCTTAACTTTAACAATTTCGAGCATCGGACAGTTGTAAGGGAAAATATGAAAATGCAAAAGACTAATCAGGCCCGGTGGAAATTTTTATTAAAATTTATGATTTTGATGCCGGCCCTGATGAGCGCAAATTTGAGCGTGAACACAGGTTGCACCAGTAAAAAACCTGAAAACTCCCAAGAAGTGAATTTGGCCATCTGGGGAAACTACTTTGATCCCGGAGAGCAAGAGCGCTTCACAAAAAAATCAGGCATCAAAGTCAACATCACGAACTATTCCTCGAACGAAGAGCTTCTGGCCAAAATTCAATCCGGGGCCTCGAACATCGACGTGGCAATACCCTCGGACTACATGGTCGGAATTATGATAAAGATGGGCTTGCTCGAGCCCCTGGATAAGACTAAAATTAAAAATATCGACGAGATCGATTCTCAATTTTTAAAGCAGTCCTTTGACCCAGAAAATCAATTTTCGCTGCCTTACGCGTGGACAACGGCGGGCTTGGCGATTCACAAAGAATTGGTAAAAACTCCGGTTCAGAGCTGGAAAGAGCTGCTCGAGCGCGAAGATCTGAATGGCAAAATTTCGCTCCTGGACGACGTCCGCGAAACCATGGCGGTCGCGCTAAAAATTAATGGTTTCAGCATCAATTCGGCCGATCCCAAACACCTTGAAAAAGCCAAACAAACGCTGCTGCAATTAAAAAAACGAGCCAAGATGTTTCGCTCTGAAATTGTCGATGCCCTGGTTCGAAAAGAAATGGCCGTCGCTCATGCGTACGGTACGGAAGCCCTGCAGGCCGCAGTTAAATCCAAAGGACAAATTGTCTTTGTCCTGCCCGACGAGGGTGGAACTTGGTCTTTGGATAATATGGTGATTTTGAAGAATGCCAAAAATCGGCTGGCCGCGACGGAGTTATTGAATTTTTTTCTTCAACCCGAGAGCAATGTTAATTTCGTCAACCGGGTTTTATCGGGACCCGTATTGAAAAAAACGCGATCCCTGCTTCCGCCAGAACTGAAGGACAACCCCACGCTGTTTCCGAGCAAATCCCAGATGGCAAAGCTTGAGGCGATTAAAGATGTGGGAGAGACCACGGCGGTGTTTGACCGCATTTGGACCGAAGTTAAGTCTCAGTAAAAAAGTAAACCGGGTCGCAATTTTCTGGGAACTTTGATACAACCAAGGCACCTCTGGAGGTCCCCTTGAAACATTACGTAATGCTCATAGCCACCCTCGCTTCTGTATCGGCCACCGCAAATACTTTCAGTGACATCAAAGTTAATGAGCCGGCCTGCTATCAGCAAACCTACAGTGCCGAACATATGCTCAGAAACTCGCGCCAGACCGTGAAGTCCATGAAAGTGAAAGTTTATCGCGGCACCGAAAAAGGCGACAGTGAGAATCTGTATTTGGCGGTTCAGGCGGACCTGCAG
>JAYUPS010000101.1:0-4552 GCA_043759945.1 Bdellovibrio sp.
GGAGCTCCGGCATTAGAATTTACCAAGTCAAAGACACTCTTCAGGCGCTCCAAAGTTTGGCGCTTTATCACCGACGTCAAACGGGTTGCCGAGTCTTGGGAATCACCGGGTCTAACGGGAAGACCTCGACCAAAGAGTTTGCGGCTTCGATTATTGGACCCGAAAAAAAGCTGCACTGGAATCCCGGCAGTTTTAATAATCATTTTGGACTGCCGTTTAATTTGATTCAATCCCCCCCGGACACCGAAGTGGTTTTAGCGGAAATGGGTATGAATCACGCTGAAGAATTGAAACGACTTTGCGAAATCTCTGAGCCCGACACCGTGCTTTGCACGATGGTCGGTCGAAGTCACATCGAACATTTCGGGAGCGTCGATAAAATTGCAAAAGCTAAGGAAGAAATTTACAAATATTCTCCACCCCAGGCACTTCGCATTTACAACTTGGACAACAGTTGGACGCGGGCCATGTGGGAGCGGGCGCCCCTGGAATATCCCGCAGCGCGGGGCCTTTGGGCGTTTTCTAATCAAACTGACGCAAAAGAGATTCAAGTTTACCTAAAACCGGTTCGCAGTACGAACCAAGGCATCGAGATCGAGGGTCGCATCGGGACTGTTTCTGGACGAGCCAAAATTCCAATCTTGGGTCTGCACAATGCGGTGAATTTGGCGGCGGCCGCTTGCCTGGCGCTGTCGTTGGATATTCCGGCTTCGACAATTTGGAAGAATTTGGAATTTTGTCACGCGCACTGGGGTCGCATGCAATTGTTGAAGTCCGCTCTGGGTTTTCAAATTCTTTTTGATGGTTACAACGCCAACCCGGAAAGTATGGAAGCAATGATCGAGAGCCTAAAGGACCTGACGCTCGACGGGAAACGCTATGCCGTGCTTGCTCAGATGAAGGAACTCGGGACTGCAGCCCCGGAAGAACACCGTAAATTGGGAGAGAAAGTTTCGAAATTGTCTTTTGAAAAAGTTTGGTTTTACGGGTCCGATGCGGAAGCCTTTCGAGAGGGGTTTGGAAAAAACGATAAAAACCTAATGATTTCAATGGATTATGAAGAAAAACTTGCACTTGAAATGCTGTCTGTGATAGACCCTAAAGCCTTGGTTGTTGTGAAAGGTTCTCGGGGCATGGAAACAGAGCGATTTGTTCTTGCCGCTAAAGCTTTGGGCTTTAGTAAAAAGTAGTTAAAAGTATCTATAAAGGAACAGGGATGCTCTATCAGATTCTGTATGCGCTGGCCGATCAAATCTCGGCGTTCAATGTCTTTCGTTACATTACCGTCCGAACTTTTATTTCTTTCTTCACTTCGTTTTTATTGTGCTGGATGTGGGGACCCGTTTTCATTCGCAAGCTTCGTGACCGGCAACTGGGTCAAAGCATCAGGGAAGACGGACCGCAGTCCCATCAGAAAAAAGCCGGAACTCCCACAATGGGTGGTGGTCTGATTTTATTGAGCATGCTGATTCCCTGCCTGCTTTGGAGTGATCTTTTTAATCCATTTGTATGGGCCGTGGTGGGCCTGACTTGGGGCTTTGGCGTTATTGGTTGGGTGGACGACTGGCTCAAAGTCAGCAAGAAAAACAGCAAGGGTTTAAGTGGGAAAATTCGCCTAGCAGGAGAGTTTGCGATTGCGATCGGCGCCATAGCCTCCTTGAATTATTTCGCGGGATTGTCCACCGAAGTGCACGTTCCTTTGTTTAAGAACCTGGTTTTTGATTTAGGAATGTTTTATCCGCTGTTTGGATCCTTTGTTATTGTCGGCACGGCAAACGCCGTTAACTTGACCGATGGCTTGGATGGCTTGGCGATTGTACCGGTTGTAATTAGCGCTACGACCCTGGGACTTTTTGCCTATTTGGCGGGTCATTCTTATTTGTCGACGTACTTAAACATTCCTCATGTGCCTGGGGCCGGAGAGTTGGCGCCCGTCGCGGGGGCCGTGGTGGCCGCAGGTTTGGGGTTTTTGTGGTTCAATGCGTATCCGGCCCAGGTTTTTATGGGTGACGTCGGAAGTTTATCGCTGGGCGGATTTTTGGGTTCGATGGCCGTGTTTACTCACAATGAACTGTTAATGCTTGTTTTGGGCGGGGTCTTCGTCGTCGAGGCTCTGTCGGTGATCACGCAGGTGGCCTCTTTTAAATTAACTGGCAAACGCGTCTTTCGCATGGCACCCATTCACCATCATTTTGAATTAAATGGACTGACGGAAACCAAGATCATCGTTCGATTTTGGATTGTATCGATTTTATTGGCCGTACTGAGCTTAAGCACTTTAAAACTGAGGTAATTGCATGTTTCAAGATCCAAGTGAGTTGAAAGACAAAAAGATTCTCGTTGTCGGACTGGGAAAGACGGGCGTCTCTCTCGCTCATTTCCTGACAAAGTTTGAAGCCCAAGTAACGATTACCGACCACAAATCAAAACCAGAACTGGCAGCACAACTGGAACTGTTGGGTGATTTGCCGATCAAATTTGATTTGGGCGGGCACAGTCCAAAAACATTTTTGGCGCAAGATTTGGTGATCTTAAGTCCGGGTGTACCCTCGACGTTAAAAATCTTTGAATACGCGCGCTCTCAAGGAATCAAAATAACCGGAGAGTTCGAATTTGCTTCGCAATTTGTTAAGGAACCAATAATTGCTGTGACCGGAACGAATGGAAAAACGACCGTGGCGCGTTTGGTGGAACAAATGCTCAACGAGTCTGGAGTTAAAACCTGGGTTGGTGGTTCGATGGGCGTTCCCCTGACGGATTATTTGCGTCAACCGGAAAAATCGCAAGTGGTGGTCGCCGAAGTTTCGTCATTTATGCTCGAAACTTGCGAAACTTTTAACCCGGCTAACGTGATCTTTATGAATTTGGCCGAGAACCATTTGGATCGTTATCGATCCATGGAAGACTATGTGAATGCAAAACGGCGTGCTTTTCGTAACGTGAACTTGGGAACGACTTCGATCTTAAACGCCGACGACAATGCCGTGGTCGAATTGGCGCGCGATCCCGCGGTTCAACGTGGTCGGATATTTTATTTCTCTCGTAAGCCAGCATTGGAGCCACAAATCATGAACATCGGTGGCGCCGTGAATTTGGGAAGCCAAGTGGTGGTGCGCACGGGTCCGGAAAAAGAATATTACAATGTGGCCAACATGAAGCTTCGGGGTCGACATTCTATTGAAAACATCATGGCTTCAATTTTAGCCGCCCGAGAGCACGGCGCCAAGCACGAAGCCATTCAGCGCGTGATCGATGGGTTCCGCGCGATTCCGCATCGTTTGGAATACGTTCGTAAAGTCGGTGGAGTTTATTTTTACAACGATTCGAAAGCGACCAACGTGCACGCTGTTTTGCGAGCCTTGGACTCTTTTGAAGAGAACGTCATCATGATTGCGGGTGGAAAAGATACCAATCTCAGCTTCGAAGCTTTGCGCGCGATGGTTCGTCGCAAGGTCAAGACTTTGATCCTGGTCGGAGAAGCCAAAGAACGTATCAATCGTGATTTGGGAGACTACTGCGAAACGTTCTTGATCGGAACTTTTGAAGAAGCCGTGTTGATCGCTTACCAAAAGTCGAGGATCGCGGACACTGTACTTTTGTCTCCTGGATGTCCTTCCTTTGATATGTTTGACAGCTTCGAAGAGCGAGGCGACTATTTTAAAGAGATCGTCCGCAAATTTACGTGAGCAGGGACTAGATCAGGGAGAAGAGATGAAGCTTTTTAATTTTGTCGCAATTTTGTTAGCCCTTTCCTTCATCGGATTGACCGGATGTTCTTCGGGTCAATCCAAGCGAAAAGAGCAGCAAACCCAAGTCGTCAAAAGTAGTAAGATCTACTGCGAGTTCGTTAACGGCGAAAATCAGCAAGACGTTGATGTGGTTTTAAATCTGCAGATGGGCGCACGCTGCGATTTCGAAAAGCCCTACACGATGACCAGCTACAAAACTCCGGCTGATATTACCGGCGTCATGTTTTGCTGCGGAGTGGTCGGTGAAAAATCGGAAAAACCCGAGAAAAAATTAACTGCCGAACGGGTCATGGAAGCACCCAAAGAAGTTCCCAAAGAAATTCCGGTAGTCCCGGCGGCGATGCCACCGGTGCAAGATGCCCCCGAGCTAAAGCCAGAACCGGCGGCAGTAACGACGGCACCCCCGGCGGCTCCAAAAGTTGAAGAACGAAAACCAAACGCGGTGAAGCCCGTTCCGAAACCAGCCGCAAAAGCTCCGGCGAAAGCCAATCCCTATTCTGATTTAGATCTGTAATGCGGGCTAACACGAGTTCCTTTTTCTTGGCCGTGCTCGCGCTAATCGGTATAGGGCTCGTCCAAGTTTATTCTTCCAGTTACATCTATGCGACCGAGTCTTTTGGGGACGGTCTTTATTTTTTTAAAAAACAATTGTTCTTCGGATTCCTGGCAATTACGGCCATGGTTTTGGTTAGTCGGCTGAATTACCAGCTCCTGAAAAAATGGAGTTGGTTGTTTTGGATTGGATCGGTGATCTTACTCGCTTTCACTTTTATCCCGGGTCTTGGAATTAAGGTGGGTGGAGC
>JAYUPS010000102.1:0-12389 GCA_043759945.1 Bdellovibrio sp.
CGCATCTTTTGGAATGATCGCGCCCTCGGGACAATTGCCAAATCGCTCGGGCACCAGCGAATAATCGCCCGGTTGCTTCATGTGCCAACTGGTCAGGGCCTCGACAAAAGAGCTTGCCGGATTTCGATTTTTCCCAATGTAGTAACTCAAAGTGCTGTTGTAATCATAAACCGTGCGCCCCAATCCGACTTGCATTTGATCGATGATCGTCATCGTTTCCCAAGGAGCGCCGCCACCGCGCCGAAAGCCCAAATCTCCGCGAACTTGCAAACTGGCAAAGTCCGTTCGTTTCTGAATTCGGGTTCCGTAATTGCGCCAAAAATCGGGTTCTATCGAAAAATAGGTAATATCGAATTGATCGGGAACAACGAAGCCGACTTCCAGTTCGCGCAGCGGAACCGAAGTATTGTTGGTCGAATTCCAAGCTAAGACATCTCCCGGATTTCCGATCGCGCTCACGTCAGATCCCGCCGCCAACAAATGACCGTACTGCGACCAGCTGGCTTGTTGGGGGGGCAAATTGCGATTCCAGATACTTTTGGAAACTTGTCCCATGGTGAGAGTGCTTTTGTTCCCGATATTGTCGCCGGTGTAGCGACTGAAATCCGCCCGCAAGTTGTCGTCATTTAAATTTCCGGGCTCTTCTCCGGAAATAACCCTTGGCGGAAGATTACGGTCCACCATGTCGGCCACGGCTCCTCGGGAAGTGGCGGCTCCCGCAGTCCATTTGGAGTGGTACCAGGGTCCCACGCGTCCCCCGAATGGCTTTGCAAAAGAGCGGGCGGTTAGCTTCACGTTGCCGAACGGGTTGAACGGAATTTTGGGCGAGGTCGAAGCTTCCACACCAACGTAGGCCATGCACCACGGATTTTTTTCGTAACCCGCCGTCGTGTGCCACAGTCGGTTTGCCGCGGCATTGATGTCACTTGGATCCGCGATCAACCGCATGAGTTGCTGGACCATCGCGCTGTCCAGTCCGTCTTGATATCTGGGCTCAAAGGTTGTTGAACCCAGGTTCACAGGTTTTGGCGAGTATCCAATTTGTGTGGCTCCGTCGCAGTCTCCCTCGAGATACAAATACACGGGCTTCAAGAAAACTTCCGACAACCACTTCGGAGGAACCCGATCTTCCCCCTCGGTTCCCCCGCACTGGGCACTTCCGAGCGAATTAAAAAACTTAAACTCGCCTCCATTTTGTCCCCCGGAAGCCACGTCGATATATTCTTGGTTGGGATAGGTCAAATTTCGCCAAAGAGTATTCAGAACACCGGTTCGGGCGGATTCACCATCTAAATCTTTGAAATCGGTGGTGCCGGCACTAAGACCATTGGCGATCCGATTTAAAACTTGTTTGCGGCCCTTCATTTCTTGTTTGTAAGAAAAAATAAATCGAGCCAGCGCAAACCAATTGAGCGCCGAACGATTCCGGCAGTGCTTTTGAGTTTTATCAACTAAATTTCGCGAAGCATTTTCAATCGATCGCGCCAAGCCGCCCAAAATTCCCTCGGCCAGACCAAAATTAATTCCGGATTCTGACGGGATTCCCAGGAGCGTAATGGTGACCCCTTTGCACATGTCGCGGCAGTAGTACTCCCAGGGCTCTTGAATATCAAAAACGGGATGATTGATGCAAAACGAAGCTGGACAAGATCCACCCTCCGCCGCGCGAAAGGGTTGGTCGACGGTGCCCCCGCCGCGCATCACTTTATTTAGCGAATCATAGGGATGGTTCACGGTATCACCGGACATTCCCAAATGCCGGTAGCGCCAAACCATTAATTTCCAAGCTTGGCGCACTTGGTAGTTGATGTGCGAAACGGCGTTCATAACTTCGGCTTGTCTCATGGCTCCGTAATAAGCCGCTAAATCCACCGAGTTTTGCAGATTAATTTTCTGATGCACCAGCATACCAACGTTAACCACCATCGCGAAAAAAACAAAGAGCACCTGAAATATCAGCGCGACAAAGATTGCGATTTGACCCTTTTCGCCAATCGAGCCGCCCCGTGAATTTGAAATCGACTTTGGTGTTTTAAATAGTGATCGCAACATGTTCTTCTGAACATTTTGACATATCAACCGCCGAGCGCCAGACTTGTTTTGAAACAATCTCAATTTTATTCCGAATGGAGAACCCGACTATGGTCCGTATGTTATTTCGCCCCGTGCTGTTTGCCCTGATCTTAGCGGCTTCTGTAACCAGTTCCGCCGAAATCTTGTTCGAAGGCTACTACCGGGTTCTTCAGGGCGGAATTCATAGTGGCTACTTTGTTTCCCGCCACGAATTCGATTCCAAGAAAAAACAGTTTATTTCAACTTCATTTATGAAAATCGAAGGCGGCATTGATTTCACCGAAAGTATTCGCTCGGTGGCCAACGAAAACTTTTATCCGGTGACCTATGCCTACACGGGCGTGCAACAGGGGCAAACTCGTACGGTCGACGCTAAATTTGAAAAAGGCAAGATCCTGGCCACGGTGACCGCCAACAAACAATCCGAGAAAATTATTAAAGACATCCCTAAAAACACCATCTTGTCGGGATTTTTGATCTACGCGATCCTGCGCAGCCCCCAGGGCCTAAAGCCCAATATTAAATTTGACTACGACGCCATTGCCGAAGAATACGGCGAGGTCAAACGCGGCACCGTTTCGGTCAAAGAGTTTGATACTTATGAAACTTTAAAAGCCATACGAATTGAAAATTCATTTTTAGATACAAAATCGAGCAATTTAGTTTCCGAGAAGGGCGAAATTCTGTCCACGGCCTCTCCGACCCAGAAAATTGCCATTGAATTGGTCCCGCAAAGCAATCTCGCGACCCAAGGAATGAAAGTACCCCAGGGATTAATAAAGGCTCTTTTCGGCGACCTGCCCACGGGCTTAAAAAATATCGTCGCGCAAAGTGGTGTCGGCAACAAACCCACGCCAACCCCCGGCAAGCAAGAGGGAATTCCCGGCGGAACGGGTATGCAATTGAAGGGAAAAGGTCCATGACCCTTCAGGAAATTGTCGGTCAACATTTCATCGTTGGGGTTTCGGGGCACACGCTGACCGAGCCCGAGAAAAAGTTTATCACCACCCACAATATCGGCGGCGTCATTTTGTTTGGTCGCAATGTCAGCGAACCCAAACAAGTTCTGGAACTCTGCAAACAGATTCAGGCGCTCCGAAAAGAACAGCTCAGCCAACTCCCGCTCACGATTTCGATTGATATGGAGGGGGGACGCGTCGCTCGCCTGAAAAAACCCTTCACGCTCTGGCCCCCGCTCAAACAACTGGGCGTCGCGGACTCTCCCAATTTGTCTTACCAGTTCGCGCATTGCATGGGCCTGGAGCTCAAGGCCGTGGGAATTAATCTGGACTACGCCCCCGTGCTCGATGTTTTCACTAATCCCCAAAACAAAGTGATTGGCGATCGCGCCGTTAGTTCCGATCCCAACATGGTCGCAAAGCAAGCCTCGGCCCTGGTGCGGGGTTACCTAAAAGCCGGCATCATTCCCTGCGGAAAACATTTTCCGGGCCATGGAAACACGTTGATTGATAGCCACGAAGATCTGCCCGAAGAAGACAGTGATTTGCCTCGCTTAGAAAAAATTGAACTTGTGCCGTTTCGAAAGGCATTTAAGTCCGGTCTTGATCTGGTAATGACTTCGCATATCAAGTTTCCGAAAGTCGATCCCGTATGGCCCGTGACACTGTCGGAAATTTTCTTGAAAAAGCTTTTGCGCGAAGAGCTTCGTTATCGGGGGATCGTCGTGACCGATGATTTGGGAATGGGCGCGGTGGCAAAAAATTACGATATCAAATTGATCCCCGTGCGCGCCCTGCAAGCCGGAGTTGATATTTTGCTTTATTGCAACGTTCCTGAAGCCCCGCCGATTGCGATGGAATCCATCCACGAAGCGGTTGAAAATGGAGGCTTAACTAAAGAGGGTCTTGAAGCCAGCTTCCAAAGAATTAAAGCCTTTAAAGCCACGCATTTAAAAGAAAGCCAATTGCTCCCGACCCAAGAACAAATGGCGTTGATCGGCTGTAAAGAACATCTTGATCTGGCTCAGGCCATGAGCGACGGAAAAACTCCCGAGCATTTGTCTCAGGTAACAGTTCCCTTTTTGTAGCGGCGTGAGCCGCAAAAAGGGAACTGTTACCTGCGGCTTATTTTTAGACAGTCCTGTCCTTTTTTCACGACCTGAACACCTTAAATATCAATAGATTGCGCCCAGTGACGGCGCACCTTTCGCATACTGGTGTCTTGCGGAGGATTCTATGAATCGATTTTTAGGTCTCTCAGGAGTGGTGCACATCGGACTTATTACGGGCCTGCTTTATGTCGGTGCGAAGAATGATTTCTCGCCCCACAAGGTCATCGAATCTCTCAGCTTTGAAGCTTTCGGTGGCGAAGGTCGCGGCGAACAAGCGGAGCTTAAAGTCGCGATCGAAACCCCCGTAGCGCCGGCAGCGCCAGTAGAAACCGTGAGACCACTTCCCGCGAAGTTCGTTGCTAAAGCTTCTGCACTTTCTCCCGCATCCTCAAAAATGAAAACAATGAAAATAATTAAATCCGCAAAGGCAACGCCTGCCGTAAAAGCTTCTCCGGTCGATGATTCCGCCGATGTTGAACTGGATGAATCTGTGGTCGATGAAGCTATCGCCGAAGTAAAAAGTGAAGTTAAAAACGAACGCAAAAACGAAGTTCAAAACAAAGACAACAAGTCTGAAAAAGTCGAAGAGTCTAACGAAGAAGAAAACCAAGCCCTGGCTGCAGTTCACGAACAAGAAGTCCAAAAACAAGCCGACCTCGAAGCGCAACAAGAGGCCGATGCGGCGAATGCAAAAAAAGTCGCGCTCTTGAAAGACTTAAGAAAACAAAATGCCAATCGAGACGCTAAAGACGCCGCCGACACACAGGCCGCACCCACTGCGGCAACGGCCGCTACCGGATTAGGTAGTTCCGACAAAGGCGAAGGCCCGAACGAGGGCGAAACCGTTCACGCTCTGTCGGAATTTAAACAAATCGGTGGAAACCCCAAACCTAAATACGACAGCGAAGATCGTATGAAAGGTCGGGCCGGCGTTGTGACCTTTCAAGCCTTCGTGCAAAAAGATGGTTCCCTGAATGACTTTCAATTGGTTGAAAGTTCTGGCCACAGAACTTTGGATGCGAAAACACTGCAGTCTTTGAAGAAATGGAAGTTTGCTTCCGGCCAAGAAGGTTGGATCGAAATCCCATTTCAGTGGGACCTGAAAGGTGGAGCTCAAGAAGTATCCCCCCTGCGCACCTCAAGAAGCGCTACGAAGTAATCTGAATTTAGTCTAGAAAAGCAAAAAGGCCTCGGGAGAGGCCTTTTTTATTTGTATATGTTGGTGAAAAAATCAATCCCCGAAAAGTTCTTTCGCAGGCTTCGTCGTGCCATGATTTTCGTTTTTAGCTTTGCGCTTGTGCCCCGCTTTTTTCAATTTTGCGCGACGCTTTGTCTCAGTTTTAATCGTTTTCGATGCCATGTACTCTCCCGTTCAAACCCTGAGCTACCAAATGGGTAAACCCAAGTCAATTGAATGTCGGCCGTCGTTTACAAGGGCTCCCCGGATGGACTGGTAGGCATACTGAAGCTCAAATTTAGGGCCCGCAAAGCCAATCCCAATGCTCTCAATCGACTTGTCCAGCCCCGGGTCCCGCTGCGCCCCCAAACGGAAAATAATCCAACGATTCCAGTAGTTTTCAATCCCCAACCCCACGACCGGTTTGCCAAAACTGTTGCCTGGTTGGGAAATTAAATCGGCCCGCACCCGAACGAATTTCAGGTAATTGTAACTGGCGCCCAAAGAAATCGTGGGCTCAAGCCTTTCGGATTCTGGAATCGCCGAATCACTCGGAAATAAATTCTCAAAAACCAGCCCGATGCCGATCTCTTTTCTGACCGGAAACATAGCTCCCAGGACCGCATTAAATTGCTGTTTACTAAAAACCGGCGTGCGGCTCATGCGATAGTTCAAAGCAAAACCCAAGGCCATCTTTGTATTGTAGAAGTTTCCGATGCCCAGGCGAATATCCCGACGAAGTCCTTCGCGTCCTAAATCGATATTTTTTGATTCGGTAAATGCGATCGAGGTCGGAAGGATCGTTTCGGGCATATTATCAGTCAAGGCCACCGAAAAAAGATCCTGATTGCCGTACAATTTATTGCTGGTTCGAGCAAAACCGGTTCCAAAAAAATAGCCTCTCTGAAACGGCAAAGCTGCCGGATTCAAATACGGATTTTCTAAGGGATCTGAGACCCCGCGGCCCGTGGCGCCCGCCCCGGCAGAAACGGAACTCACGTGAGCAAAGGCCTTCAGGGACAGGAAACTCGCTCCAACATAGATCATAAGAATGAAACTGAGTTTTCGCATGAGCTGGACGCTAGCGAACTTTTATCGTTTCCGGTAGCAAATGTTCACGTAAGCCGGACACTCTTTTTGGACTTCGCCGGTGAAAGTGTTGATTCCGCACTGAACGTTTTTATTGGCCTCTTTAACCACGCCGGGAACGTACATTATGTACTGACTGCCATTGAAATCACCGGATTGGTAACATTGGCCAAACCCCTGAACAGTTTTGCGCGGGACCGCACACATATATTCAGGGTTTGTGTTGATGTCCCAAAATTCCGCCGGCAGAAATCTTCGCGCCAACTCCAGGCGCATGCGAGCCATGCCGCCGTCCCCCGTGTAATTCAAGGCACCCATGGTGGCCGCGGTTCCAACCTCTTGCGGAGGACAGGCCACTTTAACTCCCGGAACAATCGCCGTATTGGCGGCCGCTTGATAATCAAAATATTTGTTCTTCTTAATTGCTTGTCCCGCCGCATTTCTAGTCCACAAAGACAAGTCGCGATCGGGATCTAAGAAAACGCCGTCTTTGTTTCGACGATCGACTTCGCGAACCACCATCAACGAAAAACATTCCCAGGATTGTTGTTCTAATTCTGTATTGTCGATTTCGAAGCGACGAGTGCCGTCCAGCCCTTGCGTCGCAATTTCGGTAATTCCGGTGTTTTGGGCAATAAAATCCGAATTCGCCCGTATCGTTTGAACTGCAGTTGCCCCATCGTAATCAATTCTTCCGGGCCAATTTGCCGACAAAGTCATGCGGTACGATTTTCCGAAAACGCTCCGATTGTTGTCACTTTCGGGACTTGCGAAATCGAATACCTGCAAGTCTTCTTCATCCGGAGTAAATCCAACTGTGAGCTGGGAATCAAAACCCACCGCCGTTCGGACTTTCTCGTTTTGAATTTCACTCTTCGACAAGGCCATGCTCGTTACAAAAGAACGGTAGGAAATATCTCCGGAGTAGTCGACATAGTTTAACTTTTCGGTTCCACCGATACTCGGGATATCTGGAACCATCATTTGATCAATCATCAAACCATCTTTCAATGGCTGAAGAATTGGTTTTGCCTCTGTAAATTCGGCATCAAACGCAAATCCATTGACGGATCTTTGTCGGTAAATAAATCCGCTCGCCAGGCGCAAGGCAAAGGGCGAATTTGAAATCGCATTTTTCAAAAGAATTTTAAGTTCCGCCACCGGATCTGGTTTTGCCGCTAACCGGGCCGCAAACTGCGACTTAATATAGTCGATGTATTCTTTGCGAAGTCCAATTCCGGCTTTCAATCGCTGAGTTTTTTCAGCCTCGGACAACCCAGCTACGCCGGGGAATAAATTTGGATAGCGAACCGCTAAGGGGCGATTGTCAAATGCGCCACCACGCAAAGTAAAGAATGGTGAATCCAAATCTTCGGTGCCAACCACCGCCGATTTTGCAGTTGTTGGGCAGTTCATGTAAGCCACTTGATTTAAATTTACGTCATACGGAAACGGCGCAGCTTTAAATTTTTTCGTATCCGGTGTTTCCGCTAAAAGCGAGCTTGCGCTGTCGCCTTCGCCGCCGTCACCGCCGGCTTTGCCGCAGTTCTGGAAAACAAACAAAAGTGAAATAGCAGAGAAAATCAGTCCGACCTGCGACCAATTCGGCAACCTGTTCAACGATTTCAGTCGATTGACACTCCAACGAGCCATAGATTGAGTTCCCCTCAAGCATTAATACTAGCATCTGCTGCCTTTGTCGCAAAGTGGCACCCTGAAATCTTCCATAAAATCCCAAATTGAGACAGGGGATTGCTTGTCTGACTGATATTTCAATGGGACTAATAATGATCTATGTCTCAAAAAGTTAAAAAAGCGATTATTCCGGCTGCGGGTTTAGGGACAAGGTTCCTGCCCGCCACTAAAACCGTCCCGAAGGAAATGCTGACCATCTGCGACGCCCCCATCATTTTTTACGTGGTGGAAGAGGCCGTAAAAGCCGGAATTGAAGACATCATTCTGATTCAAGGTCGCGGTAAAACGGCGATTGAAGATTTCTTCGATAAATCCTATGAGCTGGAAGATCGACTGGCCAAAGACGGCAAGATTGATTTGCTCGCTCGGCTGGATGCACTTCGCGACAACGTTAACATTATTAGCATTCGTCAAAAACAGCCCCTGGGATTGGGACACGCTGTATTGTGCGGCCTTCCGATCGTCGGCAACAGCCCGTTTGCGGTTCTTTTGGGTGACGAGATCATGGTCACGCCCGAAAAAACTGAAAACACGACCGGCACTTTGACCCGCATTAATGCCGAAACCGAAAGCTCTTGCGTCGCCGTTATGGAAGTTGAGCAGATCGATGTCTCGAAATACGGTATCGCCGACGTTAAAGCTATTAAGCCTGATTTGTTCGAGGTCAAAGGCTTCGTCGAGAAACCTAGCCCGGCCGAGGCTCCGTCACGCTGGGCACTCCCTGGTCGTTACGTTTTTCAACCTGAAATTTTCTCGCATTTACAAAATGCCAAACCCGGCGTGAACGGGGAAATTCAGCTGACGGACGCCATGAATGCCATGAGCAAAAATCCCGACACCCGCATGCTGGCCTCGACTTTCAAATCTCAGCGATTCGATGCCGGCGATAAGTTAGGGTACTTGATGGCAAATATCGAAATTGGACTTAGAAATCCCGAATTGCGCGGAGACCTTATGGAGTTTATGAAGAAAGTGGTGGTTCGATGATCCAGGCCATTTTAGTTTTCCTGTCTCTTCTAACCGTCGAAGCGTCCATTCCCCGTGCAAGCTTCATCCTGGGTAAAGTATCCGGAAACGCAGGCTCCGGATCTTACCAGATCGAACAAGACGTCGTATTCACCGGGGCTCAGGAAAATTTAGTTCTGCGGGAGTCTTGGACTATCGAGGGTGAAAACCTGATGAAAGTGGTCGTGACAGGTCCAAAAGAAATGCAGGATGCGATCAAAATGCAATACACCTACAATGGCGCACAAAAAAACTTCACGACCGCCAAAGGCCGCCAATCCTCTCGGATTGGCGAAGACTTTTTTGAAAAGTATTTCCACTTCCGCACTCGCGAAGCCCTGGTGCGGGCTTTAGCTCAAGATAAAATTTTGCCGACAAATATTCCGGGCCCCAAACCAATCAAGGCTTCCAAAGACTACATTTATACCCCGGAAACATTTACCCGCTTATCCCGGGTTGGCGGTGTAATCGCTTATCAATTGGGAGCACCCGCCAAGGGGGAGCGCGACGCCAATCCGGCACTTTGGGTCGAACAAGATTTATTTCTGATCCGAAAACTTCGGCTACCCTCGTCCGTCGAAGTTTCCGCCGAAAATTACGCGAACTACGCGCGAGGCTTAGCGATGCCCAAAAGCCGCACCGTTCGTTGGAATCAAAAGTCCGTCCAGATTAATTTGGTTCGCATCACCCAAAATAAAACCAGCAAAGGTCCTGGGTTCTTTCAACCCGGCGCCAATGATATTAGCTCTCGCTTGGGCGGAATTCGCGACACCGACACGGCAAAGACGGTCGAAGAGTTTTACCAGAGGTTTCGGTGAGTGCAGATCTTTGGAATGTGGCGGTCGACGTTCCGCTTCCAATGACTCTGACTTATGCTTGCCCTCCTGCTCTGAAAGATCAAATCCACCGTGGGCTTCGGGCGCAGGTGCCCTTGGGTTCAAGAAAATCGACGGGCGTAATTTTAGGCCCATCGACCGGCCTGGGTGACGACAAAGCGACGACGATCAAGTCCATTATTGCCATCGATTCCGAATTTCCGATTTTAACCGAGCCTTATTTGCGCTGGATGGAGTGGGTTAGCACTTACTATCTGCATCCCATCGGCTTGGTCGCCGAACTGTTTTATCCGCCCTTGGCAAGAACTTCGAAAACCCGGGGCTCGCAAAAAAAATCAGCCTTGCCGGACGTGCAGGTACTACCGCCGAAAAAATTAAATCCCGAGCAAGAACAAGTTTTCAAAAATATTTCTCAAAGTTCTGGTTTTGGAACCCATTTGATTTTTGGAGTGACGGGTTCTGGTAAAACCGAAGTTTATTTGGAGCTGCTGGATAAAGTTTTGAAAGATGGCAAGTCCGGACTGGTGTTGGTGCCGGAAATTTCTTTAACCCCCCAATTGATTCGTCGGTTTATCGAAAGATTTGGTGATCAGGTGGCAACCATTCATTCGCACTTAACCGATCGAGAGAAGACGGAACAGTGGTGGTCAATCATCGAGGGGAAAAAGAAAATTCTAGTGGGCGCCCGGTCCGCATTGTTTTGTCCGATGCCTGATCTTGGTTTAATTGTCGTCGACGAAGAACACGAGTCCAGCTACAAGCAAGACGAGAAATTAAAATATCATGCGCGTGATGCCGCGGTGGTGTTAGCGGCAAAAATGAATTGTCCCGTCGTACTGGGTTCGGCCACACCGAGCATTGAAAGCTGGAAAAATGCAATCGATGGCAAATATCAACTTCACCGCCTCAAAGATCGGTTTGGTTCGCAACCACTTCCCAATGTTCAGATCATCGATTTGCGAAATCGCAAAAAATCAAAGACGCTCCCGGATTGGATGACCGAAGAACTGTTTCACGGCATCGAATCCACAATGAATTCCGGATTTCAGTCTGCTATTTTTTTAAATCGACGCGGGATTGCACCCTCGGTGGTTTGCACGGCTTGTGGATTTTCACCCGAGTGTGAAAATTGCGATATCAATCTGACTTTGCATGGAAAATCACATCTCGTTTGCCACTATTGCAACTATCAAGAGACCCATCGCGAGCTTTGTTCGAAATGTCAGGCCCCCATGCATCCCCTGGGACTTGGAACAGAAAAAATTGAAGCCGATCTCCGCTTGCTTTTTCCTGCGGCCAACATCGCCCGCGCCGATCGAGACGAAATTTCTAATCGCGAGGAAATGGAAGATCTTATTTCCCGCATGGAAACCGGGGAAATCGATATCTTGATTGGCACTCAGATGATCGCCAAAGGACTCGATTTTCCAAAACTCCGCTTCGTGGGGCTGGCTTTGGCCGATATCGGGTTTAACCTGCCAGATTTTCGAGCGACCGAGCGAAGTTTTCAGTTGATGACCCAGATGAGCGGGCGTGCCGGGCGACACGGGACGACCAAAGAAAATCCGGGACAGGTTATCATTCAAACTTTGAATCCTGATCACCCGAGCCTACAGTTTGCACCTACTGGCGACTTCGAAAGCTTCAGTGCTTGGGAGCTTGAACAACGAAAACAGCTTAACTACCCACCCTTTCATCGATTGGCCGTGGTGCGGGTCCAGTCCACCGACAAAGAAAAAGCCCTTCAAGCTTGCGAATTTATAAAAGCGCAACTTTTGAGGTGGACTAAAGATCTTGCGGATGTCGAAATTCTGGGTCCGGCCGAAGCGCCCCTTGCTCGTATTCGTCGGCAATTTCGATTTCATCTGCTCATTAAATCTGGCAGCGTTAAAACCCTAACAGGACTGGGGCAAGCGCTAGTTTCTATGCAGAAAGACCTCAAATCTGGCGTCAGATTGAGCGTTGATGTTGACCCTCTCCATCTTCTTTAATCTAATACAATTCAATATTTGGAGGTTTCTATTTCTGAAGGTGGCTCCACACTTTTAGCTCAAGAAAAAGCTCGGGAACAACGAAAGTTGATGCTCTGGAAGAGCCGCGTGAATTTGATTAAAAAAGCACGCAACTTCATGATGGCAAAAGCCTTCTCGGAAGCGGCCGTGGCTTATGAAAAATATTTGCGAGTCCTGGAAGTCGTTTTCGACGCCCAGCCCGGCGAATTAACTCCCGAGCATTTTAAAGATTCGGCGCGCACGCAAGAGCTCACTTTGGTTGCCTCGGTCTATTGGGATTTGTTAAGAATCTACGACACCAGCGAAAAATATGGTGAGCGGCAAACCCTGGCCGCAAAAAAATTAGCACAGTTTTTAAAGTTCACACCCATCTTTCCAGACATCATTCGCAAGGCAGAATCTTTTTCACGAACGGCCCGCAACCCCAGCGC
>JAYUPS010000103.1:0-12287 GCA_043759945.1 Bdellovibrio sp.
ACCGACGAAGGTGTTTTATATCTTTCTGTGTTTTTGGATTTATTCACTAGAAAAATTGTGGGTCACAGCATGTCTGATTCCATGGTTTGCGATCTTGTGATCGAATCGCTGGATATGGGTTTGAAACGTCAGGGGTTAGCGGTGTCGGCAGATCTTACGACTCACACAGATCGTGGTAGTCAGTACGCGGCTGAAGATTATCGGGCCAAACTTGCGGCCCACAAGATCACGGCCAGCATGTCTCGGAAAGGGAATTGCTATGACAATGCTTTTGTTGAAAGTTTTTTCAGAACTTTAAAAGTTGAATTGGTTTACAGCAGAAAATTTAAAACTAGAAAAGAAGCGATGTCTGAGATATTTGAATTTATTGAAGTTTGGTACAACCGGCAAAGATTGCACTCTTCGCTTGGCTATCAGACGCCGATGGCTTATGAACAACAACAATTAACAGCTGCATAAATCTCGTGTCCGTTTTTTCGGGGTAAGATCAGTTCTTGGAAATACTTGGCGTGGCGGGTGTCGAAAATCCGCACTACATTTCAACTCCTCTGATGTTATTAGAGTATCTGGGTGAAATTCTAACGCCTTTGCATACGCGGCGCTCTTTCGAGCATTGCTACAAAAAAAATCAAAATAGTATTAGCCAAATCGTAAGTGAGGCAGGCATTAGCTTTGACCCCAGCAAGAAGATATTAAATGGGGAGGAGACAAAAGAATCAAAGAAAAACTATTTTTTGCAGGAGAACCACGATCTCAAACACCAGGAACAACGCCGTTGCCATAGTCCATCCAATTAATTAGTCGAGATGGTTGAACTAAAATAATAACTATTGAATTCCCTTAAGAGCAGGTCGGGTTGAACATTTGCTAAACCAACTGGCCAGATGTGGAAACTCCTGCAAACTGACGCTCATCATCCCCAGCCAACCCACAAAAGCAGCTACGTGGGTGTCGACGATAGTGTATTCGCCAATTAAAAACGGTTTTGTCGCCAATGCAGAATCGATGATCTTAAGTCCTTTGTTTACATCAGTTCGTGCTTTCGCTGCGGCGACCTCGTTGCCGGGGCTCATTGCATTGCCCAACCGAGTGCCTGCTTCACCGAGCGTCACATTGGTCCAAGTAATCCATTTCATAGCTTCGCCTCGCAAGGCTCCGGCCCGAGGATAAAGTTTTGCTTCAACGCCGAATGTTTCACCTAAATACATAGCGATCGCAGCAGACTCCCAAATAACTGTTCCCTCGTGGATGATAACTGGAACCATTCCGTTTGGGTTAATTTTTAAAAATTCCGGTTTTTTGGTGTCACCCGCTTTAAGATCTAGCTTAATCTGCTCGCAAGAAATTCCAAGTTCTGCGATCACTCCGGCTGTTGCAGTCGCAGTTGACATCGGCGCATAATAAAATTTGAGGCTCATAGTATTTCTCCTTGGTATTTGAAAAATGCTATCCTTCAAAATAGAGATTTTCAAACTGCAAATTTTTGCGCTGCAGGTCTACTAAATTATTTAGATACATTTAAGGATCAAATAGAAATCGGCCGTAATCCCAAGATTTTCTGTCGTTTAATCCTTAACCTACTATGATCCGGGCTACGTATTTTTCGATTCGGGACTGACGCGTGGAAGATTGCTTAGCGCCTGAAAAATGCAAAAAATACAGCCGAGCAACAAGTGCAAAAAATCGAAATTATTTTGGAGGATTTAAAAAGGGAGTTCGCTCCTTTAAAAGTTTTCAGGTTTGGATCAAGGGCCGTCGGTGACTCAAACCACGAAAGTGATTATGATTTTGTGGTCGTGGTGAAACACACCGAGCTTTCTCGACTGGAAAATATGACCAAAGCCAGGGCTTTGGTCATACAAGTAACTCAGGTTTCAGCGGATGTTTTTGTTTATGATCAGGCCGAGTTCGATGAGTACAAGTTTGAAGGTCGCGAAAGAATGGCTCCAAAGCATTACTGGTAGCTACCACAGTCTCTGCCTCTCTACCCTTGGCCGTGTCGGGTATTTTTGCACTTGCTAGTTTGTTCGGAATAGCGTACAAATAAGAATGATCTCTTTTTTGCATCTCATTGAATATGCAGCTTGGTATAATAACCAAACCGTAAAGGTGAGAGCGCAGATTGATAGTCGTCTGGAGAAGATTCGAGATTTTGGTCACTACGGGCACGTTAAGAAACTAAGCTCGGTACTTTTTGAGATCAAATTCAATAATGGAAATCGAATTTACTGCACAGAAAAAATTATCGAAGGAAAAGTTGTAATTTTAATTCTTGGAGGAAATAAAAATGGACAAGAAAAAGACATTAAAAAAGCCCAAAAGACAGCCGAAAAAATCCATGGTGATTAACGGCATTGAGCTAATCAGTCATGATCCATCGGCGATCTTCAAAAGTCACAAAGAGATCAAACAAGCTCTTTCCGAATCTTTAATTGATGGAGACAAGGAAGCTTTCGTGGATATCCTGTCAGGTTATGTAAGGGCTCATAATATTTTAGAAGTATGCCGACGCACGGGACTTAGCCGCACCGTGGTTTATGAGGCTATTAGTGAAAATGGCAATCCCTCACTCGACACTCTTTGCAAAATAATGACTTCTTTCAAAAAAGTAGCCTAGTGTCGTGACTTGTAGTCGGCCTAGCCGCACTCCCTACCATTTATTTTAAACCCGAAGTTACAAGCCCGTCGGCAACGTGACTGTTTTTACCCTCAAAGTATCCGGAACAATCCAATTGGTGGCGGCAGAAAAAGTGGCCGCCGAGACCACAGCGTTTGTGGGACAATTACTATTCCAGGTCGGAGCAATGTTTGGACCCGTCGTGCACCAGTTGTTCGGGTAAGAAGCTAAAAACATGGCCGTGGGTTCGCCCATACCACCGCAATAGGCTGCAAAATTAGTGCAGAAATCCATCAGATCAAAATTTCCGATCGTGCTCAGATCATTGTTGGTCGCGGGAATTAAATAAAGCGCTGCTTTAGAAGACTCGTCGTTGCCCACAAAGTCAGTAAACATGGCGAGCTGGTGAGTTCCTGAAGCCGTGGCGCAAGTGACAGTTTCGCCGGGAGCTTCAAACCGGGGTGCATAAAGCATCGCTTTTCCCTTCCACAGTCCGGCTTCGCGGGCCATTCGAATTTGAACTTTCGAGGGAGCTCCAACGTCGGTGGCGACACATTCCGTTTTTGAGTAAAATACGTCCACCGTCCAATTGTTTTCGTCTGTAAAAGTCACCACCGCGTCAGCCTGACCAGAATCCGGACCCGTCAAAGAAACGCTGTTATCAAATTTTAAAGTGTAGGTGCTGCCATTCACTGAAAAATAAGAGTTTGGAGCATTCCCTGTTCCGCGAGCCAGTATCGACCAAACCGTAGAGCTTGCTTTGTTCCAAGAGATTTTTCCATCATCGGAAGTTCCGGCATTTCCATCGGGGACCTGACCAAGGGCTGCGCCGATGCCCGAAGCAAGCTGGGCTAATAAATCGACGGTCGACTTGCCAAGCCGCAAATACTCTCGAATGAGGTTGGCCTGACAAACCGCAAAGTCGGTGACCCCTTGGCAAGGATCGGCTTGGATCTGCACGTCGCTGTTACCCATGTAAGCCACTGTCGAATCCATGGAGTTCGGATTGTAGGCCGCACTGATCGTGTTTAAGTTAGCGACGGCCACCGAGGCGATGTTGGGCGGAGCAGCGGTTTCCTCGGCCTTTTTTTGACATCCGAAAAGCGCGAGATTTGAAACGACCAAACTTAAAATTAAAACGTTTCGCATGTGAACTCCCTTTTGAACTTCTGATGTTAGAACTTTCAGGGGGTGAAAGAAACTGGACCGACGGCTGTTAAAGACCTGTGTCGGATCTGGGTTCAGCCATCAATCAAACGTGACGACTTTCCCCAAAATGACTTCATTTATCCGTTTTCGCCCCAAAACTTGCCTAAAAACCTTAATAATTGTGGGTGTCCAGTTTGCAATCTCCTCCATTAGAAAAGGAGATTACACATTATGATATGGGCAATCGTTATTGGACTATTCGTGGGTATCGTCGCTAAGTTTTTGATGCCGGGAAAAGACCCCGGAGGATTCATTATTACGGCGATTTTGGGCATTGTCGGGGCTTGGGTCGCACACTTTGTGGGTGGTTCGGTTGGCATGTATGGTCCGGATGAACCTGTCGGCTTTCTTGCGGCCGTTCTGGGCGCCATGCTTGTGCTCTTTATTTACCGGGTTACCCTGGCAAAACGAGCCTAACTTAAATTTTAACTACAGGAGAAAACATGAAAATGATGATGATCGCTGCTTTATTGATGGCAGCTCCGGCTTTTGCCGCAGAACCAACAGTTAAAGATTCAGCTGTTGAAACCGGCAAAGACCTGAAAAAAAGCGCTAAAAAAGGCTGGAACAAAGTGAAAGACGAAACTTGCACGATGGTGAACGGCAAAATGGAGTGCGCTGCTAAAAAAATGAAGCACAAAGCTGAAGATGTCGGCAACGAAGTGAAAGACAAAGTTGACGAGCCTTCAACCAACTAAGTAGGTTCTAGAGGTGACGGAAAGCTTACAGGGTCTATTCAAGTACCGATTTAATAACTTTTCGTCACTTCTGTTATTTTTAGTCTTGGCCATCGGAAGTTTTTGGGTTTTAAAACCTTTCTTAGCCCCGATTTTATTCGGAGTGATCTTCACCGTTGAATTGTATCCACTCTTTCTTCGAATCCATCGCAGGTTACGGTCGAAAGTTTTGACCGCGACTTTAATGGTCACGGTCTGCTCTCTCTTAGTGATCGCCCCTTTTATCTACGTTTTTTTTCGAGCCGCAGAGACGGCGACCTCTTTGATCGCGGGGGGAATCAATAAAAACCCAACGGTCCTAAAAATCACCGAAACTGTGACTCGCATCCTTGAAGACTACAATCTCAGTGAGTACGGACAAAAATACGGAACTTTAATTTTAAACCAAGCTGGGACCTACGCGGGGGAGCTGGCGCAAATTTTCTTGGCGGCCTTGCCAGAAATTGCGCTTTTTACTTTTATTTCTTTGTTCACAATTTTTTTTGGTTTGCGATATTTCGATCGTTGCCTGAGATTTCTGAGGGTCTATTCCTTTCTACCCGAAGCCACTTTTTCGCTGACTTTAACAACCTTAAAAAAATCCATTCACTCAACCATCATCGCAAATGTGGCCACCGGGGCCCTGCAAGCCGTGATCATCACAATCGGGGTGGCCGCAGTGACCGACTATGATGGATTTTTGATTTTTTTCATCGCATTTATTTGTTCATTTATTCCCATCATCGGTGCGGGACCTGTTTGCTTTGCGGTGGGACTGCTTGAAATTCTTAACGGAAACAATGGGGTCGGTGCGGGACTGATGATTTTGTCTTTGTTTGTCGGCGTTGCCGACAATATCAGCCGGACGTACTTTAACGCCGGTGATTCCGGTGATGCCAAGGGAGACGAGGTCCCGACCTTCGCGACTTTTTTAGCAATCATCGGTGGGGTTATCGTTTTTGGATTTCCGGGGCTTTTTTTTGGCCCCTTGGTCGTTGATCTTTTCTTTCGCCTTAGTCCCACGTTAATTAACGAAGCCATTTCGGACACGGGCAACGAGCCGAAGTAGCTGGGATCTCTCAAACAGAGCCCCAACTCCGCTAGGCTTTTCCTTGAACTGTGCCCATGGCCTTGTTCACCGGCTTCTTAAAGGCCCAAATAGCCAGTCCGGTTCCAACACCAAGAACAGTTAACAACCAGAAGAATTCGGTCGCGCTCAGATATTTGTTTTCGTAGAGAACGCCAATGTATCCGCTCAAGATGTTTCCGAAGAAACTTGAAAGCATCCACATTCCCATCATCAAAGAAACAATGCGGGCCGGAGATACCTTCGTCACAAGCGAGAGTCCGATCGGCGACAAGTACAACTCGCCGATTGTGAGTAACAAAGTACAAAGGACTGGCCACAAGAACGATCCTTTGCCGTCTCCGACGTAATGTGCGCCAACAACCATCACGATGAACGAAAGACCAAGGATAATAGAGCCAATCGCCATTTTCGAAACACTTGACGGCTCCTTGTTGTTCTTCGCCTGTCGGATCCAAAAAATATCCAAAAAGGGTGCGAGCAAAAAGATAAAGAGCGGATTGAACGATTGGAACCAAGTTGAAGGAACTTGGAAGCCACCGATGATTGGCCAGGCTGTATTTTCGTCAGCCCAGGTTTGCATCGTATTTCCTTGTTGTTCGTAGACAGCCCAGAAGACGATGTTTAGAACGCAAAGTGCAATTAAGGCCATGACCGCTTTTTTCTCGGTGGGGTTGAGCGGAGCTTTGACTTTAGGTTCACCCTTTTTCTGTTTATCAAAATGGATATTGTCGGTAGCAAGGTATTTTTGCCCCAGCGCATAAGTGGCTAGTCCAATCATCATTCCTACGCCGGCAGCACCAAATCCCCAGTGCCAGCCAAGAACTGCCGCCAAGGTTCCGCAAACGAGATTACAAATAAAAGCCCCAAGATTAATACCCATGTAAAAGATCGTGAAGGCTCCATCGCGGCGAGGATCGCCCGGAGGATAAAGATTTCCAACTTGAGTAGAAATATTAGGTTTGAAAGCTCCGTTACCGATGATCAAAAAGAGAAGGGCAAAGAAGAACCAGTTTTCAAAAGCCATCAAGAAGTGACCGATGGCCATCAAAGCTCCGCCGATGAAGACGGTCTTGCGTTGACCCCAATATCTATCGGCGATGTAGCCACCCAAAAGCGGCGTCAAATAAACAAGTCCTGTATACCAGCCATAGATAACTGAAGCGTAGGCTCCTGGGGTCGTCGTTGGATCTGAGCTGATGAAGCTTTGGATCGTAGCCCAACCCAGAACTAAGCTGGGATCTCCGTCAACGCGAGTTTCAGATCCTTGCATCAACTGACGGGATGCTACGAACAGATAGTTCACCATGTAGAGTTTTAAAAGGCCGCGCATTCCGTAGTAAGAGAATCGCTCCCACATTTCTGTGAAGAACAAGACAAACAATCCTATCGGATGACCTAAAAAGGTTCTGTGATCTCGGACTGTATCGGCCGGAGAACTGATCGTCGTAGTCGCCACTGATGTAACCCCCAATTAACGGAATGTAGATTACCGACTAGACTAGATTTTAGTCTGGATCAAGCGATGTTATTAGGCATAGGCGGCGCAGTCTCAGATGATCAGCAGTCAGTTGGGGTTGGCTTCCATGAGAAAAGACAAAGCGATCCAAGACTTGATTCAGTTGCAAAAAGCCCGATCGGATTTGCAATCCCGATCAGGCTTGTGTGATTTGGCAAAGAAAAAACTTTAGCGGGTAAAAGAACGTTCTTTACGCTCTCCGCTGCCCGCTGTTTTTTTACCAAAGGGTTTACGAGGTTTCTTCGCTGCGTAAGGCGATGCAAAGGGATCTTCCTTTTTCTTTCGCGCCGGGCGATCAGCGTCCGGATCAAATCCCATTTTAGTGAGCAAGTTCTCGCGCACTTTTGGTGCAGCCGCGACGGGTTTGACGTCTTCCCGACGATCGCGGAATGACCGTTGGTCTTCAAATTTGCGAACTCCACCGCGGACATCTCCAGGGCGGAAACTCTCAGAACGAGCTGGTTTTTCCGTACGCGCTTCGCGCTCGGGACCCGCATCGCGGGCACGGAACGAAGGGCGTGCTGAACGGTCGTCCCGCGGACTAGCGTCCCGCGGACGCTCATCGCGCGAACCGCGATTAAAACGATCTCCCCGGAATTCCCCACGGCTGCGTTCACTACCACCCGAACCACCGCCGGAACCACCTTGCAGTTTCCAAGCGGGATTCAAGCGAGCGATGCGCATCCACAGACCACGGTCTTGCGGAACTACAAAAGCCACTGCTTCTCCCGTCGCTCCCGCGCGAGCGGTGCGACCGACGCGATGGATGTAATCTTCGGGAACTTGCGGCAGATCGTAATTAATGACGTGCTGGATGTGTGGGACATCCAAACCGCGCGAGGCGATATCTGTAGCCACCAAGATCCGAAATTTTTGTTCCCGGAAAGCTTTGATCGAAGCCGAACGCTGCCCTTGCGAACGATCCCCGTGGATGCGTCCAGAAGAAAATCCGTACTCGTGCAAGTAATCAGCAATGTCGTCCGCTTTGATTTTTGTTTTGCAGAAAATCAAAATAGAACCTTCGCGGGCATTCAACTGATCAAGCAAAAGATTGTTTTTCTCTTTGATCGTGGTTTGGATGATTTCGTGTTTGATGTTCGCGACGGGCGTTGAAACAGCACCGATCGTGATTGATTCGGGCTCATGTAAATAGCGTTTCGCCAAAGACTTGATGTTTGAAGGCAGTGTCGCCGAAAATAAGAAAGTCTGCCGCTCGGTCGGTAGGTGCTCTAAAATTTCATCCAGCTGCGGAGCAAATCCCATATCGAGCATACGATCCGCTTCGTCGAGCACCAAGGTTTTTACCTTGGCGAGATTGATGGATTTGCGTCGCAAATGATCCATCAGTCGGCCCGGAGTCGCCACGATAATACGTGGATTACGACGGAGCTGTGTGTACTGATCTCGCATCGAAGCTCCGCCGATCAAGAGCACCGAGGGCGTGTGCGCCACATTGGCCGCCAGTTTGCGAAGAACTTCAATGATTTGCAGAGCCAGTTCGCGGGTGGGTGCTAAAACCAACGCCAGCGAAGTCGGATCTTGAATCAAGCTCTCAACGAGCGGAATTCCAAACGCGGCCGTTTTACCGGTTCCGGTTTGTGCGCAACCCAAAACGTCTTTACCCATAAGGGCAATCGGGATCGCTTTGGCTTGGATAGGGGTTGGGTTTTCAAACTTCATCGTTTGAAGTGATTTTTGGACCGCCGGAGACAGCTTCATGTCTGCATAGGTCATCGTTGTAGGGGACTTGGGCGTGGGATTCATCGGGCCTCCGGAAGTGAGGGTTGGTGTTATCACGACGGTCCGTAAAAATGCGGAATTTCTTTGGTTTTGAAGATAATGCAATGTGTCTTTTTGGCGATTCTAGAGAAAAACTTCCATGGTGAGCGAGTCGAAGTACCGATTTTCAACCTTTCGATAGTGTTTCAGATACCCGCACTGCTTGAACCCAAATTTCTTATAAAGTTCGATAGCTTGGCTATTTTCGGGATAAACCTGGAGTTCAATTTTCTCCAAGCCGGTACTTCGCGAGTAATCCAAAGCTTTTTCCATAAGTTTTGAGCCGATACCCTGACCCCGATGGGTGCTTAACAGTCCCATCCCCAAAGTTCCCCGGTGAGCCATTCGGGGATTTTTAAAGACCACGATATCAATCCAGCCAACCACTTGCCCGACTTCAATTTTTAATTCTGAACTGCAGCCCAAGGCATAGAATACCGGAAACTTTTGATGGATGAGTTTTTTTTGAAACTCATCCACTTCGGTCCGCGGGGGTGCCTCGATTATCTCGAGGTAATTTTTTTCACGGGCGACAGAATCCAGGACCTTCCAAAACCCTTCGAAATAGCATTCATCGCCGTAAACGATCTGGATTGACATGAAACGGGAATAACATAAATCCCCCATAAGCCCCAGCAAAGTTTTCATGTCAAAAATCCTGACAGCTTCTAACTGGTCAGAACCGTGTTATCTTTCAAGGGCATGAAAAACTTGATCCTGACTCTATCGACCCTGCTTTTTGTAAACTCCGCCCACGCTCAGCTGGCCGAGCTCCTGCAGTCCGTCCAGGTTCCCGAAGCGCAGGCCTTTAAGGGTTGGACCGACAAAACAAGTTGGGCGACCGAGGTTGGAAATCCTTTCGAAGCCAAACGATTATCCTTAGATTGCGCAAATAAAATACTGGTTCCGACCCATCCGCAGCAGTCTTCAAAAAAGTATCACCAATTTTTGTACGGCCGCTACGATCACTTTAAAGTCTCGCCGAAAAGTAACGTCTGCCGAATTAAGTCCAAGAGCGACCCTGTGCGCTGTCTCCAGGCCGACGCCATGGAGTTTGCGATGATGTCCGACACCTATCAGGATTTTTGCGGGAATTTTTACCGGGGATACTGGACGGTGGCATTTTTGAAGCGAGATGAAAGCATGGGAAGCCTTTTCTCGAAGGGTCGATGGAACTATCCGGATCCTAAATCGCAGTTTGAAAATGACATGAAAGAGGGTCCCACTTATACCCTCCAAGAAGATGACTTTTTATTCCTCGCGGCACTTTTACCGGGGGATCAAAAACAAATGTCCGAGGATTCGAAGCGGGCTTTGAAGTTCACCCATGATTTGAATCCTCAGACGTTATTATTTCTCGAAAAACAAAACTAGCATTACTTCGCTAGGCTGCAACCAACTCGGGCCATGTCCATTTCGTTGTTGGCATTCAGGCACGTGTAAAACCAATGAGTTTGTTGCGCGTACGAGTATCCTTGAACGGCCGTTTTTTCTCCGTTTTCAGAAATTTCGCAGGGATTGTTAACGGTGCACATCGCGCCGTCTTCGTTGCCCGTGTTATTAACACCAATCACCGTTCGTGAGTTTGCGAGAACGATGGGCGAACCCGAAGTTCCGCCGATGACTTCGCAACCAGGGCGAGAGTAACGGATGGACTCTTCACAAATCCAGTCGCCCTCTTGCAATTTAGGAACGATGGCTTCGACCGCGCAAGAGTAGCCGCGCTTCCAGTAGCCAGAGATGACTTCAATTTTATCACTCACGCGGGGTGGCTGTGACGAAAGAGTCAATGGATCGATATTGTAGCTGGATTTGATGTCCGCGAAAGTTTCGCGCAGTTGATAAATTGTCATGTCGGTCTTTGTCATTGTCGCGTACATAATTTTTGTAGCGGTGACAGTACCGACGCCTTGGGCGTTGCTGTTCAGCAGGCGGAAAGTGCGGTTCGAATTGCGATTTACAAAAACTTGACCGGGTCTTGGCATTCCAGTCTCTAAGCAGTGACCGTTCGTCAGAACCATGGCCTTGTCGGAGTCTTTGCTATTTTCCAAACGGATCAAGCTACCAGAGCAATTAGAAAGGGCGACAATCCCTTCGAAATCATACTGAGCCGTGAAGAGCGGCGGCAAATCGGTTGCGGTAAAAGCCTTTGTGCTAAGAAGCGGAATTGCGTGAGCGGCTTGGCCACCCCAAAATGCGATAAGAACCAAGACTGATGACAGTTTCATAAAGAGCCCCCCCTAGTTAATAAACAGTAATGAATTACGCAAAAGCCTACCGTTGCTGGTATTTACCAGGGAAGCTTTTTGCCGCGAAAATCAAAATATCCTGCTGTGTCGTTGGGTTTCAATTCGGCTTGGACCTTCCAGATGCCTTGCGCGGATTCAGAGGCAGATGTTGGAGCCTGAGGACCGCCCATATCGGTTTTAACCCATCCTGGATGAATCACAATGGTTGTCAGCCACGGATTATCAACGGCCATACTTTTGTTGATCATATTCAACGCCGATTTTGAAGCGCGGTAGGCGTAATATCCGCCCGAGCTATTATCGGCGATGGATCCCATTAGACTTGTGACCTGAACAACTTTGGGCGAAGTCCCTTTTTTAAGCGAGGGCAACAAGGCTTTGGTGACCAGAAATGGAACGACCGAGTTAATTTTAAAGCTCTCCAGAAAATCTTCCTCGGCTTCACCCTTGTGCATAACTCCGGCGTTGTTGATCAGAAGGTCTAAAGATTCAAAATTAGAGGCGACTTCACTGGCAATCTGGCCCGGGGCTTCCGGATTGGCCAAATCTACCGAAATCAAACTGAGCTTCGAGGCATAAGATTTTTCCAAAGACAGGATCTCGGGTTTGGATTCCAGCTTGCGACCCACCGCAAAAATATTGTGTCCTTTTTCTAAAGCCAGCTTAAGAAGCTCTAAGCCGATTCCCCGTGAAGTTCCTGTGATTAAAATGTTCATTTTGGCGCCCCTTGTATTTTACTTTGCAAACTAGCCATGGAACTATTCTTGTTCGAAGATTCCGTCAAGTCAGTGGGGGTTAGGATGAAAAAGCTCAGGTTTTTTTTAGTTTTATTGGGGTCCATCGTTAGCTTGTCAACAACGGCGCAAGCGGCTGGCCCAGTCCCAAAATACGGCGAAGCTTTGTGCGTTTATCGCGACAAAACCACGGATGCAAAATTTGAATTTTACATCGCTAAATTCCAAAATAGTTATGACTTCGAGCAATCCAACGGATCCACCTACTACGTGAGTGTTATACCCGAACAAGAGGTCATCCTGGTTAGCGTAACCCCGTTAAATAAAGATGGCGAAGTTGACTCTTCGAAAGCCACCGTCGGGCGGGGATTCAATAC
>JAYUPS010000104.1:0-4512 GCA_043759945.1 Bdellovibrio sp.
CGACTAGAATATATTTCCGGTTATTGTAAACGAAAGGCGTGTCAATCGCATCAACCGTGGTGCCCGCAACGGCCGAGACCAGCATGCGATTCTCTCCCAACAGGGCATTCACAAGCGAGGACTTGCCCGCGTTGGGCTTTCCAACGATGGCGATGGTTAAACCCTCGCGCAGAACCTCTTGGGCCTCGGGCAAAGATTTGTGCAGCCATTCTAAAACTTGGGCCAAACCCCCGCGCTGCTCAAAAGAAGTCGGGATGGGCTCAACCCCAAATTCGTGAAAATCAGCAAGTTTGATGGGAGCCTCGTGCAGGCGGTCAATTTTATTAGCGATCAGGGCAAAGGGCTTCCCCGTTTGCTGGACCAGTCGCACCACGTCCCGATCCTCGGGAACCAAGCCATCGCGTCCGTCCATGACGACCAAAATCAAATCGACCGTTTCTAAGAACTCGGTCACTTGTTCTTTGATCAGTTTAGAGAAAATGTCTTTGGCTTCGGTCAGTCCCCCGGTGTCGATCAGATCAAAGTTTTTCCCCCAGACCTGGCAGCTTTCCAAATGAATGTCGCGGGTAACGCCCGGTTGGTCTTTCACCACGGCTTTACGAGATTCCGTTAGAATATTAAACAAAGTCGATTTTCCCACATTGGGTCTGCCGACGATGGCCACTTTCGGTGAGATTTTTTGAATGGAACTACTTCCGCTTATCATTGTCATAACCCAGTTCTTTCATTAGACGCTTATTTTCAGTCCAGCCCTCTTTGACCACCACATTGAGGTCTAAATAAACGGGACCACCCACAAGCTTTTCAATTTCTTTACGAGCCTTGCTTCCGATTTCTTTGATCATCGAACCATTTTGACCGATGACCATCGATTTAAAACTTGGCTTTGAAACCAGAAGATCCGCCATAATGCGCGTGATTTTCTCGGCCTCTTCATATTTGGCGATAACGACGGCCATGCCGTAGGGAATTTCTTGATGCAATTCTTTAAAGCATTGCTCCCGAATCAGCTCGGCCACCAATTCGCGCGTGTTCATCGGAGAAAGTAATTCCGCATCATACAAAGGCGCTTGGCTTTCCGGGAGCAAAGTCAAAACATGAGCCAGGATGTCGGGCTTGTGTTCTTTTTCCAGAGTTGAAACTTCAAACAATTTTTGTCCCTTAAAATTTTCCTCGAGGTAACGTCGCAAAACGAGCTTTCGCATCTCGTAAGCTTTGATGTCGGTTTTATTCATCAAAATGACAAACGGCTTCTTAGAAGCTTTAGCGATTCCCAAAACTTGCTCCAAAGTCTCTTTCTTTTTTTCATCGATACTTAAGACCAGCATCAGCACGTCGCTGCTTTCCACGACCTCTTCCATTTCTTTTTCTAAGAAAGAATTTAGGCCTTTGGCGGCTTGAACTATTCCGGGTGCATCGACAAAGACGACTTGCCCCTGAGCGCTTGATTTCAGCCCCAGGATGCGGCGGCGGGTTGTCTGAGGCTTAGACGTCACGATGGATACTTTTTCATCGACGAGCCAATTCATGACGCTGCTTTTTCCCGCATTGGGCATTCCGATAATTCCACAGAAGCCTGCGCGATAGCTCATACGTTCTCCGATTTCTTTAAAGCCATTTTCTTCAGGGCAACTTGAGCCGCTTCTTGCTCGGCCGCTTTTTTACTGGCCCCAAGGCCCGAGCCCAAAACGACTCCGTTCACTTCGACTTGAATTTTAAAGACTCGAGCCAGACCTTCCATGGTTTCAGAAATCACCGCATAGGTTGGGGTCGTCTTTTGATTCTCTTGTACAAGTTCCTGAAGCCGAGTTTTAAAGTCCGCACTGAAATCTTGATCGGCATCGCCCGCAGCAAGTCTTTCCTGATACAGCTTAAAAATAAACTCCCGCGTCTTTTCAAAACCCGCATCCAAATACAGGGCTCCGATCAGGGCTTCTAAAGTCCCCGACAGAATGCTTGGCTTTTTTGAACCCTCGCTTTGGATTTCACTTTTTCCGAGCCGAATGTCTTTCCCCAGATCCAGGGCCAGGGCTATTTGCGCGAGACTGCTCTCATTCACCAGACCCGCGCGTTTTTTTGAGAGACGGCCTTCGTCTTGAAGGGGAAATTTTTCCATCAAAACTTCCGCCAAAACCATATCGATGACGGCGTCTCCTAAAAATTCCAGTCGTTCATTTTGATCGATGGACTGAAAACTTTTATGGGTCAGGGCCTGCTGCAGCAGATTTTTATTTTTAAATTGATAGCCGAGTTTTTCTTCAATCATGCGCGAACCCCCAGCAAGATGCCTTCGGACCGTCGATGATTGTTGAGATCAAAACCAATGACCTGCACGCTAACTTCGCCCTCTGCTACTTCGGCCAAACTTTTCTGTTGAATTTTTATGTTCCAGAAATCTCGGCTCAGACCAAATTCAGAATTCTTAAGCATTAACACTTTTTTGGTTTTTCCAACCTGTTGCTTTAAGTGGTCTTGAAACCGAATAAGACTCAGCTCTCGCAAACGACGGGCCCTGGCTTTACGAACTTCGGGGCGCACTTGTTCTAAGATCGCCGCGCGGGTGCCAGAACGTTCGCTGTAGGGAAAGACATGCATGCGGGTCCACGGCGTGCGCTCCAAGAGCTCGTAGGTTTCGGAAAAGTCTTGCTCGGACTCTGTGGGAAATCCGGCAATGATGTCCATCCCCACAAAAGCGTCCGGGTATTTCGAGTGAATTCTTTCAAACGCAGAAGTCACCTGGTCTGCCGTGTACTTTCGCTTCATTTCACTCAAGATTTTGGTCGAAGCACTTTGAATCGACAAATGGAAATGGCGACACATTCGAGGGTCAGAAAATAAATTCAACAGCCGCTCGGACAATTCAATGGGCTCTAAGCTCGTTAACCGAAAACGGGCCACTTCTGTTTTTTCGATTAGAGCCTGAATTAGATCTTCCAAGCGCGCGGAACCATCTTGGTAATCCCCAATGTGCACGCCCGTGAGTACAATTTCGGAAAAACCGGTTTGAACCAGAATCCGACAGCGTTCGACCAAATCTTCGATGGGAACGCTGCGACTTTTGCCCCGGGCGTAGGGGATGATACAAAAGGCACAAAAAGAATTGCAGCCATCTTGAATTTTTAAGAAAGCGCGGCTGTGTTTTTCTTCAAGACCGCCCCCCATCTCCAGGTCTTCTTTTCTAAAAATATTGGATTTGAAGGTTTTCTGAAGATTCTTTTTCAGTTGAAACTCGCTGATAATTGTTTCGAGCTCACCCTTGTGGGAATTTGCGACCACCAGGTCAACACCTGGTAGACTTGAAAAAATCGCGGTATCCACCTGCGCTGCACAGCCTGTCACGACGACGACCGCCGCCGGATTTTCTGTCTTAATCTTGCGAACCAAACGCACGGCTTCTTTCGTGGCTTCGGCGGTCACGGCACAGGTATTTAAGATATGGATTGGTTTTTCAAAAATATTTTTGTGCTCCAGGCGCTTTTGCAAAAGCCCCGTATCATAGGTGTTCACCTTGCAGCCAAAAGTATGAAACTGAAAATCCAGTGAACTCATTGGATCCAGCCCCCACCCAACAAAGTCGCGCCCCGGTAAAAAACCGCAGCTTGTCCCGGGGTCACAGCCCGTTGGGGAGTTTCGAAATGGACCACGAATTGTCCGTCAACTTTGATGAGTTTGGCCGGCGTCCCTTTTTGGGTGTAGCGAATTTTGACCTGCAGATCATTAACTTCCTGATCCAGATCAATGGCCTGTAGCCAGTGCAGGTTTTTGATTTGAGCCGACTCACGGTAGAGATATTTTTCGTCGCCCACCCAGACATCTCCGTTTTCCGGATCAATTTTTAAAACGAATAACTTTTCGTGATGATCCATACCCAAGCCCTTGCTTTGACCATAGGTGAAGTGATGGATTCCCGGATGTTCGCTCATGACATGACCGGCCGGATAGCGTCGCAGCTTTCCTGGTCTTATTTGCGATTTCTTGATTTGGGACTCGATGAAATTTGAATAACCTTGGTTCCCGACAAAGCAAATCCCGGTCGAATCTTTTTTCTTCGCAACACCCAGACCCTTGGCCTCGGCGTATTTTCGAACTTCGGGCTTTTTCATTTGTCCGATGGGAAAAATTAAGCGCGGCAAGATTTCTGGATCCAGAGTAAACAAAAAGTAAGTTTGGTCTTTCCAGTCATCCGTGCTGGTCTGTAAAGAAGCTTCGCCGGCCTCATTCTTAACAATCTGCGCGTAGTGACCGGTTGCCAAATAATCGCAGTCCAGCTCTTTCATTTTTTTGATCAGGTGATCAAATTTTAAAAACGTATTGCAATTCACGCACGGCAAGGGAGTCTCGCCCAGCAAATAAGAATTCACAAAAGGGTCGATTACTTTTTCTTTAAATTTTTCTTCGCAGTTCAGCACATAAAAAGGGATTTTCAATTGATCCGCAACGGCCCGCGCGTCGTCCACGTCCAAACTTGAACAGCAGGTTCCGTTTCCTTCATCGATCTCACAAGAACTGTAA
>JAYUPS010000105.1:0-12264 GCA_043759945.1 Bdellovibrio sp.
TAAAAATCAACCAACTTACAAAGGTACTAATCAACCTCAAAAATTCACGCACACCAGTTCTTTGAGTATGCCAAATGTAGCTGCTCAGCAGTGTGCAACCTGTCACACAAATCCTGGAGTTTCCTGGACCACCACGGGTCGCGCAAGCTTTCACAACAAAGTAGCGTCCACCGCAAGTTGCAACACTTGCCATGCGGCTCCACTTGGAAATGTAACTTCCACCACCACTGGAGTGAGCTTTAATCATAGCACGGTGCCTTCGACGGGAGACTGTGCTTCCTGCCATCAACCAACTCTGGCTCGAATTTCAAATCGCATCCCAACGGCGATCGACTGGGACGGAGGAGCCGCGGCACCGGCGACTTACACGATTCCAAGTCATACTTCTTCCGGAATTACAATTCCTGGGTATACGGGAACCCACTCGCCCAACCCAAACTGCGTGTCTTGCCATGGTACTGGCAACTACAGCGTAATCACAGATTTTGATCACCAAGGATTACCGGCTGGGACCAACACTTGTATCACTTGCCACTTAGGTTCCAAAGCAGAAGTGGCCAACTATATTGCCCCCACCAGTGGAATTACCATGAAGACTCTTGGAAATCGCCATCACCCCGTGAATGCTTTCAAAGGTACAACATTAAGTTGCGTTGGCTGTCACACAACCGCTCGAGGCGCTAATACTTTCACCAATGCTAACGGCATTGTTTATCCGACCGCAGCTCGAGTTGGTTACACTTCCATTGGTTGCGGCAGCGTGAACGGAACCACTTACTCGTGTCATGAAGGCAATCAACGTATTATGACTGTTCCAGTTACAACCGGAACATCGGGACGTTGGAACTAGGTTCTCTAGACCCCGCCTTGCATTCTAAAAAAACTCTTTTAAACTAGTGATCCATGCGCAGCTATATTATTGCTTGGCTCCTAATTACGGGATTTTTAGGTTTTGAGTATTGGGCCCTAAGTTCGGCACCTCACTGGAGCTTCTTTTTATTTTTACAAACCAAAGGTTGGCTCAGTCCAAATGTTAAGTTTAATATAATTCCCGGTCGTAACCTTAGTCTTTGGCTGGGGTGGATTGGCATCAGCCTGATGGTGCTAATGAACGTTTACTCTCTGAGAAAGCGTTTTAGGTTTACCCACAATTGGGGAAAGCTTTCCTTATATTTAAATTTTCATATTTTCTGCGGACTTATGGGACCAACTTTAATTTTTTTCCACTGTGGATTGAAGGTGCGTGGTCTGGTGGGAATTTCTTTTTGGAGCATGATCGTTTCACTAACGAGCGGAATCATCGGACGCTATTTGTACGCTCAACTGTCCTCTCAAAGAGATGATCTTGAGCGAGGGGCGACGAAAGCCGCCGATCGTATGGATTATTTGATAGAAAGAGCCAAATTTAAATGGTCGAAAGAAATGCGGGGGGCCAGCATCGCACGTATGCTTAAACACGTGGGCGCCCGAGAAAAGTTTGTAAATCCTTTTATGGCTTTGGGATCTACTTTGCTCGGCGATGCGCGTCTACTATTTTCCGAGGTTCCCGTTCCAGCCGGTTATCCGGCCCAAGCAAAAGCGGCCCTTACTCTTTATGCAATTAAAAAAAGAAGTGCCTTCAATTTGGCCCCTTTCGAAAAATTAATGGGATACTGGCATGCCTTTCATTTTCCATTTGCAGTCTTTATGTATTTGGCGGCGATCATCCATATCATTTCATCCTTGATATTTTTGGGCTCCGGTTAGCTTGTTTTTTGCGAGCACAACAAGAATTAATCCCACCTGCAGCGTAACAAAAATTGTGACAGCCTTAGCTCCACCGCTAGAAAATCCGTAGGAATGAAGTCCCGCCGCCAGAATAAAATTCACCCCATACCAGGCCATAATTACCAATAAATAAGAGACTGGGAGTAGGGCCAAGAAACTAAAGGGCTTAAGCCACCCAATGAAACGCGCATGAAGCAATACTAAAAATCCTAAATCCGCAATCAAAGCCCAAGTTTCCTTTGGATCCCAACCCCAAAATCGTCCCCAAGAATAATCGGCCCAGATTCCCCCAAGTATAATTCCTAAGGTAAGTAATAGACATCCGAGCTGAACCATTCGGTAACTATACTGAAAAAAATCTTGAATTTGTTGGGGATTGTTTTTTCCAAAAAGACTTTTGATCAAAACTACATTTCCTAAAATCATGGCAATCGTATAGGCCGCGTAAGAAATAGTGATTGTGGTTACATGTGTAGCTAACCAAAAGTTGCTGCGTAAGACTGCGACGATTGGATCCATATCCGGGCTAAGTACCAAGGGAATATTTTCCGTCAGCATCAATATCAAACCGCTGCCGAAAAACAAGTATCCGCAAACGACTGCATTTTTGTAAAGACTGTAAAGAATTAGACTAAAAAGAGTCACCCCAAAGGCAACCCAGATCATTGTTCCGTACATATTGGTCACCGGTGAAAATTGAGTGATATAAACCCGCAGTCCCAATCCAACCAACACCGGAAGTAATACCAATGTGAAAAGCGCATAAATGCCACGCGCGGAGAATTTTTTGTAAAAAACATCGACCGTCAGAGCTAAACCCGCGAACAAGGAGAGCATAGCAGCCCACAAAAAAGGTCGATAATCATAAAACCAAACTTCGGTTTCCAGCTTATCCAAGGAATGTCGAAACAAGTCTGGCGTTTTCTGATTTCGACTCTTTTCTTTAATTTCTAGTGCGGTTGCATTGGCCTCATCAAATTTATCAGCCGAGAGCAAAGTTAAATATTTTAAGGCAAGTTGTGCCATTGGCGTGTCTGGAGATCTCTGCTTTGATTCGAGCCAACTAAAATCCAAGGACCCTGCTAAATGTTCCTTCATAGCAATCTGACGAAACAAGTTCATTTGCGAATAAGCTTCTAAAACTTTTTTCTCAGACTCTGACAATTTGGCTCCCTCTTGATCTTTTTGCAGGAGCGGATTCGAAAACTTTTCAAGAGGAGAACTTTCTAGATCGGCCAACGAAAAATATTTTTTATCCGAGGTGTAGCCCAGCTTTTTTCTTAGTTCGATGTCACGAATTTCAATTATGGGTGCGTAGGCAGCGGCTTCTAAACTTGAAATCGTCAGATAGAGCTGCACTGAGTTTAACTCCCATTTGCGATAACTTCCCGTTAAAAACAGGATCGTCTCTCGGGCCAAGGTAGCCAAGGGTTTAATTCGCCCGTTTTGCACGGTCGCCGCCAACCGAATCTCGTCGGTCTCAACTTTCTGACCAAAGGCCGTCATTTTTTGAAGGGCGACTTCAGGCTGATATCCCGAGCTTTGAGCCTGTGCATGGGCAAAGGTCCCAAAGAAAATCAAAGATGACAGAAAATAATATTTCATACAGCAGCTCCTTGAGGGTATTTACGGTTCAGCCGACTTCGCATCAAAGTAAAAGTGATAATTCCTAAAATTAAAATTGCGCTTCCCAGATATTTGATAGGTCGGCCAGGGTCCCTGTTAACAGATAAAATCGAAACCGGTTTTTGCCCGGGCACCAATGAAAAGCTCGCCTGATAGAGTGTATAGCCTTCTTCTTTTAAAGGCTCATTCATCGAGATCAAGGTTTTCTTTTGATCCTTGAAATTGGTGACTAAACTCTCGTAGCTGTAGGGAGTTTCTGTGCCTGGATAATCTTTTTTTGAGAATTGTTCTAGGCGAAGCTGAAACGGCAGGGTCAAAGTCTCATTGGCAAAGACCACCGTGGCGGGGCGCCCTCCCAAATTCACCTGCTTCACCTCCCCTTGTGGAAGCCAAAAACCCTCTGCAGATCCCACTGGTTCCAGGAAAATAGCGCTCGGAGGCAAATTTTTGCCCGGCAAGGGGCGAATAGATTTTACCTGGACCTGACTTTTTGAACCAAAACTAATGGACCCAACGAAAAGCTGCATACCCATCCATGGAGTCGTAAAGGTGTCGCCCTCTTTCATAACTTTTTCCAGAACGACCTCTCCCTTTTTCTTCAAAACGATACGCACTCGGTCGGGCTGGTCTCGCGCCACGCGAAACTCAATCAAGTTTCCCCCCGGCATTGAAGGAGCTTCTGTAGTAACTTCGCCGGGATCAATGACGGGATGTCCGGCCGGTAAAGCAGACTTAATTTCACCGGCACTGCTGAGGAGACTTAGTTTCAAATCAAAGGTGCCTTCCTTGCTAATCGAAAAGCCCGGGTATTTGGCATAGAGAACTTCACGTATTTTTTTTCCATTTTTCTCCAAAGACAATTCCGCCGCTTTATTCAAAGGTGATGCGGGATCTTGATTTTCTAGAATTTTATTTTCGGCGACCATGGCGCGGTCATAGACTTTCTCCAAGCGGACCTGAACGCCGTTAAAGTCCACCCCTTTTTTTAACTGGGAAAAAGTAAAATCTTTGGGTTTTCCTTGCGGACCTTGAATCGTAACAATATCTCCGTCTAGAGAAGAACTTGATTTCGAAGATTTACCAGAGGGTTTTTCTATCAAGGATGCCACGTCTTCAACGACCAGCTTCAAATGAGCCGGCCCCATTTGCATCTCCGGATTTTCTTCACTATGGAGCCACTCTTTGACATCAAAAAACGCACTTTTTAAACCAAAACTGCTCCCCACGGCCCCTTTCCCCGGTTCTTGCGCAGAGGAATAGCCTTTTTCAATTTCGGCAAAGGGTATAAAATTTTTGGCACGGATCATATGGCCAAGCGCCTGATTTATCGCCGACAAATCGTCTTCGTCTTGATCATAAAGAGTTTTCGAAAAAACTGACGAATTTAAAGCAGCGCTGCCTTCGAATTGATAACCCAACATAAGTCTCGGTAACACGACGACGTTCTGAGATTCTCCTTCTTGAACTTGAAGAGAACCATCGATGCCGTAAATTTTAGTGAGCCAACTTCCCCCGAGCAGAATTAAAATGCCAACGTGAGTCATCACAAAGCCAATTTGATATTTTTTCCAGGGGTAACGCGACATCATGGAACAGAATACATTTAAAGCCAGGAGAGATAAAAGTGTATTGAACCACCAGGCATCATAGAGAGCAATTTTGGCGTATTCCGCATTGTGATTGCTTTCTAAAACAGTACCAACTGCGATAGCTACTATCAGACCCAACATAACGGGCACGGCCAAGCGAATCGAAGATGTTAACTTAAAAAATTTGTTTTGATTCAGTCTCTTGATGATCGTTACGATAAACAGGTGCATGATTTTTCCGCTTTCAGAATTTGGATAAGATGAACTTTTTTCGTTTTTTTATTCTGTTGGGCCTGATTCTCCCAAGCAAGTGTTTTTCTGTACGCTGGAGCGGAAGATTCACATTGGGAAGTTATGCGTCGCTTGAGCGTTACAAAGATAATTTGGCAACAGGTTCTGATAAAAATGATTTTCAGACAGTTTCCACCCGTTTTTTCCTGAAAGGGGAAGAAATTGCAGGTACTGACTGGGAATCTTTCCTGGACGTTCGCGACAAACATGATTTTTTTGATAAACTAAACCGCGAGCGGCTGACGTTAGAGGCGCGGAATGAATTTCAGTTGCGGCAGGTCAGCCTTCGAAATTCGGATCCGAAAAAGTTTTGGGGAGGTCAAATCGGAAGATTTCCGGTCTACCAGGCCGGTGCCGGTTATGTGGACGGAGCTTTGGTAGAAAATCATTTCACCCCTAATTTATTTTTGTCTTACTTCGGAGGTTTAAATCCCAAAAAAAGAGAACGAAGTTATTTGGAGTTTGATTCAAAGTCCAATGTCTACGGCGCCGCCCTGTCTTACCTCCAACCAAAAGTGAACTCTACAGATTTTTATGTCAATCACGCGATTGTCGTCGAAACTTATTCTGGACACACCGATCGAAATTTTCTTTATCAAAACGGATCCTACCAGTGGGCTCCCCACAGTCGCTTCATCAGCTTACTCTATTACGATCTCGTCCCCGAAAAGAAGCTTCAGAACGGAAATCTAGTTTGGCAGCAAGGCTGGACTTCCCAGCTGACCACAGACCTGACGGGCCTTACCATGGACGTCATCGAGTACACTCGTCGTAAAGAAATTTTAGAGCGTTTGCCATCGAGCCCCTACAGCGAGGCGAGCTTAAGGTTGACTTACCGGTTTGGTGACATGCAGGATCGGCTGTATTTCTTAGGAAGTTCTGGCCGTCGCGGAGTTGACGGCTTCACAAGAACGATTTTTGAGATAGGCTACGCAAAATCTCGCTTTTGGGGCCCTCATTGGGATGGATATTTTGTACTAGGTTCTCGAAAGAATTTTGTCAGCAACGACCTGCTCACCCGATTTGGTTTTGGTCGCTTCGGGAAAAAATGGGAATTGAATTTGGACTTTGAATACCAAAAGCAACAAAACGGCGATGGCACCGTGACCCATCCTCAATTGGCAGAAGTTTCTTGTTCCTACTTTGTTTCACGGCAAACCTACCTTAGTTTTGCGGGTCAAACCGCTAGTGATGAGAAGGTTCAAATTTACAGTGGCTTTATTAAATTGGGCTATCGTTTTGGAAGTCGAAACCTTTCTCCACTTCGTGATGGCGCCCCCCCACGAGGTCCCTTATGAAAGTGGGGTTCTTCATACTCCTTTACTGCAGCCTTTCGTGGTCGCAGGAAGGCCTGTTGAATAAATTACTGGCGCCGGGTCCATTGGTGAAAGGCCACGCGCACCTTGAAAACACCGATTGCTTGAAATGTCACTCGGCTGGGGAAGGAGTTCCGGACGCTCAATGTTTGGCTTGCCATAAAGCAATTACCAAATTTGTCGAAAGCAAAAGGGGATTTCATGGGTTGGCCACAAAATCCTGCAAAGAATGCCATTCCGAACATAAAGGCGCCGATTATGATTCCATCTCTGTGGATGAGAAAAACTTTAACCATGGGCAATGGACGGGATACAAGCTAGAGGGTAAGCATGCCGAGATCAAATGCGTCGATTGCCATAAAGCAAAAATGCCAGCAACTTCTGTGCGCGCCGGAAAGACCAGATATCTCGGCGTCCAGGCAACTTGTGTTAGCTGCCACAAAAAAGATGACGTTCACTTTTTTAAAGGTACTTTTGCGAAAAAAGATTGCGTCACTTGCCATGAACTTAAATCATGGAAAGAGGGACTGAAATTTGAACATAAAAAAGATACAGGCTACGCCTTAGAAGGAAAGCATTCCGAACTCAAGTGTGCCACCTGTCACACTCCACTAGGCCCCGATAAAAAAATCCAAAAAGTTGTCTACAAATGGCCGAACCTTAAAGTTGATCAGTGTCTTTCTTGCCATCAGGATCAGCATAAGAATGCTTTTACCAAAAAGTTTCAAAATGGGAACTGCCTGACTTGTCACCAACAAACCGACTGGAAAATTGAACACTTTGATCACAATATCACGAAATATTCTTTAAGAGGAAAGCACAAAGAGCTTCGTTGCGTTGAGTGCCACAAACAGGGCGAAGGCATGAGCGTGGAATTAAAAAAGCCTTCGTTCAAATTTAAAGGACTTTCACAACAATGCCTAACTTGCCATAAAGACTTCCATTTCTTCGGCAAAACTCAGCAATTAAAAAGCTTCGGCCGTTTGAATTCTTGCGGCGCTTGCCATAATGAAAGCAAATGGCAGGACACGAACCGGTTTAATCACAACGACCACACCCGCTACCCTATTGATGGAGAGCATTTAAAACTGAATTGCACCGATTGCCACATGCAAAAAGATGCAAACAAAAAAAATATTTCAGTTCGATATAAATGGGAACATTTGACTTCCAAAACTTGCGAAAATTGCCATAAGAGTCCTCATCTTCAGCAGTTCAGCCCTTTACTTCTGAAAAAATCCTGTACGGAATGTCACGTTACCTCAAGTTGGTTCGACACCAAAAGCGGAACCAAGTTTGACCACTCCAAAACTAAATTCCCGCTCACGGGAGCCCATCAAAAAATTTCCTGCAATAATTGCCATGGGACCCAAGGTAAACAAATCTTCAAATTCAAGTCGGTCAATAATCAGTTTTGTGTAGATTGTCATAAATCCATTCACAACCGGCAGTTCTCCACAAAATTTGATTCGCCCAATTGCTTCACCTGCCACACGACCACCACTTTCAAAGAACGTTTGAAATTTGATCATTCTAAAACCAATTATCCGCTCGAAGGTTCCCATACAAAACTTCAGTGTGCCGAATGCCATAAACCAACTTCGACAAAAATCGCATTAACACCACCGAATACCCGTGCCGACCCTAAAAAAACTGGCAAAACAGCCATCTTCACTTTGTCCCAATTTTTGTTTCCTCAAGTGAAAAAATCAGAATGTCTTTCTTGCCATACGGATTATCATCAAGAGCAGCTCGGCACGAATTGTTTGGAGTGCCATAATATGGACAAGTGGAGAAAAGTGCAGTTTAACCACAACAAACAAAGCACTTTTCCTTTAGTCTTTAAACACGAACAGGTAAAATGCTCCGAATGTCACAAGCCAATTCCTAAAACTTTCATTAAGGTCAAAGGTGGCATTCATTTAGTAACTCAGTACAAATTTGCCTCTTCCACTTGTGTGACTTGTCATAAAGACGTTCACAATGGCGAGTTTGGAGCCAAATGTCAGGAATGTCATACAGAGCGGGGCTGGAAACTAACGAAAGATTTTCACAAAAATTTTACTTTAAATGGCGTGCATTTTTCTCTGGAGTGCACCGAATGTCATCAAGACAAAAGAAAGCTCGAAGGCTTAAGTCAAAATTGCCTGACTTGTCATGAAAAAGACGATGTCCACCAAGGCACTCTACCCCGCTGTCAGGACTGTCATCGTCAACAGTTTTGGGAGGTCACGGGATTCAAACATTCTTTGACCCAATTTCCGCTAAGGGGAGCCCACAGAACTTTGGATTGCATGGAATGCCATCGCAGCGGAACTTACAAAGGGTTAAACCCCATGTGTTCGAGCTGTCATTTGCAAGAGGCTCTGAGCGTTCCGACTCCAGTCCATTCAGGATTTACAAACTTGAACAATTGCAACGAATGCCATCTCAATCAATTTTCATGGTAGTAATTTTTTCGAGTGCTTTTTTAAAAGCGATGCTCTCAAAGTCCAAAGCACCTTCAAATCTAGCTATCAGCTGATGTTTTTGATCGTAAACAAAAGTTTCAGGGAAACCGGAGACACCATATTTCTGAATCCAGTCTCGACTAATATCTTGGGCAACAAAAATATTAGCCGCCTTAAAGTTAGGAAAAAGGGACATAAACTTTTTCATCTCTTTAGAGCTTCCATCTCCGCTAATCATCAGAAGGTTCAATTGATCTTTATAAATCTTTGCGATTTTTAAAAGTTCGGGAGTTTCTTGCTGGCAGGGCGCACACCAAGAGGCCCAAAAATTAACCACGATCGCCCTTGACAACAATTTTGATTCTTCGGGCTTAGGGTCTAAAAACCCTTCGACCGAAACAAGATTAAAGGTTGTTAGGGAAGACTCTGGCTTTATCTTTTTTGAATTAAAAAAATCGCAGCCACCGAGCGGTAGCACCACTAATCCCCCGAAGAAAATTAATAAAATCTTGGATAACTTCATTCTTCCGATTGTACCTGAGAAAGGCATGACTTAAAAGTACTCCATTCCCAGTAATACTCTAATTGTTTCCCCTAAAATTTTTCTAACACTGACGAGAATAAATCTTTAGACGTAGACTTTACGACCATATTCACAAAAAATCTCCACCCGGATAGGCAGTATCCCATGAAGTCAGTTTTGATTACCTTTGCGCTGATGTTTGCTGTCTAGCTTACCCTTTCCAACCCCGACCAGGTAAAAACTCTAGCAGTTTAATCGCGGTGGGCACTAAATTTCCGCCTTCGGAAAACTCATATTTAGTTTCTGAAGCGATTCAACCATCGTTTTGGAAACGACGTAATTGCGGTACCACTTGCTATCTGCTGGAACAACAGTCCACGGGGCAATCTTCGTGCTGGTTGCACGAATCATTTTTTCAAAAGAAATCATGTAGCGATCCCAATACTTTCGCTCTCGGACGTCTTGCTTAGAAAATTTCCAATTTTTACTACGATCCTTTAGCCGGTTCTGAATTCTAGTTTTTTGTTCGCTCTTTGAAATATGCAGCAAAAACTTAAGGACGACCGTGCCCTTCTGCTGCAACATCTTTTCAAAATCATTGATGTGGTCGTATCTGTGCTGAAAAAAATCCGGGTTCTTCTGTCTCTCCAAGGGAATGTTCTGGTCCTGCAGAAGCTCAGGATGGACCATGGTTGTAGTCACTTCTTCATAATAGCTTCGGTTGAAAATTGTTGCCAATCCACACTCTGGCGCGTGGAGGTGACAACGCCATAGAAAATCATGTCGAGATTCTAATCGAGATGGCTTTTTAAAGGAAAAGACCGTTAAACCTTGTGGGTTTACGCCCGAGAAAATGTGTCGCACAGTTCCGTCTTTGCCGCAGGTGTCGATTCCTTGCAAAATGACCAACAGGGAATGTCGGTCGTGGGCAAACATTAGATACAAAAGATCATAAAGCTTTTTCTGCAGGATTGCGGTCCGTTCAATTGCCGTGTCTTTGTCGTTGCACAAGGGATGATTCACGGCGAGTGCGTCCGTTAACTTTACTTGGGTCACAGTTCAGTCTTCAGCAGTCTTGGTTGGCTGAGCCGAAAAGTCATGGAACTCTTGCTTTCGGTTCGGTGTACCCTCGGGAACGTAATCGTGATTGTTGTCGTCACCTATTGAATATTTGCTCTCTTGGTCAAAATCTTTGCTACGAAAATTGTTGCCTCCTGGGATTGCCGCTTCTGGTGCCTTGTCTTTAGTTTTCTTCTTTGTCTCTTCCATAGGACCTCCTGATCAAATAGAAACCGCAAAGCCTATGCCAGTGGTCAATATCGATTGAGGTGACGGGTGCAAATAGATTGTGGATTTTTGTCGCAGGTTTTGAGGTCAATTTGCCGAAACTATCCACTGCAACTAAGTTGGCGTCAGTCCATCCATCAGGGTTTGGAGTGCCCATTCGACAGCGTCTCCCATTTCGACACCGGAATAACCAAAGTCCGATTTTATATCGTGCCAAATTTTTGCGTTAATCAACGCCGTTATCAAAGCGACCTTTTTCAGATTTTCGCCTTCGATCTGAAGGCCTTTTTCTTGTTTGATTTTTTCGATGATGAACTGATTTAGTTGTTTCCTAAAGATTCGCCGGGCCTCTTCCCCAAAATGAGAATAAACGTAAGCCAGAACCAAAGGCTCATTGCGATCGAAAACCGCATACGTGTTTCGTCCAAATCCAACCACGTTCAACGAATTGAGCTGCTCCACACCTGCGGCTAAAAAACTTGAAAGGTAGCGATCCGTTTCTTGATGAAGTGCTTCTTTGTTTTTAAAAAAACGGTAGATCGATCTTTCAGCTAAACCCGTTGCCTTGGCGATCTGATCAAAAGTCACCTCGGCGCCCTTGTTTTTTACCAGAAGCGCCACCATCGTTTCAATGATAAGCATTTCGTTGGCTTTTGATTTCTCTAATCGAGACGTATTGTCATAACCAGAATTTTTCCGTGCTGGTTTTTTCGTCCTGGATTTTAACTTGCCCTCATTGGCCACTCTTGTCTCCGCCCTTATTTGGACCGTGCCGAAACACGTAAGCCCAGTACATCAGTAAAAACTGCAGGGGCAGTCGCCCCCAAAGTACCCAAAGATCTGCTTCCCACGGAAATCCGTCGGGAGTCGCGCCATTGATAGCCATTTGAATATTTGCTGGAAAAATGGCGATCAGCAGCCAAACTATTCCCCAAGCTCCCCACCAGCGCGTCTTTGGAAATGCAAACAAGAGCCCCGCAACCATCTCTGCCAGGCCACTTAAACCATTCAGCAACTCTGGGTAAGGCAACCAACTTGGAATCATCGATACATAGATAGCCGGGCTAATAAAATGGTTAAGCCCTGCCAGAAAATAAAACAGGGCTTGAAGATAAATGCTTACAAAAGAAAAAACTTTCTTGAACGATCTCAAATTAACTGACTCTTTAGCATCCAAAGTGCTTTTTCATGTTTGCCGAGCCGGTTAGTGATCAAATCGCTGGTAACCACATCTTGGCTCTCAATTACAATATCGAGCGAAGTTCGCATGCGGCACACAATAATATTATGGGATTCAATCAGATCTGAGACCATGGCGTGGTGATTCGTCAGATTGACTTTTTCTTCAATCTCGGACAATTCTGAAAACTCACGGTAACTATCCAGCGCCACTGGGTCTATGGATCGGATGCGCT
>JAYUPS010000106.1:0-41640 GCA_043759945.1 Bdellovibrio sp.
GACTAAAGAGGTTGGTTAATGCCAGTCAGTAGCAACCTTGTCAAACACAAGTCTTCGGAGGATATCGAGCGGGTTGAAAACAATTCAGCCCTTGCCCGAATAAACAGACCAGCGGATGCTCTGAATTCTCTCAAATTATACTGCGCGTTAACAGCTTTAGAAGGTCGCGTGCAGAGCCAGTTCCCACAAGGCTTTGGTTCATCGATATGTACGTTAGATCCGACATTCATGCCGGTACCAGCCTCGGCGCTTGCGCCCACGGGTTCATCCTTAAAGTTTTGAACGGACCCGTTGATTCCAATTTTTCCGCTGAAACGCGTGTTAAATCCCGAGGCTAGACTGGCTTCAAACCCTGTCAGAGTATAAAGATCGGAGCTGTCGTTCGTCAGGTAACTGAGATTCCAGAATAGTCTGCGGCCTGATCTACGCGACGTTCCCCATCGGGATCCGCAGTTTTGGTTACGCTGGGTTTGGGTCTTTGAGCTAGTCGTGTTTTTCTGACATCGACGCCAGCCCGCTTAGAACATCAATTTTAGACCACGAAAATTTCGTACTGCTCGACATGATAAGTGGGTTCAATTTTAAAGGTTATGGATCTGCCAAGTTTACCTTCGATCTGTGCCAGAGATTCGCCTTCGACCTCGTAAATCCAATCAACGACTTCTTGGTGACAGTGAACCAAGATGTTGGCTTTTTTATTCATTTGATACTGAGGCAAATCTCGCTCAAGTTCACGGAAGATTTCGTTGGCCACCGTGGATTTGCGTTTAACGTAGCCTTTGCCATCGCAATATTTGCAAGGATCACAAAGAGTTTTGATCAGGCTTGGACGAGTGCGTTTGCGAGTCATTTCGACCAGTCCCAGCGGGGACATTGAAATGATGTTGGTGCGAGCGCGGTCTTTCTGCAGCTCTTCTCCCAACAAACCCAAAACCTTTTCTTTATGAGTTTCTTTTTCCATATCGATTAAATCGATGATGATAATTCCGCCGCAGTTTCTAATTCGCAATTGATGCGCAATTTCTTTAACAGCTTCCAGGTTGGTTTTTAAAATAGTGTCTTCGAGATCTTTTTTTCCGACAAACTTTCCTGTATTGACATCGATAACGACCAGCGCTTCGGCTTCGTCGATAACAATGTATCCACCCGATTTGAGCCAAATTTTTCGGTCCATCGATCGCGAAATTTCCATATCGATATCGTAAATATCAAAAAGAGGCTTTTTCTCCTCGTACAAAACAATGTTTTGTTTATATTTTGGCATCAGTTGAGAAACGAATTTAACGACTTTTTTATGAACTTCGGGGTCATCCACCCAAACCGCAGCGACGCTCTCGCTCATCAAATCGCGGAGTGCGCGCAGCTCGACATCCATCTCTTGATGGACAATGCCAACGCCCTTTTTCTTTTCGTAATTTTTCAAAATCTCTTTTGACAAACGATCTAGATATTCGATGTCGTTGCGCAAACTGTCTTCGGGAGCGGCGTCGCCGGCAGTTCTTACAATTAAGCCCCCCGAGGGATTAATTTTGGTCACCAAATTCTTTAAGCGGTCTCGCTCGGCTTCGCTTTCGATACGACGAGAAATTCCCAAGTGACGAACGGTGGGCAAAAAAACAACGAATCGGCCCGGCAAAGAAATGTGGGTGGTTAATCGTGCGCCCTTAGTGCCGATCGGGTCTTTCGCGACTTGCACCAAAATGTGCTGACCCTCTTTTAAAAGATCCTGAATTGGCGTTTTCGGGGTTTGAGCCAGCTCCGAATGTTCGTCTTCGTCGATTAAGCTGCGATCGTTTTCGCTATCGCCGTAACCCTCGTCCAAATCATCACGAATGTCGCCCACGTACAAAAACGCCGCTTTTTCCAGACCTATGTCCACAAACGCAGCCTGCATCCCCGGGAGAACCCGTATGACCTTTCCGCGATGGATGGAGCCGACCAAAGTCGGCGAAGTGATGCGCTCGATTTTAAGGTCGGTCAAGATGCCGCCCTCGACGTAAGCCACGCGGGTCTCGCTCGGACGGCAGTTGATTAGAATTTCCGAAGCCATTTTTACCTCAATCTATCTCCTGGAAACTCCGATGAGTTTCTTTGAAGGAGACTTCCATGGCAAGTATTGATGAGTTGCTCAAGATCATGATCGAACAAAACGCTTCCGATCTGCACGTGACCGCCGGGGCCCCACCCTTTTTGCGCTTGCACGGGGGCATGACTGCTCTCACAAACTTCAAGGAACTGTCCAGCCAAGACGTACAGGGACTTTTGTTCGAGATCATCAACGAAAAGCAAAAAAAGCACTTTGTCGAAAAGTGGGAGCTCGATTTTGCCTACCCGATCGCCAATATGGGCCGTTTCCGCGTGAATATGTTTATGCAGCGTAAAGGGCTCGGCGCGGTTTTCCGCGTAATCCCTGAAAAAATCAAAACCGTCGAAGAACTGGCTCTGCCAAAAAACGTGATTGATTTGATCGATTGCGACAAGGGCCTGATCTTGGTTACCGGTCCTACGGGGTCTGGTAAATCAACAACCCTAGCGGCATTAATTCATCATTTAAATTTAAATAAAGATCTGCACATTATAACCGTCGAAGATCCGATTGAGTTTGTGCATCAAAATCAGAAAAGCTTAGTCAATCAACGCGAGGTTGGCACGCACACCAAAGGTTTCTCGAATGCTTTGCGCTCAGCTCTGCGTGAAGATCCTGACGTTTTGCTGGTGGGCGAGCTCCGAGATTTGGAAACAATTTCGCTGGCCTTGACTGCGGCCGAGACCGGTCACTTGGTCTTTGCAACCCTGCATACCAACTCGGCGGCTAAAACGATCGATCGTATCATTGACGTCTTCCCCGAGGGTCAACAGCAGCAAGTTCGAGCCATGCTCGCAGAAAGTTTGCGCGGAGTTTTAGCCCAAACACTTTTTAAGCGCGCGGACGGCCAGGGTCGAGTCGCCGCTTTTGAAATTATGCGTTGTACAAAAGCGGTTGCGAATTTGATTCGTGAGAACAAGATTCACCAAATTCCATCAGCCATTCAAACCGGAAGCGCGCACGGCATGGTGCTTTTCGAAAAGTACGTCGATGAATTGCTGAAAAAAGGTAAAATCACACGCGAAGACGCGAATTCTTTCTTGGGCAAAACCGACGAAGCGAATCGGGCTTCTTAAGGTAACAGTTCCCTTTTTGCGGATCGACGAGTCATCTTTTCATTTACTTGTCCTGCGACAGGTTGGTCGATTTGAGATTTTCGGAGCCTGGCACCTAAAATTCCCAACGATAAGCGAATTGAACAGGCTGCTGACCCCGCTGTGGTCGCAGCTTCAGCATGGCTTCGCTTTCTTCAACACGTGGAAGCGTTCGGTAGTAGACATAGCCTCCACCCGCGATCAGACCGGCGCCCAAACCCAAATAGATATTACCCAAGTGTTCTTGCGGTTTTCCGTAAAAACTGAGTGTGCTCAGTCCCAAGACAGCTCCGCCCAATCCGCAAAAAATAATCGTTGCGGCATTTCGGCGTAAGTTTGGAAATGCCGTACGCTCTTGGGCCAATAACACTTGCGGGAGCAACAGACTGATTATTAGTCCCATCATCACAAGCTGTGTCTTGAATTTCATAAGTTCCCCCGCTACTTTGAGATTGTTTCACACTGTTGAATGGAGAATCAACCCTGGATCCAAAATCGCTGGCCCGTTACATCGATCACACGCTCTTAAAGCCCGAAGCACAGGAAGAGTCTTACCGCACTCTTTGCCTGGAAGCACTGGAACACCAGTTTTATTCAGTTTGCGTGCCGGGTTCTAGAATCAAATTCGTAAAAGCCTTGCTTGTGAACTCGAGGGTGAAGTCTGTGGCGGTGATTGGATTTCCTTTTGGATATTGTGATTCACTGACAAAGGCTTTTGAAGCCGCGCAGGTTCGAAAACTAGGCGCCGATGAAATTGACATGGTCCTGGCCGTGGGTCATTTGAAAGAAAAAAACTTAGATTTTGTCCTCGAAGACATCGCGGGCGTCGTGGCTGCCGCGGCGGGAATTCCTGTTAAAGTCATTTTGGAAACCGGGCTTTTAACTAACGAGGAAAAACAAATCGCCTGTCGGCTCAGTTTGGAAGCCGGAGCGCAGTTTGTGAAAACCTGCACGGGGTTTTCTGCCGGTCAGGCCGAGGTCGAAGATATACAGCTTATGAAATCCATCCTTGGAACTAAAATGCAAATAAAAGCCAGCGGAGGCATTCGCTCCATCGAAAAAGTTTTGGCCCTGTTGAGCGCGGGAGCTACCCGATTGGGAACTAGTTCTGGAGTCAGTTTAGTGAAAAACCAAGCGGCCAACGGACAAGGATATTAATGGAATTATTGCCGGCTCAGATAATACGCATGAAACGAGACGGACAAGAAATTCCCGCACCGGTATTGCGAGAGCTGATTTTAAAGTACTCTGATAACAAAATTGCCGACTACCAGATGGCGGCTTTTTTAATGGCCGTTTATTTTAAGGGAATGACCGAGCAAGAAACGATCGCTTTTGTACACGCGACTATGGATTCGGGTCACATTTTACTTTGGAAGGACCACCCTCGATTTCTGGTGGATAAACATTCGACGGGCGGCATCGGTGATAAAACCAGCATGATCCTGGGTCCCATCGTTGCGGCGGCGGGACTGTCTGTTCCCATGATGGCCGGTCGCGGTCTTGGGCACACCGGCGGAACCTTGGATAAACTTGAATCTATCCCTGGGTTCAGCGTCAATTTATCACTTCGAAAATTTGAAGAGCAGGTGGTTGATTTAGGGCTCGCGTTTATTGGGCAAACCAATGAAATTTGCCCGGCCGATAAAAAACTTTATGCCCTTCGTGACGTGACCGGAACGGTTGAGAGTTTGCCCCTGGTTTGCGGCAGTATTTTGTCAAAAAAACTGGCGGAGGGCGTCGAGGGACTGGTTCTTGACGTCAAATTCGGTTCGGGTGCTTTTTTTAAATCTCTAGAATCCGCGACGCGACTGGCGGAGACCCTTAAAAAGGTGGGAGAAGGCTTTGGCCCAAAAATATCAGTTTTCCTAACCAGTATGGACCAGCCATTAGGACGTTTCGCCGGAAACTCGCTAGAGATTTTCGAGTGCAATGAAATTTTAGCCGGTAAAACCTGCTTGAATAAAAATGCCGAGGATCTTTATCAAGACACCCGCGAACTGTCTTTAAAACTCGCGTCTGAAATGCTTTTCATGAGTGGTCATTTTGAGAGCTTGTTACTCGCCGAGGAAAAGAGTCGCGAGATACTAACCTCTGGGAAAGCTATGGAAAAGTGGAAGCAGGTTTGCCTGCGACAGGGCGGCTTCATGGCTAATTTGCCCGTGGCAAAGCATTCGCACGTAATTCGGGCAGAAAAAGCGGGATTCATATCCGGTTTTGAAACTGAAAAGATTGGTTACCTAAATATTCAGCTCGGCGCCGGACGCGTGCGTCTGGAAGACGCTTTAGATCTCAGCGCGGGACTCGAGTTTCACGGAAAAGTCGGTCATCCCGTCGCGGCAGGGGACGCCATCTTAACACTTCACGGTGCTAACCATACTGCTCTGATTGATCTCGAGGCCGAGGCCAGAGCTATGGTTCAAGTTTCAACAAAACCTGTGACCGCGCATCCCTTGATTCGGTCCATCTTGCGCTAGCAATTAATTTATGATGATCATAGTCCCATGACGCTGGAATCATTTTGGGTTTGGTTAATTATCGGATTTTTGTTTTTAGCGAGCGAACTATTGAGTGGCGCTTTTGTGCTCGTGTTCTTCGGAATTGCGGCCTTGGCGACCTCGATCTTAGCCGGTTTTGGGATTAATAACCCGGCAATTTTAGTTTCCTTCTTTGCGGTCATTTCTTTGGTTAATCTTTTGTTGTTTCGAAAACGACTCCTCAAAACCAAGGGCCTGGTATCGACCAAAGCTTTTTCCGCCGACGCCGGGAAAACTTTGATTTTGTCGAATAATCTTCCGGGCGCCGGCGAGGGAGTTATTTCTTATCAGGGAACTCCGTGGACAACGGTGAATATGGATTCGCTTTCTTTAGAAAAAGGGACCTTGGTTCGCATCGTTAAAACCGAAGGCATTAAACTTTACGTACAACGGGAGAAGTAATCGTGGAAATTTCATTTGCCCTGGTCTTTTTTGTTTTCATCGCTATTTTTGTCATCAGCGCGATTAAAATTGTTCCGCAACAAGTGGCTTTCGTTGTGGAGAATTTGGGGAAGTACGCAAAAACCCTGGATGCGGGTCCGCACTTTATTTTTCCGATTTTGAACGTGGTTCGCTACAAGCACAGCCTGAAAGAGTTCGTTTTAGATATCCCCGAGCAAGTTTGCATCACACGAGACAACGTTTCCGTGACCGTTGACGGAGTTATTTTCTTTCGCGTCGTGGATGCTTACAAAGCCAGTTACGGAATTAATAATTACACCCAAGGGATCATTCAGCTGGCGCAGACGACCTTGAGATCAGAAATCGGAAAACTGGATCTCGATAAATCTTTCGAAGAGCGAGAGACCGTCAATGCCGCTGTGGTCATGGCGATCGATCACGCAACCGATCCATGGGGCGTGAAAGTACTTCGGTACGAAATTAAGTCGATTTTGCCCCCGCGCGAAGTTTTAGATGCGATGGAAAAGCAAATGCGTGCCGAGCGAGAAAAGCGCGCGAAGGTCTTAGAGTCCGAAGGAGATCGCGATTCTAAAATCAATCGCGCCGAAGGTTTTAAACAAGAAACGATCAAAACTTCTGAAGCCGATAAAATTAAACAAATCAACGAGGCCCAAGGTCGCGCCGAAGCGATTCAAGCTGTCGCCAAAGCGACAGCCGATGGTCTGGTTTTTGTTGCGGCGGCACTGAGCAACAAGGGTGGCGAACAAGCCGCGCGCCTGCGTTTGGCCGAAGAATACGTGAAACAGATCTCGGCGGTCGCGAGCGACGCACGAGCCGTGATCGTCCCTGCGAACATCACAGACCCTAGTTCGATGATTGCCACAGCCATGGCCGCTTATGATCAGTTCCGACCCCCAGCAATTAAAGAAGTCTAAGCCGCAAATACCACAGCGACATCAGTCGAGGGTCGCCAAGACTCTCGCTACATTAGTCTAGTTTTTGAATCCAGACTTACCAGGACTCACGCCTTTTTTGTCCCTCGCCGATGAGTTAACCAGCGTCTCAAAGTCCGCGGTCCCAATGACGGGAGTCCGGCATGATGCCGAGTTAACACATGGATGTAAAAAAGCTATTTCTGTTGCCGTTAACCTATTTGGTTTTAACCGCATGTTCGACAAAATCAGCCGAAGATGTTTTCCAAGAACGTTCCTTAACTAATTCTTGCACCGAGAAAAAAATTGCGGGGCAGTATTTGGTTCGTTGGGAAGATGGCCGTCTGACTTTGGAAAATTCAAAGAACGATGAGTCTTTCGTTCGCGATTTTGTCGAACCCAACCTAGAAAAGATCCGTCACGTCGAATTCAATAAACGCATTCAAGTACATAGAGAAGAGTCCACCTTGCGAGCTGCTCCAGACTTCGAGGCCAGTGCCGCAAGCTCAACGTGGGGCCAAGTGATGACCGAAGCCAAAGCCATGTGGACCCTGGGACACAAGGGACTCAATGTTCCGGTCGCCGTCGTTGATACGCCAGTTGACTTCAATCACACCTATTTAAAAAATCGAATTTTACGAGATGTCGATGGTACTTACGGATGGGATTTTTCAGACGATAAACCCGCCGAAGCCGCAATAATTGCTTCGCACGGTAGTCACGTTGCCGGCATTATCTCTTCGGATCATACTGCACTGACAAAACTGGGAATTGCACCCGAAGCAAAAATTATCATCGGAAGTTTTTTAGGCGATGACGGCGGTGGCTCTTTGGACGGCGCGATTCGCGCATTAAAATACGTGGGCGCTCGCGGAGCTAAAATTATTAATGCCAGCTGGGGTGGACCTGACTGTTCAGTTTCTTTGAGAGAAACTATTCAAGCTTTATCCGACCAAGGAATTCTAGTGGTCGTTGCCGCGGGAAATGATGGCATCGATTTGGATTCCAATCCGGATTTTCCCGCCGTTTTTCAAAGTGCTCATCAGATTACGGTGGCCGCGATTCGTGACAACGGGCAAATGGAGTCTTTCTCGAACACAAGTTTTCGTTACGTGCAGATTGCCTCTCCCGGTGTCGATATCTACAGTACAATTAATGGAAACAGTTTGGGTTACATGAGCGGAACCAGCATGGCCGCACCCTTTGTTGCAGGAGCCGCCGCTGTTTTGTGGGGTCGACGCCCCAACGCAACAGCGACGCAAATTAAAGCCGCGATTTTAGGTGCGGTGGATCCGGGAGCTTATCGCGTATCGACGCAAGGCCGATTGAATTTAAGAAAAGCCGTTACTGAAATTGAACGGCTTGTTCCCGCACCAGCGCCGTAATTATTTTTCTTTGGTTGGCGACGGTCCAGACATTGGAGGGACCATTGTCGATGTCGGATTTTTTTCTCGAAAAGCCGCGTTGTCTTTCATCTGTTGCGCGATGAATTTTGCGGTCTTCGCATCCACTGGTTTATCCAGCTCTTTTAAAATTTCGGAAATTCGATTTAAATTGGGCGTCCAATCTGTGATGACCAATTGATTGGTCGCAGGATAGGGAGACATCTCACCATCTTTGGACTGAAGAATGCGAAGATCGCGATTTATTTTATCGGCCGAAATATTTTTTAAGCTAATAACCCAAGTGTACATTTTTTCCGGCTTAATTGCTGGCAACTGGGTTCCGACCTCGATCAAATCCCGCTGAGTATTGCGAGCCGATCGAACCACCATGGTGTCGCCCCGGGGGGAAATAGCAAAACCGTTAATCGCTAGCGCGGTTGATAAATGATTGAAGGCTTCTTCGGTCGTCACTGGCTCCTGAATAAAGATCGAAATCTTTCCACGCACTCCGGGGTCGATGATAAATTTTTGACCCGAATTTTTCGAGTATTCTTCGATGATGGTGGTAACATCCATATCCTTGAAATTCATTTTCATGGTGGTGGCGGCGGCGATGGCCGAAGTTGCAAATGCCAATGTGGAAATAAAAAATAGCACGCGAAACATTGAAACCTCCGTTATTTCCCAAAATCGTACCCTTTTCCTGAGTTCATTCACTACAAATGACTGCCCGCTTCAACGCGATGCCTATAACAGCCTACTTTTTTTAAATCTGGATGGCTTTCCCTCTGTGATCCGTTAAAAATCCCGGGATGAGATTTTATATCAATGAAGCCAGCAAATTTGTTGGGCAGACGGTCGAAGCGCGAGGTTGGGTTTACAACACCCGGTCTTCAGGAAAAGTAAAATTCTTAGAACTTCGCGATGGAACCGGGATTTTACCTTGCGTGTTTTTTCGCGGCGAATGCGAGGATTCGGCATTCGATGTGTTTGAAAAACTAACGCAAGAGTGTTCGGTTAAAGTGACCGGCTTAGTCAAAGCTCATCCCAAACATCCCAACGTTTTTGAATTGGGCGCAAAAAATATCGAGATCATCGGAACCTCTCCGGATTTTCCAATTACACCAAAAGAGCATGGCACCGACTTTTTGATGGAGAACCGTCATTTGTGGCTGCGCTCAAAACGCCAGCACGCTATCCTAAAAATAAGAGCCGAAATTACCTCGGCAATCCGAGACTTTTTTGACGGCCGTGGATTTACGTTAACGGACGCCCCCATTTTTACACCCAGCGCGTGCGAAGGGACTTCGAATTTATTTGAAACTAAATACTTTGACGAAAAAATGTATTTGTCCCAAAGCGGTCAGCTTTACATGGAAGCAACGGCGGCAGCTCTGGGAAAAGTTTATTGCTTTGGTCCGACCTTCCGAGCAGAAAAATCTAAAACTCGCCGACACTTGATTGAGTTTTGGATGGTGGAGCCCGAAGTGGCTTTCAACGATATGTACGACAACATGGAGCTGGCCGAGCAGTTTGTAGAGTATGTTGTCCAGCGGACTTTAAAAAATCGCCCCGAGGAATTCAAAGTTATCGAGCGCGATATTTCTAAACTCGAAAACGTCCGAGGCTCATTTCCGCGTTTGCATTACACGGAAGCCTGCCAAATTATTAAAAAAGAAAATCCCGAATTTAAAGAGGGCGATGATTTCGGCGCTCCGGATGAAACAATCATCTCGAGCAAATTTGATAAGCCGGTGTTCGTGCATCACTACCCGGCGGCCATCAAAGCTTTCTACATGAAAGAAGACCCCAAAGAAAAGGGCTTCGCCATGGGTTGTGATTTACTCGCGACCGAAGGCTACGGCGAAATTATCGGGGGCGGCCAACGTGAAGACAACATCGAGATTTTGGATCGCAAAATTTCAGAACATGGTCTGCGGCACGAAGATTTCCGCTGGTATTTGGATTTAAGAAAATATGGATCGTTCCCTCACTCTGGTTTTGGGCTTGGATTAGAGCGTGCGGTGGCGTGGATTTGCGGATTGCCGCACATTCGCGAAACCAATCCCTTCCCTCGTCTTTACGGCCGCAGTTACCCCTAAGGAATAATGTCATGGAAGAGATTTCAACTGAATTGCGCATCAAAGATCTGGATCGACGAAACGAACTAGCGATGGCTGGAGGCGGTCCCGCACGCTTAGAAAAACACAAGCAGGGCGGCCGATTGACGGCCCGTGAGCGTTTGGATGTTTTGTTGGATCCGGGTTCTTTTGTTGAAACCGATCGTTTTGTGACTCATCGATGTACTAATTTCGATATGGAAAAAAACAAAGCTCCGGGTGATGGCGTGATTACGGGTTATGGTCGCATCAACGGGAAACTCGTTTACGTATTTTCCCAAGATTTCACGGTCATCGGTGGATCGATGTCTCGGACGCAAGCAAACAAAATCTGCAAAATCATGGATCTTGCGATTAAAAACGGCGCGCCCGTTATCGGACTCAATGACTCGGGCGGAGCCCGTATTCAAGAGGGCGTTGAATCTTTGGGCGGTTACGCCGACATCTTTACCCGCAACGTGATGGGTTCCGGAGTTATTCCGCAAATCACGGGCATTATGGGGCCTTGTGCGGGGGGCGCGGTTTACAGTCCTTCGATCACGGATTTTATTTTCATGGTGAAAAACACGAGCTACATGTTCGTGACGGGCCCTGAAGTTATTAAAACCGTCACACACGAAGATGTTACGAAAGAGCAGCTGGGCGGAGCCGAGACCCATTCGCAAAAATCAGGCGTCGCTCATTTCGCCTGCGAAGACGACAAGCATGCGCTTTTAATGATTCGCGAGCTCTTGGGCTTTTTGCCCTCGAACAATTTAGATGATCCACCCGTCTTGCCCGTTTCGGATCGTGCGGATCGTTTGTGCGAGAATCTGAACAAAATAATTCCGGATAGTCCGAAAAAACCCTACGACATGTTGGGACTGATTACCGAAGTTGTAGATGAACATTACTTCTTAGAAATTCATAAACACTACGCTCAAAATATTATCGTTGGTTTTGCGCGCATGAATGGTCGGCCGGTGGGTGTGGTTGCAAATCAGCCAAATTTTCTAGCGGGCTGTTTAAACATTGAAGCCAGCCGCAAAGCCGCGCGCTTTATTCGGTTTTGCGATGCCTTCAACATTCCGATTGTTAGTTTTGTCGACGTACCGGGATTTTTGCCAGGTACCGACCAAGAGTGGAACGGAATCATCACACATGGTGCAAAGCTTTTGTTTGCCTATGCGGAAGCCACGGTTCCCAAGGTCACATTGATTACGCGTAAAGCTTACGGCGGAGCTTACATCGTCATGGGATCAAAACTTTTGCGCTCCGACGTCAATCTAGCTTACCCTACGGCAGAAATTGCAGTGATGGGTGCCGAGGGCGCGGTGAATATTATTTTTCGCGAACAGATTGCGAAAGCGAAAGATCCGGCCGCGGAAAGAATCAAGCTCACTAAGGAATACGAAGAAAAGTTTAGCAATCCCTACATCTCTGCTGAACTTGGCTACACCGACGAAGTGATTGAGCCTGCGATGACTAGAAAACGAATCATCGAGAGCTTGGAAATGTTAAAGAACAAACGCGATGTGAACCCCGCTAAAAAACACGGGAACATACCGCTATGATTCCTCAAAAGAAGTTCAAAAAAGTTTTGATCGCCAATCGCGGAGAGATCGCGATACGGGTCACGCGGGCTTGCCGCGAGCTAGGTATTATGACCGTCGCTGTTTTCAGCGATGCGGACCGCGAAAGTTTGCACGTGTTTCTGGCCGACGAGGCCTACAACATCGGGCCTCCGCCCAGCCGTGAGTCTTACCTGAACGTTCAAAAAATTATCGAAGTCGCCAAACAAGCCAACGTTGACGCGATTCACCCGGGCTACGGATTTTTATCGGAAAACGCTCACTTTATTCGTGCGTGCGAAGCTGCGGGCATTACATTTATCGGACCCACTCCTGAAAATGTGGATGCGATGGGGGATAAACTGTCGGCAAAATCGCTCATGCAGAAAGCCGGCGTACCCACTGTTCCAGGGAGCGACGGGCCCGTCGATGACATAGAAACGGCCATTCGGGTCGTTAAAAAAGTGGGTCTACCGGTAATTATCAAAGCCACCGCGGGTGGCGGCGGTAAGGGGATGCGCGTCGTTCGAAAAGAAGACGAAATAGAAAGCGCTTTCCGGGCCTGTCAGTCCGAGGGGCAAAATTACTTTGCGAACAAAACCGTTTATATTGAACGCTTCATTAATGATCCAAAGCACATCGAATTCCAAGTCTTCGGAGATCAGCACGGCAATGTCGTGCATCTTTTTGAGCGCGAGTGCTCCGTCCAGCGTCGTCATCAAAAATTGATCGAAGAATCTCCGAGCCCTAGCGTTCCCAATGAAGTCCGCATGGTCATGGGCGAAGCCTCGGTCCGTGCCGCAAAACAGATCAAGTACCGGGGTGCGGGAACTTTAGAATTTATTTTTGACAACACGACCAAAGAATTCTTTTTCATGGAGATGAACACGCGATTGCAGGTCGAGCACCCCATCACAGAACTTGTGGTCGGTTATGATTTAGTGAAAGAACAAATCAATGTGGCTCAAGGCGGAAAACTTTCTTTCACTCAAAGCGATATTAAGCAAAAAGGGCACGCCATCGAAGTGCGTGTGTGCGCGGAAGATCCGATCACTTACAAACCCAGTCCGGGCTTGATCCGGGCCTGCCGGCATCCGCAGGGACCCTTTGTTCGCGTCGACAGTTATGCCTATCCTGGATACGAAGTTCCCATTTATTACGATCCGATGATCGCTAAAGTCATTACGTGGGGTGAAAATCGCAAAGAGGCCATCGATCGCATGCAAAGAGCTTTGTCCGAATTTATTCTTTCGGGAATTAAATCCAACATCACTTTGCACCGAACGATCTTGGGACATCCTAAATTTTTGGACGGATCTTACACGACTCAGTTTCTAGATAAAAACTTCGAAGTCATCGAGCCGCAGCTGTTCAAAGAGATCGAAGACGACGTCTTTTTGATTACTGCCGCGATCACGGCTTTTAATGACCGCAAGTCCAAAGACGTTCGACAACTTAATCTTTTGTCCCGATGGCGCAATGTCGGTCGCAAAATGCAACTAAGGACGTAACATGTATTTTGAAGCAGAATTAAAAGGCAGCAAATACAAAGTCGACGTGATCGAGGGCCGCAGCCAGTGGAAGATCTCTATCCAGAAAGACTCGGGCCCCTGGGCCAGCCACACGGTCAGCAAGAAAGACTTCCAAAAAACCGAATCCTATTTCAGCTTTTTGTTTAAGGGCGTTTCCTACATGATCGACGTGGTCGGTAAAGACACCGAATACACGGTCTTCACCAGGAACAGCTACCAAACCGTAAAAATATTCAACGACGAGATGTTGCTTCATGAATCTCTAAAACGCGGCGGCGGCTTCGGTGGCGATAAAGAACTGAAGGCCGGTATGCCCGGCAAGGTCATCGAAATTTTCGTCAAGCAGGGCGACATCGTCGCGGCAAACAAGCCCGTCCTGATCATGGAAGCCATGAAAATGGAAAACGAGATGCGAACGACCAAAGAAGTGAAGATCAAAGAAGTCTGCGTCAAGCAGGGCGACAGCGTCGAAGCGGGCGCGGTACTGGTGAAGTTTGAGAAATAGGTAACAGTTCCCTTTTTGCAGTTGGACGCGTTAATTGTTCGAGGAATTACCGAATTTTAAATTTTGCAAACTCGTTGCTAGGAAAATCATAGAAAAATATGCACCAGCAATACCGTATCCCCTTGAGTAAAAAAAAGAATAAAAAGTATAGCCAATACATGCGAAAAAAATTGATGAAATTGCGGCCCATCGACGTTTGGAAGATTTCTTAAAATTTTCTGGCGTTACAGGAGGCACATTGAACCTTTTACTTCTCCCTAAGTTTGATTGGTCCCAAATTATTTTACCGGCTTTAAATATGCTTTTGTGCTGGAGCAGGTATTTTACTGGTGTGAAGACTAGGAAGAATCCGAAAAGAATACACAAAATGAATAAAACTATCATTAATCCGGGCAGTTCAGTTGTAGTCGCAGATATTTCGATTAGTGGAATTGACCAAATAATTAATGCGAAAACGATTCTTTCGTAAAAACAGAGGCGATAAATAAAAGCTTCATTCATCTAGCGCGCCTTGGTTCTTCGTTTTTGGCGATGGTTTGTTGATCACTTCCATTTTTAGGGGCAAGGAAATTACAATTACAACCCAGATTATTCCAAAAAGGAAAAGTAAGGTTCGAGAAAAATAGAATATAACGGTGAGATAAAATATTCCAAAAAATCCTGCGAGCAGTAAGAAGATTGTTATGTTTATCTCTTTTTTTGATCCAGAAAATTTTACCAAAGCTCCGCATTCACCGCAGGTTTGTGGTTTTCGAATTACGTTTCCCCTCGAAATTGTACGCTTCGCACATACCAAACATTTAAGAATACCAGGACTATTTATGCCGTTTTGGGCTTTAAGCCCTAGATCCGACTCCAAATTTAAAATTTGCTCCATCTCAGTACTTTTATTCTGAGACACCTTATACAGAAAATAAAACAGCAAATTCAGTGCAATAATTAGCACGACCTCAAGCAGTTGAAGTTTTTTGGCACTATTAATTAAAAATTGTAGAGCGAATAGAGCGTTAAAAAAAATCGCGCCTAAGACTGCCGCGCGCAGGTCATTATTGGGTTTCATTTATTGAAAGTTCTACCCTTAAAAAAGTGAAAAATTAAATCGCCTGTTCCTTCTTCTCGAAGAACCCAACAATCAAAATCGAAAACTCAAACAAACCCACCAGCGGAATCAACATCATCATCATGCTAATCGCATCGGGCGGAGTAACGATTGCCGCCAGAACCGACATTCCCACGTAAAAATATCGGCGTTTAGCTCTTAAGAAAGCTTTGCTGACCACGCCGAGCATTCCCAAAATCACAATCACCAGGGGCATTTCGAATGCAAAACCGAACACGATCATCATCGTCGCAAAAAAGCCGATGTATTCGTCGATCGTGATCATGGGCTTGTCGACATCTCCGCCAAAAGTCATCAGGAATTCAAAAGCCTGAGGGAGCACCAAGAAATAGGAAAAGCTGATGCCAATACAAAAAAGCAGAGTCCCGAAAAAAATGAAACTTACGCCGTACTTTTTTTCTTGGTTGTACAATCCCGGAGCCACGAATTTCCATATTTGGTAGAGCCACCACGGACATGACAATAAGATTCCCGAAAAGAACGAGACTTTTAGACCCATCATGAATTTATCGATGGGCGCGGTGAACACCAGTCCGCCGGTGGGCAAAAAGGGTTGGATCGGTTTACGAATTACTTCCATGATGGGAGCCATGTAGTTGTAGCAAATCACCGTGCCCAGAATAATGCCCCACAAACTTCGGATCAAACAGACGCGCAATTCGCGCAAGTGTTCCGTCAGCGTGTTGTTCACGAATCAGACTCCTTTTTATCGGAATCTTTTTTTAGGGGCTCTTCCATCACCGGAGGATGATTTTCATACTTGGTTTCAGGTTCAACATGGTTGGCTTTGTTCGAGGCATTGATGATGTCGTCGATGGATTGCGGGATTTTGATTTCACTGGTCAATTGGCTTTTTAAATCATCTGTCGAGCGGCGAAGCTCATTTAGAAATTTTCCCAGAGTTCGGGCTGTTTCCGGAATTTGATCGGGCCCAATCAAAAGCAGAGCGATCACACCAATAATGAGCATCTCGGACATACCAATACCGAACATGGTCTAAAACTATCACGGTGATTTAGTTCTGTCGATTGACTTTGATTTGGTCTCGGTTGACCGCCAAGACACCCAGCTCTGACAATTTTTCGCGCGCCATTTCGGACCCTGTTCGAAGGTAGCGATCGTAGAGCTGAAGAACGTTTTGATCGGTCTGAACCAAGGACTTTTGACTGATGTAGGTCAGCACATCTACAAAATCGATGAATCGCTCTGAGAAAATGCGATAAATCGAGGCGACTTCGGTTTCGTGAGCGGTCTCGGCCAAATTTCCGTAGGCCGCGCCCCCCATTCCCGCGTAGTAATTGACGTCCACTAGACTTCGGGAGAGGGAATCTCCAAAGAACCCACTTATGTAAAGCGACTTGTCTCCGAGCTTTTTAAGCAGATCTTTGCTTTCAGGTTTTGAGGTATCCGCAGCTCTCAGATACATTTCTGCGAGAGTTGAATCTTCTTTAGTTAGATTTCTGGCATCGAGATAGTACTCGAGCAAATTTACGAGATAGCTTCGAGTCCCCGGCGACACTTTCATGTGTTTTCGCTGAAGACCCTCTTCAACCATCTCGGAAAAAAATCCATTTGGTGACACAACTAAGTTACTCATATCCTACCTAACCTATCGGTTGGTCTTGATAATGAGTTTACGGCCTATCTTGTTTCAAAATGAGAAATTCGTTCTGAAATAAGACCTAGGTCTTTTGGCGTATAAAACTATTTTGTTCCAGCTATCAAAAGTCATTCGGTCCCACGAGCGACACTACGGGAGCCTGGGCGAAAATTCTTTGAGCAATTTTCTGTATGTCTTTGTTCGTGACCGCCCAATATTTTGCGCCGCAAACGAAGGCTTCATTCGGATCTAAACCGTAAACTTCGTTGTAAATCACGCTGGAGGCAACGCTCGAGGTGCGCTGCAAATCGATGTCGTTTCGCCCAATCGTGTACCGTTGCGCGCGCGCCAGTTCTTCGGCAGGAACGAGCGTGGAACAAAGCTTGTCAAATTCCACATGCATCATTTTCTCGGCCTGCGCGACTTTGCTTGGAGCACAACCAATGTAGGCCCCGAAATAACCGCCCTCGAGACCCTCCATCCGGAGGGGCGAGACCGAGTACGCCAATGAACTTTTATCCCGAAGTTCTAAAAATAATCGGCCCCCTTGGCCTGCTAAAATTGCTTGAATTAAATGTAAAGCGTAGCGATCCGGGTCGGAAAAATTCATAGCAGGATAACCAACGACCAAGTGACTTTGTTCTTTCTCGGCTTTCTCGTAAACTCGAACTTCCGCCTTGGGATAATTGACCGAAAATTTAGAAGTGCTGTGACTCTGTTTTCCCAAGTCCTTAAAAAAGTCTTGGAATTTAGCAACCCAGTCATTCCGATCAAAGGCTCCGCCGATAAAGACGCTCTTTTTTCCGTGCAAAAATGTTTCACTCCACCATTTTTTAAGCTCTCCGGAGTTCATTTTCCCAAGCTCTTCAGGGTTTCCCATCGGATCGCGACTATAGGGATGGCCCGCAAACATTTTTTCCATAAAACGCTGAATGCAAATCTGCGCCGGATTGTCTTTACGGCTTTGGATTTGTTTTAAGAGCACGCCGCGTTCACGTTCAAAAACCGAGCTTGCGAATGTCGGATTTAAAAGACAATCAAAGAAAAGATCCATGCCCTTGTCCTGAAAATTTTCAAGCGCGTCCAGCCCCAAGCTGATCGAATTGCGTCCGGATACGGGTGAAATTCCCGCCGCGATGGATTCGATTTCGAGCGCCAGAGTTTTCTCGTCCCGTCTTTCGGTTCCCCCCGTCCAAACCCGAGAAATCATTTCGTTCAATCCGGCTTTCCCGGTGGGCTCCAAGCGCACTCCGCCCAGGGCCGCAACCCGAACAGAAAAAGCCGAAGTGTCACGTGTTTCGCGCAAAAGCAGTCGCGATCCGTTGGGCATCTCGACGAACTCAATTTCTGGAACGTTTTTGCTTAGTTTTAATTTCGGGACTTTCGCGTGAGTAATTTTTTTATTTTTTAGGCTCGATTTCTTCTTTTTTGCTTCGAGCTTAAAGTTTTTCGAATAGGTCTTGATGAATTCGGTCATTAACTTTTTCGCGTTCCCTGGATTTTCTTTGGTCATAGAAACGGCTACAGTTTTGTCGGGCATCAGATACTTTTTTGCGACCGCGATAACGTCCGAAGTTTTCAAATCTCGGAGTTGCTTCAGGTATTTCTCGGTCATGCGAACGTCGTTGTAATAAAATTCGAGATTCCCGTATTTTTGAGCCAAACCATCAACGGTCTCGAGCGAATAAAGCTCTGAACTTTGAATCGCGGTCACGGCCCTTTGAATTTCGTCAGATTGAACATCGCCGCCTAAAACTTTCATCACTTCTTCGGAAATTATTTCTAGAATTTTCTGGGGATCTTCTTGGTTGTAGGAAAAAGAAATTAAAAATAAGCCCTCTTGCCGGGGGGAAAAGGTGCTGGCCCCCACGCTTTGAACCAGGGCTTGCTCAATACGAAGCTTTTGGACCAAGCGAGAGCTTTCTCCGCTGCCTAAGACAAAAGCAAGTAAATCCAGAGCCGGCGTGTCTTTGTGCTGGATCGAGGGAATTGGCCAACCCAAATAAGCCAAAGAGTTTTCAAAATTTCCCTTTTCAGATTTAATTTGCGGTTTTTTCGCAAGCTTTACTCCCGAACGTTTAACAACCCGAAGTTTTTTGTTCTCCATTGGTCCGAAATACTTATTGATCATTGTCTTCATCTCTGGCTTGGCAAAATCACCCGTAATAACTAAGAACATATTTTTCGGAACGTAACGGGTTTCGAAGTAATTTTTTATCACCGAGGCTTTCACGGTTTTGATGTTCTTTTCAAAGCCAATCACCGGACGGCCGTAGGGATGCCCCGAATAGGCCGTCGAGAACAAAAGCTGACTGGCGCGTCGACCTAAAGAATCATGCCCCCGTCGCATTTCTTCAATAACCACTTCCCGCTCAGCATCGATTTCGGCAGCGTCAAAAGTGGGGTAACCCATCATTTCGGACAGCGCTTCCAAGCCTTGGTCGGTGAACTGATTTGAGAGCGTCATGTAAAACACCGTTTGATCAAACGAAGTGTAGGCATTTAGTTCGCCACCGGAGCCCTCGACAATTTGAGCAATCTCGCCCACTTTGAATTTTCGAGTCCCTTTGAACAGCAGATGCTCGATGAAATGGGACAGTCCGGCCTCTTTCGGTGTTTCATCAGCGCTCCCCGTACGAACCCAGGCTTGCAATGAAACCACCGGAGATTTGTGGCTTTCAATAAGAAACACCTTAAGACCATTTTTCAGTTGATATTGGTTCACCATGATCTAGTTATCCTTCTATGTCTTTTGGAATTTATGTCCACATTCCCTATTGTCTTCAGCGCTGCACGTACTGTGATTTTGCGACGTATATCTATACGCCCGAACGCAAAGATATTATGCCACCGGAAGACTACCTTCGGCTCTTAAAAACTGAGATCGAAACGCGAAGCGGGAGCGTTCGCAGCAGGACTTTAGACACGGTCTATTTTGGAGGCGGCACGCCAAGTCTACTTAAACCAGAGCAAATTGACGAAATCATGAATTGGATTCGCGAGGCTGGTTTCAAATTCGCTCCGGATTGTGAAATAACGATTGAAATGAACCCCGCCACGCTGAGCGGCACCCAAATGGAATCTTTGTTAAATTTTGGAATCAATCGGTTCAGCGTTGGTCTGCAGACGCTGGCAGATCGCCATCTAGACTTTGTTAAACGCAAACATAGTTCGCAGGACACGCTAGACACGGTGAAGCTGATCAAGAGCCTGGGCGTCAACTTCTCCCTCGATTTATTGTTCGCTTTACCTCACCAAACACTCTCTGAGCTTGACCGAGACTTGGATTACCTCTTAGAAATCGGACCTCCGCATATTAGCTCGTATTGTATGACCGTGGAAGATTCTCACGTGCTTTCAAAACTTCGCCCGATGGATGAAGTGCAGCTAAAAATGTTTGAGCTTATCCACGAGCGGTTGGGTGGCGTCGGTTATGAGCGCTATGAAATTTCAAATTACTCGTTGCCGGGAAAAGAATCTCGCCACAATTCGCTTCACTGGGACGATCAGCCCTACTGGGGCGTGGGCTTAAGCGCACATTCTTATGATCCTAAAATGGGCGATTGGGGCACCCGTTTCTGGAATCCCAGCACCATCAAAGAGTACGAAAAACAAAACGGTAAACCACTTCCCCCATCGCACAGTGAAACGCTGACGCCGTGGGAATCGTTGACGGATTACTGCCACACCTCGCTTCGCAGGCTGAGGGGACTTTCCACGGTGGATTTTCAGGCAAAATTTGGAACCTCGGCGCTGCAAATCATCGAAGGTCCTTTGAAGCAGATGCAAGCCGAGGGCTTGGTGTCAAATCAGGCAAACCACGTGTGGAGTTTAACGCCGGAGGGTGTCGTGCTTAGCAATCAAGTTTTTCAGGCTTTGACCTGTTTAGAGAGCGAGTGGAAAGGGCTGACGCCTTGACTTTTCCTTGTTCAAAACGATTCTAACCTTAATAATTAGCTGCTTTATTTATTTGCGGAGGACGATTTGTCTGAGAATGAAGAAAAACCGGAACAAACTTCGGAATCGGCGGTGACTCTGGCTGAAGAGCTCAAAGCCCAGGCTGAGAAATATAAAAACGATTATTTGTATTTAAAAGCCGAGTTCGACACTTTTCGCCGTAACAATGCCAAAGAGCGACAGGACATGCTGAAGTATGGCAGCGAACGGTTGGTCGTGGAACTTTTAGGCGTTCTGGATAATTTTGAGCGCGCCCTGGAAACTCCGGTCACGGTTGATAACATGGGCGTGTATTCCAAGGGCGTCGAAATGACTGCTCGAGAGTTGAAAAGTGTGTTGACGAAATTTGGTGTTAACGAAGTCGAAGCCAAGGGTCAGCTCTTTGATCCCATGCTGCACGAAGCTTTAAGTTCTGAAGAAACCAAAGAGTCCTCGCCCGGAACTGTTCATCGGGTGCTTCGCAAGCCCTATCGCCTGCATGAAAAATTAATTCGCCCTGCGCAAGTGATCGTTTCAAAATAAAAAAGGATGTTTTTTGTCTAAACGTGATTTTTACGCAGTTTTAAACGTCGCCCGGTCTGCATCGGCAGATGAAATAAAAAAAGCCTACCGCAAACTTGCGATGAAGCATCATCCGGATAAAAATCCCGGAGATAAAAAATCAGAAGAATCTTTTAAACAGCTGGGCGAAGCCTACGAAGTCCTGTCTGATCCGAAAAAACGCGAAATGTATGATCAGTTTGGCTTTGCCAGTGGCGGAGCTGGTGCCGGGAGTGGTGGCGGTCCGGGTCCAGGCTTTGGTGGGTTTCGTGGTGGTTTTGGGGGAGCTGACAACGCCGGCGGAGATCCCTTTCAAGATATCTTTGGCGATTTGTTCGGCGACGCTTTTACCGGAGGACCGCGCGGAGGCTTCCGGCAGCAACGTCGCGACCGAGGGGCTGATCTTCGATACACTTTAAATATTTCCTTCGAAGAGTCCGCGATGGGCGCTGAAAAAACAATTAGCTTTATTCGTCAAAAAAATGGCCGCGACGAAACCGCCAGAATCTCTGTTAAGGTTCCGGCGGGCGTGAAGCAGGGTCAACGGTTACGGCTAGCGAACGAAGGCGATCTACCCGCGGGCAGCAGTCGCGCCGGCGATCTTTTTGTCATCGTGAACGTGCAGGAGCATCCGCTATTCCGACGCGAAGAAGACGATGTCCTGCTGGATTTGCCTATTTCATTTTTAGATGCGATTTTAGGCTCTCAGGTTGAAGTCCCAACCCTAACAGGAAAAGCGTCCCTTAAAGTTCCGTCGGGAACTCACACGGGTCAGTCTTTCCGCCTGAAAGGCAAAGGCTTCCCTAAGACAGGCGGGTTTGGCAGCGGTGATATGCTCATTCGCGTACTTGTGGATACGCCAGCGACTTTGGATAAGAAACAGAGAGAGATCCTCGAAGATTTGGCAAAAGCCGCTCCGCCCACTCCCCTGGTTGTTCTTTTTCAAGATAAAGTCCAACAATTACTAAGGAACCGAAAATGATAAGGTTTTTAATCACTCTCTTGGTTTCCCTTTTCTTAGTGGCCTGTTCCTCTGGCGTTAAAACCGTGCCACGCACGGAAGTAAAAAAAGTTCCTCCGGGTGTCGGAGTGCGGCCGCAGAAATCGGGCACCGGTATCAGCAGTCCCTTCACGCCGGTTAAAACAGCGCAAAGCTATTTTGATGCCAAAGATTACCCCCGCACGATTCAATTTGCGCGGATGTCGTTGGATAATCCTGCAATCAGCGCTCAAGAACGCGAAGCCCTTTGGATTTTGCGGTTTAAATCTTGGGAAGCCAGCAATGATCTGAACGGTTACTCGGTGGCTCCATTGAGCGAAGCCGAACTTTTAGTGATCAGTAACAATGCAACTCAAATCAGTTTTCGTACCATGACCAACTTAAAACTTGGCGAGGGAAAACTGTTAGAACACAAACAAGAAGAAGCCCGGGAATATTTCAATCGGGTCATCGGGGAAGATCCCAGCTCTGAGCTTGCAACTCGCGCTCAAGAATATTTAAAAAATATGGAAACTCTTCGCAAGGTCGAGGCGAAAACGATCGGTGTCATTCTCCCCTTGACCGGAAAAAATGCCCGCGTGGCCCAGCGAGTTTTGCGAGGCATTCAATTGGGTCTTGGGCTCAATGGCCGCGGCGTTTCGACTTTTCGCCTGGCTGTCATTGATTCCGAAGGCAGTCCCGAGCTGGCTCGACAGGGTGTTGAGAAGCTCTTAGAGCAAGACAACGTGATTGCCATTATCGGCGGACTAATTAGCCGAACGGCCGCCGCAGAAGCCGCGCAGGCTGCGGAACTGGGCATTCCAACCATTTCTTTATCTTTGCGTTCCGGCATCACGGAAATGGGTCCGCGTATTTTTCGAAATTCTTTGACCACCGAGATGCAAGTCCGTCGGCTGGTAAAGACGGCGATGGAAGAGCTTGGGTACAAGCGTTTTGCAATCTTGTATCCGAACGATTCTTACGGCGTGGAGGCCTCGAATCTGTTCTGGGACGAGGTCTTAGCTCGTGGCGGACAAATCACGGCAGCTCAAGTCTACTCGCCCAAAGAAACTGATTACCGCGATGTCGTTCAGCGTTTAACCGGAACTTTTTTTAGCGAATCTCGTCCCGAAGAAATTCGTTTAAAAACCAAAGAGCTGAAAGAGGCTCAGGAAAAGAAGTCCAAGGCAGCTCGTTCGAACACCGAAGAAAATTTGTTGGCACCGATTTTAGATTTTGAGGCAATTTTTATTCCTGATGGCATGAAAGCACTGGGGCAAATGGCGGCCACACTGGCCTATTCGGATGTGAAAAACATCAAGCTTTTAGGTACAAACCTGTGGAATGCCCCCGGGGTGGGCAAAAGAGCCTCGAATTTCGCAAATAACCTGCTGTTTGTTGATAGCTACTCGGGAGCGGATCAACGCTTTCAAAACTTGCTCTTCGTGAAAGAGTACACGCAGCTGTTTAAAGAAGAGCCCGGTCTATTTGAAATTCAAGGCTACGACTCGGCCCTTATTTTGCGCCAGTTGATCTCGCAAGGGGCTACGAGCCGGGAAACTTTGTCTAGCGCCCTTTCCCAGATGAATAATTTGCCGGGATTGCTGTCTCCACTAACCGTTTTAGAAGATCGAGAAATCGTTCGGCCCGTGCTGGCTCTTTCCGTGGAAAAGGACTTGATCGTGCCTTTCCGCGCGCCGACTGTAAAATAACACCTGAAATAACAACTAAAATAGCATTAACCAAATCAAGTCCAGTCCCTGTCTCAAGATGCAAGACGGGGGTTGCAGATGGAAAAATTATTTTCCGAAGATTTTCTAAAAAGTTGCAAAGCAAAATTATTACACCTTAAGCAAAATATTTTGAACCGGGTGCGAGACTCGCAGTTGGAGTTTGCTTCAATTGATCGCGCGGGTGGCGACGAAATTGATATGACGGTGGCTCAGATTGCCGAAGATCATTTCTTAGTGGCGCAAGATCGGTTGCGAACACAACTGGCAGAAATAGAATTTGCTCTGGCTCGCTTGCAGCTTGGAAAATATGGAGTTTGCGAAGAAACTTTTGAACCTATCGAAGTGGAAAGATTGCTTGCAATTCCCTACACTCGTCTGAGCATAGAAGGTGCAGAAATTCGCGAATCCAAAGGCCGACGAGTTTCGAGATCTTAAATTTGAATGTGGATAACCCCAAAGAATGGCGTCGAGAACGAGCCAATTTTTAGAGCAGGCACTCATTTTTTTTGACTGTAAAATAAGATCTGTCAAATATCCCCCCGTTAGTGCTTGTTAGTAGTTACTTTCATCGAGGGGGTAAGATGATGAATGGAACAGACGTCAAGTTAATCAGAAAAGCGCTTTTGTTACAAAAAGCTCGCATACTGAATAACGCCAACGAGTTTCGAAATCAGCAGATGACAGAGTCCGAGGATTTTGCCGACGACGCCGACAAAGTGACAAACGATCTGACACTTAGTCTTTCGATTCACTTGCATGAGCGCGATCGAAATTCGCTTTTCCAAATCGAGCGCGCTCTCGGAAAAATTTCTGACAAGACCTATGGCCAGTGCGAGTCCTGCACCGAGCTCATCGAGGTCAAGCGGCTTAAGGCCAGACCCTTTGCCTCTCTTTGCATTTTTTGTATGGAAGAGCACGAAGAGCATCGTTCTCCGGTTACCTAGACGTCCTTTCGTCGAGCAGATTTCTAATCTTTGATCTCGTGTTGGGAAACTTTTACAGATCAGGACTATTTCAGGACACTTAGATCATCAAGGCTTCTCCCGTCTTCACCGATGAATTGATCACGATGATGGCAACAGTCCGCACAGATGCGGAGGAGCGAATATGAGCGTTGATGACAAAGTACTAGAAATCCCAGCTTCACTACCAATGCTTCCGGTCAGGGACATTGTGGTCTTTCCTTACATGATTCTTCCTTTGTTCGTTGGACGAGAAGGATCAATTCGATCGGTGGAAGAGGCGCTTTCAAAAAATCGCCTGATCTTCTTAGCCTCTCAAAAGGAAATTACAGAAGAAAACCCAACTCAAAACACCATTCACACGGTGGGCACTATCGCGATGATCATGCGAATGCGCAAACTTTCTGACGGCCGAGTGAAAATTTTAATTCAAGGGGTCGCCAAAGGCCGAATTAAAAATTACCTGAAAACTTCTCCCGGCTTTGAAGTCGCAGTTGAGAAAATTGAAGAGCCGCAATTGGCTTCCTCGATGGTCGAATGCGAAGCGATGATTCGCACCGCCCGCGAGCAGATCGAAAAAATTATCGCTTTGGGCCGAGTACTGCCGCCTGATATTTTGCTCGTGCTTGACGATGTCACAGATCCCGGCCGCTTGGCTGATTTGATCGCAAGCAACCTGGGCGTCAAAGTCGCTGAGGCTCAAAAGGTTTTAGAAACTAATGATCCAAAAGAGCGTCTAAAATACGTGAATGAAATTTTGGCTGCCGAACTTGAAGTTTTGCAAATGCAGACAAAAATTCGTTCGCAGGCCAAAGATGAAATGTCCAAAACTCAGCGTGAATACTTTTTGCGTGAACAAATGCGCGCAATTAAAAACGAGCTTGGTGAAAGCGATTCTAAGTCCGAGGAAATGGAAGAACTGCGCGAAAAAGTCATTGCGGCGGGTATGCCGACTTCGGTCGAAGTCGAAGCCCTTAAGCAGTTGGGTCGTTTGGAGCGGATGCATCCCGACGCGTCGGAAGCTTCAATGGTGCGCACCTATTTAGATTGGATGATTGATCTCCCATGGAACAAAAAATCAGAAGATAATTTGGAATTGGGTCGTGCCAAACAAGTCTTGGATGAAGATCACTACGACTTGCAGAAATCCAAAGATCGTATTTTGGAATTCTTGGCCGTGCGTAAGCTGAAAAAATCTTCCAAAGGTCCCATCTTATGCTTTGCTGGACCTCCTGGTGTCGGTAAGACCTCGCTTGGAAAGTCGATAGCTCGAGCTATGGGTCGCGAATATTTTAGAATTGCCCTTGGCGGAGTCAAAGATGAAGCCGAGATCCGCGGGCATCGCCGCACTTACGTCGGAGCTATGCCGGGCAAAATCGTCCAAGCTCTTCGTCAGGTGAAAACAAATAATCCCGTGATCGTTCTAGATGAAGTGGACAAACTCGGAAGTGATTTCCGCGGGGATCCGAGCGCCGCAATGCTTGAGGTCTTGGATCCGGAACAAAACTCAACATTCCGGGACAATTACTTGAATGTGGATTTTGATCTTTCCAACGCTCTATTTATCGCCACCGCGAATGTTCTGGAAAACATTCCACCCGCTTTGCGAGACCGCATGGAAATCATCCAGATCCAGGGCTATACTGAGAATGATAAATTGTTGATCACAAAAAAACATTTGGTTGAACGACAAATCGAACAAAATGGTATCACTTCGGAAAATATCAAGTTCACCGATGAGGGCATCCAATATCTGATTTCTCATTACACTCGAGAAGCAGGATTGCGAAATTTGGAGCGTGAAATTGGATCAGTTTGCCGTAAAGTCGCAAAAATGGTGGTCATGGGTGAAAAAAATTACCTAGAAATTAACGCCGAGACTGTTCCAGAACTTTTAGGCCCACCACGATTCTTGCGTGATTCAACGATGCAAGAGCCTACCGTCGGTGTCGTTACCGGTCTTGCTTGGACCCAAGCGGGTGGAGAAGTTCTCTACGTCGAGGCCCTGCGCTACAAAGGCAAAGGCGGTTTAGTTCTGACCGGACAGTTGGGCGACGTTATGAAAGAGTCCGCTCACGCCGCGATGACTTACGCTCGAGCACACACGGAAGAACTGAATATCCCAGAAGACTTTTTTGAAAAATGGGACATTCACGTTCACTTGCCAGCAGGCGCCATCCCTAAAGATGGACCCTCTGCGGGAGTAACGATGAGCACGGCCTTAGTCAGTCTGATGACCGACACACCGGTTCGTCATGACATCGCAATGACCGGCGAGGTTACGCTTCAGGGTCGAGTTCTGCCGGTCGGTGGAATCCGCGAGAAGTGTTTGGCGGCTTTAAGTCAGGGAATCACAGACATCGTGATCCCGCTGGCGAACCAAAAAGATCTTTCGGACATTCCAAAAGAGTTCAAAGACAAGATGAACTTTATCTGTGTCGAGAATTTGGACGAGGTCTTCGCGGTGGTTTTTGATAAATCAGGCAAAGTTCCCAAAAAAGGATCGCCGAAGTCCGGCAAACGACCTAAATCGGTTGCCGCAGCAGGTGCCGCTTAATAAAATCGGAGCATGATGACAGATGCTCCGATCGTAAGTTCAGCAATTGATACCAAAGGTTTGATTTCAAATCTGGAAAACTCGAAAGAGTATTCTGAGATTCTGAAATCGAGCCTTTTTGCGATTGATCTCAAGTACGCGAGCAAAGACAACTTCATGAACGAAAATGCTTACGGGGATTTTACCCGCGCTTTTTTGCACAAAATTGCTTTTGAAAAACTAGTTCGAGCTGCAGAAAATCTGCAAATCATCCATCCCGGTCACAAACTTTTGATTTATGATGCTCTCCGACCCAGATCCGCGCAGCGTACGCTGTGGAAACATGTTGTGGGAACTCCCGAGCAAAAGTACGTCGCAAATCCAGACAAGGGTTCAATCCATAATTATGGATTCGCCGTTGATCTTACTGTCATTGATGCCCGTAACTTGCCCTTGGACATGGGTGCGGGATTTGATGACTTTCGAGAAATTTCTCAGCCTGATCAGGAGCAAAAGTATTTAGCCTCGGGAGAATTGACATTGAACCAACATGGGCATCGTTTGATTTTGCGAAAAGCGATGGTCGGTGCGGGCTACCGAGCTATCAGTCACGAGTGGTGGCATTTCGAAGCCTTGCCCCGCGAAGAGGTTCGGGCTCGGTTTGCGATTGTTGAGTAATTTGCTAGGGAAATTATTGCGAATTTCCTCGTTTCAATTTGAGACATGAATCAATTTGAATGCCTAACTGTCGTATCGGTTTTCAAGAGTTCAACAGTCGGTTAGCGGGGGAAATTCCCAGACATTGCACGTTGCTTTTAATTAGATCAGTTTGATTCGTTGACACTTTTCCTCTGGCCTGACGGTTGCAATAATCAAACTGTAACAAGGGGAACTTTATGAATGCATTGAACAAAAAGTTTTTAATAGCGGCTTTAGCGACAGTCTCTATTCTGGCGTTCCAAAACTGCGCTCAAAAAGGTTTTACTTCCTCGGATGCAAGTCTGAATCAGAAACTTGAGGCTGACGGCGCGGCATCGACCGACGGCGCAGTTTCCGCAGACATCGAAGTTCGCACCGAAGCCGATCTGGCCTGCGGGGATGTGAATCGCCATGTGCAATGGATTTTAAGAGACGCCTTTGTTGCCGGTAAAGCCATTGCGGTACCCGGAGATTACAAATTTGTTTTCAAAATCCATAAAAACGAACTGCCTAAAACAAAAGTTTGTGCGGGCGATTGTGGCCGAGCCTACAAGATGAACTTGCATTCCTTCAGCGGACCTCTTCATTTGGAATACACTTGCCGCTTTAACGAAGCCAAATCGGTTTTCGAAAGCAAAATCTATTCAACATTTGATGCGATTGAAGCGGCCACTCATGGCGGTAACGATTTATTCCATGAACTGGATCGAACATTTGCGGGAGCACTTCGCGGCGCATTTACTGCAGCTGTTTCCGCGGATCGCAAAGAAATGAAACTGAACTTTGCCAATGGTGACGTTTTGGTCTTCGTCCTGCGCTAAAACGGAAACACTGTTAGGCCGATATGGCCCCTGGTATAGCTGGCATTTTCGACATTCGGTGTGAAGCCATTAATTGTCGGCGAAACGGTAACGGCAGATGTCGTGTAAGTCAGATCAAGGGTAAGGCGCTCTGTAAGGTACCACCCTATGCTAAAAACAAATCCGACTCGATTGCGCAGAATTAATGAGGGCGGGCTATTCTCTGCCGTGATAACACGTATATTCATTGCTTGAGAGCCGACCATAGCATAAAAATTTTTCTTGGACCTCAGCGCATATCCCAACCATAGCTCCGAAGTCTCAATAGTAGAATCAGCTGAACCCCCAACTGAACTGTACAACTGGCTTCCCAACAAGTATTTTTGCTGCCTTAGCCGTGATGGCAATGAATACTGCAAAGATCCTATAAAACCATTTTTATTTTTTTCAACATTTCGAAGATCGAGACGAATCGTGGCAGTAGATTCGTAGTTCATCTCAAGTTCTTGTTTGCCAAAATAAAGAACCGTGGGATTCGCGGTATCATATGTGTATACGTCGCGCGAAGAACTGATTCGATTCGAGGACCCGCCCGCCCCAATACCGAATTTCCACTTTGCAAAAGCTTGCATGGGGCTAAGGATAAATACGCTGAATAAACAGGTTATGAACGTCACAAAGACTTAACGGAATTTGTTTAATAAAACTGATGGTCCGTGATTAAGACTCGCCGTTCGTCCTGCGCTAATTTGCAGTGATCGGTAAGATGATTTTGTTTGTGTTACACAGAACATAAAAATCAGTTTCGGGAATAAATAGCTGTGCGGGGGAATTGCCTTTTAAGATAAGGCCTGCTCCAGCCTTGTTATTTTTTTCACTAAAGACATTTATAAATGTCATATCTTCATCCACTACGATTTGAACGGAAAAGTCTCCTTTGTAAAACGGCTTCGGAGAAGGCACTTCAACACGTACGATCCCGTTTTTATTCAAAGTACCGTCTTTTTCCTGAGCTAGAAATTTCACTTTTGCTTTCCTTTCGATCGCCTTAATCTCAGCCTTGGTAGGTCCGCTAAATTTTTGCATATGCGCTAACCATTCACTCGTGGATGCCTTCATGACTCCACACGAAACTGTTTTCGCATAAATAAATTGAGTTGGTAGTATCAAAAGTAGGCTAAAAATAGAGAGGCTTCTCACTGTAAATTACCTCTGCCGTTCGTCCTGCGCTAATTCGACGCGCACAACAACAAAAAGGGAACTGTTACCTTTGATTACCTTTGATCCAACGCTCTCACGAGCGTTTTCAAATCTGAGATTTCTGCGTTGAGATGCAGAATCTGCTCTTCCTTTTCTTGAAGCACTTGCGTGTAGGCGCGTTTAAGTTCCGTCAAGAGTCGATTTGCTGCAGACAAAATCGGCTCTTGACGGTCGCCTTGGCTCAGGTGCCGCAATTCTGGATGAAGTATGACTTCCTGAATTTTGGGGCTGGCCTTAATTCCATTCGAACTTCCGTTCAGTGGAACAATAACATCAGTCGTCTTTTCGCTTTTTAGGGAGGGGCGATGGACTTTCTGATGTGTATTCACGGGCTGATCCAAAATCATGTACTTACCATCATCAAAGAGGAACTTAATCTCGTCCGCTTTGATTCTTCTTCTCAGTGTGCTGATACTCACCTTGTATTTGGATGAGTATTCGGTGAGAGGAAGATACTGGCTGTTCATATTGTCACGTTCTCCTGAGTACCCATAATTGTGAATCTGTATTGTCCTGTCAAATGCCGTCTGGTCAAAATACTCATGAGCATTCAAAATCTCATCCTAGGTCTGGATATCTAATAGACGTAAGACCAGCGTAGGCTTACACTCAGGCGCATGAGCATCAAGTTCCGCGAGAAAAAGAAGGTTGCTCTCGTACTGTCCGGTGGTGGAATTAAAGCGGCTGCCTTTCATATAGGCGTTTGCCTGGCGCTCCGCGAAAAGGGTTTCCGCTTCGCCGGGGGCTCTAAGGACTTGGTCCGAAACAACTTTCCCGATGGGCATGACCACAAGACGATTCGCCTTTATGTGGGCTCGAGCGCCGGTGCATTCATTACGGCGATCCTGTCTGCCGGATACTCACTGGAAGCCCTGGTTAATGCCTTTGATGTTGGTGTTGGCTATCCACCCCATTTTGGGGATAAAGACTCGCTGAATAGGCTAAAGCCAATCCGTTACCGAGATATCTTTCGCGTGAATAGCCGTGGAATCCTGCGTTCCCTTCCCCTAACCCCCTTGAGTATCCTTCGTCGTTCGATCATTACCGGAGGCCTGGAATCCCTTTTAAAAGACCGATTTAAGATCAACGGACTTTTTTCCACCCGAGGTTTAGAGAAGTACCTGCGCGAGTATGCCCTGTCGCACAATGAATTCTCCCAATTGGGGGTCGAGCTTTTTATTGTCGGCACCCAACTGAACCATTCTCGAAAAGCGATCTTTGGAGCTTTCCCCGAAAAATCAAAAACTCAGCGCACCAAATATGTGAACTACGCGACCATTAGCCAGGCAGTTGCCGCATCCACCTCTTTGCCTCCAGTTTTTGCACCCTACGCAATTACGAATGATACCGGGAAAGAGATGCATTATTTCGATGGCGAGATCCGCGACACTCTTTCAACACATGTTGCCACAGATCACGGCGCCGATTTGGTGATCTCAAGCTATTCGATCCAGCCCTATCACTACGCCCCCGAAATCGGCTCGCTCCACCAGTTCGGGATGCCGGTAATTTTAAACCAGGCTTTGTACCAGGTCATTCAACAGAAGATTGATCGACACATCACCTACACGTCCGATATCAAGTCCATCTACAACGCGATTGATGGCTATTTTAAAAATGCGGGACTGGGTGATGAACACCGGGAAAAGATTTTAGAAATTATCCGCAGCAAGGTGAATTACCGACCGGGTGTGGACCATATTTATATTCATCCCCGACCTGATGATCATCAGATGTTTTTTGCGGATCATTTTAGTTTGAACGGCAAGGTCCTGGAAAAAATCGTTAAAAGCGGTTTTAAAGCCGCAATCTCGGTCCTAAGAAAACACGATCTCTAAGGCGTTCCGGGAGCTGGCCCTTGCGCTTTTTGATTGCTCGCAACGGGGTTTGTTTCAATCCAGTCGGTATTTGTCTGACAGTCTTTTTTACCGTAGCCCCGACGTATGAAATCAGATCCGCCAGAAAGATCACTTGGCGCAATCCGATTCACCAAACTGAAATGCAAGCACCATTTGGTTTTGCAATGTGGAGCCTTGTATATACGACAGCTCGGATCATAGTTGTTCGAATTCGTTCGTCCATTGGTTGCGGACCAGCACGTCGTCTGCACCCGCTTTTTTAAACTTTCCGAAGCTCGAAACCCGTCAAGATTTACCAGATTAATATTTGCGGCGGGAACACCCTGATCGAGCATCCATTCTACCAAGTTGTTTGCGTATTGGGATCCCGAAGAATGTCCCGCGACTTGGAATTTCCGATTTAGATTTGCTTTAATATTCTTTAGCAAATTTTTATAGGCCGCCAGCTTTTCCACGTCCCGATTACGCCCGGAACTTGCACCCGGTGGATACTGAATCGCAGAAACTTCAACGTCAGGAAAAGAGATACCATCGGCCCAACATTTTACTTGCTCCGAAGTCGCGCCGTAGCCCCCAAAATAAATTATTTGGGGCATTTCTTGAGCGAGAGCCAGGGTCGCAAATGCCATGAACAAAAGATTCATCGTTTACCTTTGCTGTAAATTTCTTAACCCTTTTGCAATCGCTTCCTGAGTAGGCCCAATTAGTATATGGAGCCGAATTTCAGCGGGCTTTGCCCGTAAATAGGGACTTAAGCTGGTTACCAAATTTAGACTCTCGTTTTCTTCAACAAAAATATCCGTCGCATTTATAGGCTCTTTGTTTTCGTTAACATATGTCGAGAGACTGAATCTTGAATTTGTCTGTTCTACGGACTGAAAATGCGTAATCAAAATCTTTGATTTGATCGGCAGGCCCTCGACTTGGTATGCAAAATCTTCTTCGCCGACGAACAAATCGGACTTTACCTCTGTTAATGGCAGGCGACGGATACCACTAGCGATAGTTTGGATTTGGCACTTCAAGCCGTAGCAAATCTGTACGCCCACATCAAAATAAAACGGCCGCGAGACCCGAGCCTCGGCCAATACGACAAAAGAATACAAAGAGATTATAAACGTGAGAACTACGAACCTTTGAACAGTCATGAAGCCTCCTTTTAGAGAGCGCGTTCAATCATCTCAAACAGTGGGCCCGAGGTCAGCCCTAAGATTACAATCAGGACCGCACATAACATTACTGCAACGCGAGACGGCCCCATATCTTCCACAGATTCAAGAGAGTCCCCTTCTTTCATGTACATAACCACGATTGGTCTTAAGTAATAATAAACGCTGATGACCGAGTTCAACACACCCCATAAGGTCAGCCACAGCAATCCCTCGGCCATAGACGAAGTAAACAAATAAAATTTACCAAAGAAGCCGATCGTCGGCGGGATTCCCGCCAGGGACAACAGACACAGGGTAAGGGCCAATGCCATCCAAGGTCTGGTTTTTGCGTAACCGGCCAAATCGTCAATTTGGACTGTCGTGTTTTCGTTACGTTCGAACAAAGTAACTAGAGCAAATGCTCCCATCGTCATGATGGAATACGCGACGAGATAAAACAAAACTGCGGTGGATCCAAAAATACGCGGATCAAACACCGCGGTCGAAAGTCGTGGGTCATTAACGCCCGTCGCGATGAGTCCGATGAGCAAATATCCCGAGTGCGAAATGCTCGAGTAAGCCAACATGCGTTTGAAATTGTTTTGCATAATCGCGGCCACGTTTCCGACAGTCATCGTAATGACAGCGAGCCATTGCATGAAGTCCAAAAGATTTTCAGACCAAGATAGCGCGTTGGTTTCAATAATTCTTAAGAACGCAATGAACGAAGCCGCTTTTACCGCCGTGGCCATAAATGCCGAAATCGGTGTTGGGGCTCCCTGGTAAACATCGGGGGTCCATGCGTGAAATGGTACGATTGAGACCTTGAAACAAAATCCGATAATCGCCAAGGTCAAACCAAACAGGTACAATCGATTGGTTTGAATCACGGTCGCGGTTTCTGCAACGATAAGTGGAATCGAAGTTGTTCCCATCGATCCAAAAATAAATGAAATTCCGTACAGCAAAATTGCCGACGCCAAACCACCCAACACAAAGTATTTTAGAGCGGCCTCTTTTGAGAGACGCTGTTCATGGGACATCGCGATCATCAGATAAAGACTGAGCGACATTGTCTCTAAGCCGATGAATAAAACCAACAGGTCGTTTGCGGCCGCCATGATCAACATTCCAAAAACCGAACTTAACGTCAAAAAAGTAAGCTCGGCGAACTGGTCCCCTTTGGTCGCGGGGTTGTCGTACATGAGCATCAATGAAACACAGCCAAGCAGTAGACTCAGAATGCTCACGACGATTGTTTTTCCGTCCATAATTAGAGCACCCGAAAACGCCGTGTTGTTCGGTTGATCAGAAACCAGCAGATAAACCGTTAAGACCATGATGGCCGCAGCCAACATTCCAGAAATCCCTTCCCAAAGAATGGCCGTGGGATTGGGCTCGACATTTCGAATTAAAACTTTGTGGGTGATCGGAATGAGGCTTGCTAAAAAAAGCACGATCAGTGGGCTTACAGCAAGAATGTCAGCTAACGAGAGATTGATGTTCATTGGTGAATCTCCAACTGATAGTTGGTGCGGTTGTTATTCAAGTTTTGCAGACTGGCTTTTGAGAAATTAAGAAAATAATTCGGCAGTAGTCCCATCCAGAAAACCAAAATCACAAGCGGCGCCATCACCAGGATTTCTCGCAGGGAAAGATCCTGCAAGGGATGTTTTTCATCGCCAACAAGCTCGCCTTTGGGTCCAAAGAAAACTCTTTTAAACATCCACAGCATATAGACGGCTCCTAAAATAACACCACTTACGGCCAAACCACCCACCCAAACGTTGGTGCGATAAGTTCCCAGCAAAATCAAAAATTCTCCAATGAATCCGTTCGTCATCGGCACCGCAATAGATGACATCGTGACAATAAAAAACGCGATGGTAAAAAATGGCATAACCCCAGCTAACCCACCGTATTTTGAGATTTCCCGAGAATGGGTTCGCTCGTAGATCATTCCAACCAACAGAAAGAGCGCGCCCGTGCTGACACCGTGATTCAGCATTTGATACAGTGAGCCCGTCAGGCCCTGCTCGTTCAATGCAAAGAGCCCCAGAACCACGTAACCCATATGCGCGACCGAAGAGTAGGCCACCAATTTTTTAATATCCGTCTGAACCATGGCGACCAGTGAACCGTAAATAATCCCAACAACCCCAAGGACTAAAAAGACCATCGCGTAGGCTTCAACGGCCTCTGGAAACAAAGGAATTACCCAACGGATAAATCCAAAAGTTCCCATCTTAAGCATAACCCCGGCAAGCAGAACGGAACCTGGCGTTGGAGCTTCCACGTGGGCATCTGGCAACCAGGTGTGAAACGGGAACATCGGGACCTTGATCGCAAAGGCCGCTGAAAACGCCCAAAAAAGCAGGCTCTGAGTGCTTGAAAATTGCCCGATCACAAAAGGCGTTTTAACGCGGTAAAAATCAAGCAGGCTGGCACTCACCGTTCCGAGCTGGTCACCGGTCTCGTGCATTAAATAGATAATCGCAACGAGCATCAAGATAGAACCAAGCATGGTGAATATGAAAAACTTAATTGTCGCGTAAATGCGTCGGGCTCCGCCCCAGATACCGATCATGAAATACATCGGTACGAGCGAAAGCTCCCAAAACAGGTAGAAGAAAACAGCATCGATTGCCAGGAAAGTTCCAAGCATCGCCGTTTGCAGGATGAAAAGACATGCGTGAAAACCCCTAATTTTTTTATCGATAGAATTCCAGGATCCCAAAATGACGATCGGATTTAAAATGGTCGTTAGCAACACCAACCAAAGCGAGATTCCATCAACACCCAAAAAGTAATTGATCCCAAATCGACCAATCCAAACGTATTTCTCAACCATCTGCAATCCTGCAAGATTGGAATCAAATAAACCCAACATAACCAGGCTCAAGATCAACTCAAGGATTGAAAATACGAGTGCCATCGTTCGAATTGGCTTCTCTGAGGGCCAAAGTCCCAACAGGAGCGCAAATAACAGTGGCAACAAAACAATGGCGGATAAAATCATATACTTCCTCGTTACCCTTTAGTCAGAATCACAGTGAGAGCCGTCACCAGACCGAGACCGATGTACAATGCATATTGCTGCAGATTTCCATTTTGCACAGATCGCACGAAACTTCCGCCGCCCTTGATTAAGTCCGCTAAAACGTAGGTTGTTTTGTCGATGAAATTAACATCCACATAAAGCCAAAGACGCTTTGAACCGGCAACCATCGGATTAATAATGGCCGCGAAGTAGCCCTCATCCACGTAATATTTGTTATAAACTGTTCGATAGACGGGGCCCAGTTTGTCCGCAATCTTGACCGGAGTCTGGGGAGACCGAATATAAAAGTGATAGGCCACACCGGCAGAAACCGCCGCCAACAGCACGCTTAAACCCATCAATGCCAGTTCGATGCTGTGATCGGCCGGCGCAAGATTTGGAATGGGTACAATGACCTTCTGAAGGTAGTGTTCTAAAAAATTTCCGGGGTGACCTGGAATGAGTTCGCCCAAGATATGTGGGATTCCGATCCATCCGCCAACAACCGACAAGAATGCCAACACGCAAAGCGGAAAAAGCATAATCCACGAGGACTCGTGCGGATGAACGCTTTTATCGACCCGGCTTGGTCCCCAAAATGTCAGGGCCATCAACCGGGTCATGTAAAACGCGGTGAGCGCGGCTGTCACGGCCCCGACCAGCCATAAAGCAGGATGGCCCAATGGACTTTGAAAACTAAGCCACAATATTTCATCTTTGGAAAAGAATCCCGCAAACGGTGGCAACCCGATAATTGCAAGCCAGCCGAGCAGAAAAGTAAAATGGGTAATGGGCATGTACTTTTTAAGCCCGCCCATTTTTCGGATGTCTTGTTCTTCGTGCATCCCATGAATGACGCTTCCTGATCCCAAAAACATCAGGGCTTTAAAAAATGCGTGAGTCATCAAGTGAAACAAGGCCGCGCCAAAAGCTCCCACGCCACAGGCCAGGAACATATAGCCCAGTTGCGAAACGGTCGAGTAAGCCAGGACCTTTTTGATATCAAATTGGGTTAATCCAATTGTTGCGCCCACCAAAGCCGTCATTGCACCAATCACCGCGATGACCATCATCGTGTTTGGCGCCATAATAAACAGGCCATTCAGTCGAACGATCATGTAAACCCCGGCCGTCACCATCGTCGCCGCATGAATCAACGCTGAAACCGGAGTTGGACCCGCCATCGCATCGGGGAGCCAAACATACAAAGGAATTTGGGCCGATTTTCCGGTGGCTCCAATAAATAAAAATAACGTTCCTAAAGTCACTGGATTCAACCAGCCGGCGGGAACCTCTCCCATCGCTTGAGCTGCGCCATTAAGTTCTTGAAATCCCATGGTCCCGAAATTAAGAAACAAAATAAACAAACCGATTAAAAATGCCGCGTCCCCGATCCGATTTGTAACAAAGGCCTTCATGCCGGCGGCCGCTTTTTGTTCGTCGGTAAACCAGAATCCAATCAACAAATAAGAGCAAAGACCGACGCCTTCCCAGCCGACGAACATGACTGGCAAATTATCGCCCAAAACGAGCAAGAGCATGTTGAATAAAAACAGATTCAAATAGGCAAAGTACTTTGCGGCTCCCTGATCATGGTGCATGTAGCCGATCGAAAACAGATGTATTAAAGATCCCACTCCGGTCACAACCAAAATCATAATCCCGCTGATCGGATCAACAACAAAAGCAGCTTTGATCGTTAAATCACCGACAGACAACCAATCAAAGAAATGGGCAACCAGGCGCTGGCCTTCCTCTTTCGGAAGTCCGAGCATTTGGAAAAAAAGCAAAACCGAACAAACAAAAGAAACTGCCGCAGCGGCCGTGGCGATTCCGCCCGAAACATTTGCTGAAAGTTTTTTGTACTGCAGTCCATTGATGAAAAATCCAACAAGGGGGGCCAAAATCAAAGTTGCTATCAGGATTTCCGCGTTCATACTTAACCCTTCAGTTGCTCAAAGTAGCGAATGTTAACTTCGTTGAACCGCTTGAAAATCGCGACCACTAAAGCCAGTCCGACTGCGGCTTCGGCTGCGGCGATTGTCATGACAAAGAAAACCATGACCTGGGCCTCGAGTAGTCCCATGTAGTACGAAAACGCAACGAAACTAATATTCACTGCGTTCAGCATCAGTTCAATCGACATCATCATTACAATGACATTACGGCGAAGAAAAATACCGGCCATTCCGCAGGCAAATAAGAGCGCGGACAGGATTAAATAATGCATTAGGCTTGGTTCAATGAAGGCATTAATGTCGGGCATGGGTTCCACCTTTACTTCTGGAAAGAGCCACGGCTCCGACCGCAACGATTAAGAGCAAAACACCCAGGGCCTCAAATCCAAAAAGATACTGAGTGATCAGAAGTTGTCCAATGTTTTTGGTGGCTTTCGCATTCACCAATACTTTTTCCTGGGTGTAGCTGCTTGCGCCCACTGTCAGGACAATTCCGCCCACCATCAGGCCCGCAAACATCCCAACTACGGCGACTTTTAGGCCGCCGCTGATAAGTCCACGGGAGAAAGGTTTCCCCTCTTGCTTCAGATCGAAAAGCATTAAGACCATAACGAAAAGCACCATGACGGCACCGGCGTAAACAATCAATTGAACTCCGGCCAAGAAGTAAGCTCCCAAAGTCACAAACAATGCGGCCACACAAACCATGGTCATCACGAGCGCAAGTGCCGAAAAAACGGGATTCGGAATCGTGATAACGGTCAATGCCGAAGCCAGTGTAACGATGGCCAAAAGCCAAAATATGAACGCATCGGTTGTCACAGTAAAAACCTTTCTCTTATTGAACTACTAAAACGACAATGGCCGTTAAAATCGTGTTGAATAACGCCCAAGGAAGCATCGTTTTCCATCCCAGATCCATCAGTTGATCGTACCGAAATCTCGGCAAGGTCCATCGCACCTGGATAAAAATCCAAAGAAAGATGACGAACTTAGCCATAAACACCAAGTGATGAAAAAGTCCGGTTAAAATACTTGCGGTGGACGGAGAATTTAAAAAGCCATTAATGAATTGATAAACAGCTTCGGGAGCAATTCCTGGAAGCTGATAGCCACCGAAAAAGAAAGTCGCCATTAGGCCCGAGGCCACCATCATATGACCATACTCGCCGATGAAGAACAGAAGCATTTTGAAGCCGCCGTACTCGACATGGAATCCCGCAACAAGCTCCGCTTCGCCTTCGGCCAAATCGAAGGGCAATCGATTGGATTCGGCAAAAGTAGCGGCGAAAAACAAAATGGCGCCCAGGGGTTGATAGAAAATTCCCCAATTGGGCAAATACCAAAACGTCATTTGATAGCCGAACATGGCAAACGTGAGTGGTCCCTGCTGAGCCGTCACAATGTCATTCAAGTTCAAAGTTCCATAAAAAAGAATTAAGCCCACAATGGAAAGGCCCAGCGCAAGCTCATAAGATATCGTTTGGGCGCTGGCGCGAAGTGCTCCCAGCAGCGCGTATTTGTTACCCGAGCCCCAGCCGGCCATTAAAATCGTGTACGCCGCGAGTGAAGACACGCCCAAAATATAAACAATTGCGACTTCGGTCGTAAATCCTTGGAGAGCAAAGGTGTAGGGACCCCAGTTGCTGCCCCAAGCTTCAAAAGCCTGAATGTTAATGGGACTTCCGATGGGTATTGCCATGAAAGCAAGTGTTGCGGGAATGAGCGCGCTGACGGGAGCCGCGTAATACAATAGCTTAACGCCGTTCTTCGGAAAAAATTCTTCTTTGAATAAAAACTTCACGGCATCGGCCAAAAGTTGCGTCAGGCCCAACGGACCCACGCGATTGGGACCAAATCGATTTTGAATAAAGGCTGATCCCCGGCGCTCTGCCCAAACTAAAATGGGCACCAGCTGAACCATGAGTATAAAGATCACAAGTAATTTTATCGTATTAACAGTTATCTCAAAAACATCATTTCCCATGAATCAATCCCACTCGAGCGCTTTAGATTTAATTTCCCAGAACAATCCAAAAATAAATATCCCGATAAATACGCCCATCGCCAAAAGCGAATACAAACCAGAGCCCGACGAAATAAAGTCTCGGTAGGTAACGGCCCAGGGGTACATGAAAATAATTTCAATGTCGAAGATGATAAACAAGATGGCGGTAAGATAAAACTTCACCGAGATTTTCGTGTCTTTTTTCTGCTGAGCGGGAATCCCGCACTCGTAGGATTCGTATTTCACCGGATCCGCGGGTGCGCTGGAACCGAGTTTCGAAGCAAGCCAAAGCAAAAAACATCCGAAGAGTGCAACAAACACCGTAAGAAAAATGACTCCGCCTAAGGGCACAGGTACCTCGCTGGAAGAAACCGGGAAAAAACGTTCTTCAAAATATACCGGGTGACTTGTCGAATTCAAAGGAATTATGATCCGGCCCGTGCTTCCCGAAAAGCTGTCCACGCACTTAGAAAATCAGATCGAACGATTTCGAAAGTTGGGCCATACTCGGATTGATATCTCGGGGACGGTTTCCACTTCAGCGTTGGCGTTGCTTATTTCACAAGCAGACTCCAATGAGTTGTCGGCGCTGCCGCACCTGGTTGTGCTTAGCACAGAAGCAGAAGCTCAAAAGTTTGTTCAAAATTTGATGTTTTTTGAACCCGCAAGAGAAGTTTGCCTGCTTCCGGCTTTTGATGTTTCCCCTTATTCAGGATTGTCTCCCCGCCACGAAAATATCGCCGGCCGATGCCGATTTCTATGGCATGCCCAAAGCCCCAAACCGAATCAAGTTTTTGTCGCCACCGTTGATTCGGTCTTGCAAAAGACTCTCACTTATTCTGCGTTTTCGAAGCATTGTTTTACATTTCAAAAAAACGGCGTTGTCCCCGAAGTTTTGACCGAGCTGCTCGTGCAAATGGGTTACCAACCCTCGCCATTGGTGGAAGATCTCGGGCAGTTCTCGGTGCGCGGGGGAATTCTCGATATCTTTTCGCCCGCTCACGAAAACCCCGTGCGAATGGAGCTCTTCGGCGACAGCATCGAGTCGCTGCGGTTTTTCGATCCGTCCAATCAGCGATCTTTGCAGGATGCCGACGCTTTTAATCTGATTCCGTGCACAGAGTTTTTATGGAACCAAATTCCCATTGAAGATGTTCTTGAAAAGTTCCGATCAGCGACGATCGATCGACCTGTTGAAAAGATTGAATTTGAAGAGTCTCTGCGTGCACTTTCGCGAGAAGCTCGCATCAATGGTATTGATTTTCTTTTTCCCTACTTTTCGGGCACCACCGACA
>JAYUPS010000107.1:0-4489 GCA_043759945.1 Bdellovibrio sp.
CACCAAAACTTGGCTCTGGACCAAAATCTTGATTGCCCGCGTAGCCATCACCACCACTGCTGGTCGCGCCAGCGCCACGTTCTGCATTGCCACTGCCCAAAAATTGAACCGTGTTGGCGACAATTTCCGTCGTGTAACGTTTTTGACCCTGTTGATCTTCCCACGAGCGCGTTTGCAAGCGGCCTTCCACGTAAATTTGGCGCCCTTTGGCCAAATGTTTGCCGCAGTTCTCGGCTTGTTTGCCCCAAACAACGATGCGATGCCATTCGGTGCGCTCTTGTTTTTGGCCATCTTTACCCATCCAAGATTCGCTGGTGGCCAGCGACAGACGAGCGACCGATTGGCTTTGGCCGACGGATTTTACTTCGGGATCTGCTCCCAAACGTCCGACTAAAATGACCTTGTTTACTCCTGACATGATTTCTCCTTCCGCCCGCTCGAGTCTTGATTTTAATTCGAGCGAGTCTTTTATGTTTCACCCTTTGAGATTCGTACTCTAGGTTTGAATTTTAAAGAGCATCAAGAATTAAACGAGGTTCGGCTACTGAAATGCAGGACAGCAAAGGTTATTGCCGGGTCGGTGCTCGGACTATTGCAAAGCGTTAATGTTGAAAGACCCGTTGCGGGCATCGCCGGTCAGGGTGAAGCGATAGCGGGAATCCACACCCTCGGGACGTTTGTGAGTTTCCACCATCATTAAGAACAAACGCGCGCGATCTTCGAGACTTTTTTGAATCTTAAGATCAATCTTGTAATTGTAGGCGCCAATCAGGGGAACTATTCCTCCCTGCATGGGCTTAATTTCAAGACCCAGTTGGCCATTTACATTGCCGTTGATCTCGTCGGTTTCGCGACCGATCACCGTATCTTCAACGAGCAACTGATTGTTGGAAAGACGGCCTTTAAAATTCAAACGGTTGAGTTTTACATCTGGAAGATTCAAGGGGCCCATCACCGTGTTGACAGTGCTCGAGTTTAATTCCAGTTCGGAGCTTTGCAATTCGATGTTGATGTCCGGCGGTGCGGTGAAGCTAAGATCGGCATAGCCTTTGAGCTTAATATCGACCCGTCCGCGAAGGGCGACCGGAAGTTTTAAGAATTGGCGCAGGTCACTCAGCTGAATATTTTTGGCATCAAACTCCAAATCTTGAGTCTGGGATCCGCCCTCAAGTTTCCGGCCGGGGCTCATCGAAAATTCCGCTTTGCCGCGAAACAAACCTTCGGCGGTGACAGAGCCTGCAGGTTTTTGCAAAAGCAAATTGATGAGCGAGGGAGAAACTTGAACTTCGTTCACGTTCAACGTGGGAAGTCCCGGCAAATCCAGAGACAATTTTTCTAAGCGCACCGAGAGCGGCAAAAAACCCAACTCTATTTTATCAAACTGAACGTAAACCTGATTGCGCGTCTGTTGCGCGACCTGAGTGGTGATCATATCACTCAGGTCATCAACCGGAAATAAAAACAAAGCAAAAACGGGGATCAAAGTTAGAATGATCACCCCTTTCCATTTTTGTTCCCAAACCAAAGCCAAAAGTTTTTTGAATGCTTCCAACAATTAGTTTTCTCCTCGTGATTTTGGACGACCGGCACCGCTCCGATTTCCACCCGGAGGCGGCGGGGGAGGCGGCGGAGGTGGTGGTCCGTCGGCCTCGTCAAAACCGGCGTTCTGCACGCCGTAATTTTTAAAGACCACCAACTTGTAAGCCACGTCGAAATAGCGCGCGTCTTTGGCGTTGGGCTCCATTATCAGATCTTTCAGTTTGGTCCCTTGAATGCGCGCCAGCGACAGACCCACATTGAGCGCTTGGGTAAGATTAAGCTGCGACACGCGGCTTTCCAGCACCGTTTCAACCACCGAGTTTTTAATTAAATTGCCTGCGAGCGGAACCGGATTTATGCCGGCTTTTTGTTCTGGTAAAACTCCGGCGGAACTTAAGGCCGATTCAATGCGGTTGCGAGCTTCGGCGTCCGAAGGCGGCGTGATGCTTAATGAAGTTTCGGAAACTTCTTTACTGACGCGCAGTAAATCGCGAATCAAATTTCGCTTTTCTTCAAAGGCCACGACGTTTTCCTGAGATACCGTGTAGGTCGAGTAGGGTATCCACAGAAGCGTGATGAGCCCCAGTGCGAGTGCGGACAATTGAACTAATTTTTGGGATTGAGGCGCCAAACTGTCGAAGCGATCTTTTAAAGAAACGTAACTGGGATTCTCTTGGATTCTTCCCAGGAGCTGATCCCATTGATTTTTTAAACTTTCTTTCAAATCTTCGAAATTCATTCTGCAACCTTTACTGAATCAACTACTGAATATTGCCCAAGCCGCGACTCATTTCAAATTCCATCGAAAAAGAAACTGCGGAAGAGCCCGGCGCCGAGGCTCCCACCGAACTGCGAATTTTGCCCGAGGCCACACTTTGAAACGCGCTCTCCACATTTCTCAGAAAAGCGGCCGCCGGCAAAATTCCATTTATCGAAACTCGGTTGTCGACCACCTGGAATTTTTTAACCTGCAGATTTACCGAGGCTCGACCGGGAGCGGCCGCGCTTAATTTTTTCAAGAGCTCAAACGCGTTGTTCATCTGCAGAACCTGCGCGAGATCTTTTTGCTCCTCGATTACTTTGCGTTGATTGCGAATAAAAGTTTTTACTCCGGCTTCCGTTGCTTGTTTGGGCCCCAGCCTGGCGACAGACTTGGCCTGTTTTTTTAAAGTTTCGGTTGCGGAATCGACCAGCTGGAGGGAAAAATCATCACGCAAGTAAGCATAGCTGAAAAACAAAACCCAGAAAATTCCCAAGAATTTCAGCGTGGGTCCCCACGTCTGAAGTTTTTCTTTCAAGTTGTCGCTCTGCTTTGCGAAATCCCCGCGCAAAAATTGGACAGGGGCATTGCGAGGTTTGCGCAGCCCCTCCATCGCCAGACCCATCGCAACACCCATCACGGCCTCTTGAGACGGGCGTTTTTCAAACTGGGTCTGAAAGCTTCCAAAGGCATGACTGCGATTGACCGGAATTTCCAAAACTTGAGTCAAATACGCATTCACATTGAGAGCTTGGCTAAAGCCGCCCGAGATTTCAATCTGGTCGACTTCTCCGCCCAGTCCTGTCTGCAATTCCAAGAGCGAAATCCGCAGTTCTTTGCCGAGCTCGGCCACCTGGGCTGCGATCGTGTCTGAAAAAAGAATTTGATCATAAGAGGACTCGGCTTTATTCGTCAGGATGAAAGCTTTGGACTTCATCTCTTTGATAGCTTCCACATAGGGAATTTCGTAGCGGCGGGCAATGGCTTCGGCGACTTGTTTGGAACCCCAAAGAACCGAACGAACGCCCACCAATTCTTCGCCGTCAAAAGCCACAACCACCGTGTGCAAATGTCCCAAGTGGGCGCGCACGGTCAGGCGTCGGACGGGGGGATTGTCTTCTAATTCCACCGGCAACGCCGGCACGCTCGGAACCGGATCCCACCACTTTTGAAAACAGTTGGCCAGGGCCAAGCCCTCGGCGGTCAAAATGGTCACTTCGATTCCGGTGTCGGAGATTTGTCTTAAGAACTGCGCGATGCGCACTTTCGGGGCGGCCATGGCTAAAACTTCGGCCACTGGGCCCACATGTTTTCCGATACGGGCTTCGTAAATTGCAGTTTCGGTGGAAAAGGGAAATTCCTCGTCCAACTCAAACGGCAAACTTTTTAAAATCTTGAGCCGATCATTAAAGGGAAAAACTTTAAAGCGCGCACTCACAAAGTCTTGCTTAAGGCCCAAAATAAATCTGGTTTTTCGGGGATCGTTTTCGAGGGCAATGCCCTTCAGGATATCTAGAATTTCTAAATCAACGTCGATCGAGGGATTGTTGCCGATCGGAAATTCGCGCGCCGAAATAAGCTGCACGCCCTTGCTTCCGGCAACGGCCTCGACCACTTTGATACTGCTGGACCCAATGTCTATGCCAATCGATTTCATCGCTCGAACCAGTATACGATGCGGGGGGGGCCTTTGGTAGCAGATTGACCCGCCTGGGCCGACGTCTGGGATGTGGTCGAGGGTGCGAGGGCGGGCGTGCCTCCGGGTAAGAGCGGAGCTTCTTTTCTTAAGAGTTCGGCAACGGCCCGGGCCGAATTGGGAACATCAAAAACCACCGCATCAATCTCTTTGACGGAATTTCCAAAATTCCCCACGCTCTTGATGCGAAAGTTAAAAGTTGAATCTGTCAAAATCGGCGTGTTCGCTTGAACTTCTGGTTCGACGCGGGCGCCTTTGCTGGAAATAAATTGCCAAAAATCTTCGGGCGAGCGAAAGGGTCCGCCGCCTTGCAAATCTTGCCGCCTCGAAATTACGGCCGTTGCAATTTCAGAAGTGATCGAGGCATGGATACTTTGCAAAACTTCGGCGGTGGCGGTGTTGGGATTAATGGATTTTGCGCCGTAAACCGTCACGCGCCTTTCGAGCATGCCGTAAAGTTCATCGGTCATTCCGGCCACCAATCGCAGCTCTTC
>JAYUPS010000108.1:0-4455 GCA_043759945.1 Bdellovibrio sp.
GCCGGAAACTTAAAAAATCCAAGGGACCACTTCTGCTGGTGGCTTTGGCCGTCGTCCTGGTGGTGGTTGCACTTTTTATCGATCAATCGACCAGTCGCGATCAAATCTCTTTGATCGCACCGCGCGTGGGTACGGTGGGTAAAGAGACGATTGATAAAAAAACAGCGTGGGCTTTGTTTAAAACGGCTCGTTCTTATTACTGGCTTGATACCGTCGAGGGCTATCTACGGGCGCAAACCCAACTGGTTTCTTTGATCGAGGGTTCGCCGCAGTTTCTGCCGGCCCGCGGATATTTATGTCTGGTTTACCGGGAACTGTGGCCGCATGTTCAGCAGGGCAAATCCGATACGGATGCCGTCAATATGCTTTCGAAAAACACCAAGGCCCTGGATCCCGCAGGTCAGTTCGGAGCCTACTGCGAAATTTCCCGCATGCTCAATCAAGGTAAAATTACCGAGGCTCGCGGAATGGTCGACTACTATTTGGAGCGAGCAGATGGTGAGCGCCAAGCGCAGCTCGAGATCCTTGAAGAACAAGGCCAGATGACTTATCGCTTTTCATCAGATCCGGTCATTATGTCTTTTCGCGCCGAGCTTTTGACGTTAGCAAAAGACGATGTCTTGGTTCGAAGCGATCCCTTCCAAGCCGCGCTTTACGTCGAAAATATTCAGAAATACACGCCCCAGTGGGTGAAAATGTACTTCCTGCAGGCAAAATTTTTATTGCAGGCGGGCCAAGCTCAGAAAGCGGCTACGGCCTTTGAAAATACTCTTCGGGTAAACCCGAACCATAAACCCTCATTGATCGAATACGGAATTATGAACTATCTGCAGTTTCGGCAAAGTGACAAAGCTTTGAATTACATTTCAGGAGCATTGGGTTCCAAAGGCATCGTCTCTCGACAACTTGAAGCTCGCGCCCACACGGTGCTGGCAAAAATATTTAACGACAAACGCGAAACCGCCACGGCTTTAGGTCACGCAGAGAAAGCTTACGCGCTAAATCCCGGAGATCAGCAGATTCGAAGTTTGGTTTTGGAGCTGGGTGGAAATGCCAAGCTCAGCAAGAGCGCCTATAAGAATAACACTCTCGTATTTGAGGGGGACCAGCACGCCCGCGAAGGTGACTGCGTTGTGGCCCAAGGTATTTACAAAGCGGCTTTTGATGCCGATCCCTCGAACGGACCAGCCGCGATGAAAGCGGCGAAGTGTTTGAAAGTGTTGAATCGTCCGACCGAGGCCATTGTTTGGTTAAAAAAAGCAATCAACGCCGATCAAAAGCTCACGACAGCCTACTTACTTTTAGCAGATTATTACTCGGAGCGATTTGATTTTAGGAACTCGGAAGCAATACTCAACGATGCTTCTAGGAAATTTCCAAACCAGTACGAAATTCTTCGCGGGTATGGACTGGTTTCCCTAAGGCAAAATCGGTTGAAAGAATCGATTAGCTTTTTGGATCGCGCGGTCAAGGGCTACGAAAATGACATCGAGACTTTAATTTTACTCTCCAAAGCACATTACCAATTGGGGACCGCAATTAATAACAGCGAAAATTTGCAAAAATCTCTTAGTTTTGCGGCCCGCGCACTGGAATTGGATCGCGCGAACGTCGAAGCCCACGTCAGTTACGCGCAGGCCCTGGCACCCTTCAAAGGACTCGACTCGGCAATTAGTTATTTGAACGAGTTAAAAACCCAGTTTTCTAGAAATGTCGAATATCCCTTGGCGATCGCAGAGCTTTACCGAAAAACGGAGCGCTACCAAGTTGCCATCAACCATTACAAAGGCGTGGTCGAGTGGAAGCCCGACACCAAAGAAGCGCATATGGGGCTTGCCCAGTGTTATTATTTTAACGGTGAAATCACAAAAGCCTTAAAATCCTATTTCGATGCGGCCTACTATGATCCGAGTGATCCCGAACCCTTTGTGCGCATTGGTTCCATTTACCTGGAGGGAAATCGTTTTCAAGAGTCGATAACTCCGTTTAGAAAAGCCCTGAATATTAATGAAAATAAGCCCATGATTCGTTACTACTTGGGCCGGGCCTATTACGGGATGGGAGATTACAAAGAAGCCCTGGATTGGGCGAAATCTGAAATCGAATACCACCCTCGAACTGCCGATGGTTATATTTTGGCGGGACAGATTCAAGCAAAGTCCGAAAACTTCAAGGCTTGTGCGGAACAATTTCAAATGGCGGTGGGACTGCGGGATTCGAAAAAACAGAAAGCCGATTTGTACATTCAGCTCGCGCGGTGCCAGCGACAAAGTGCGAACTTAGATGGGGCGCAAGCCAGTCTTGATATTGCTCTCACGATGGAATCTGGAAGTGCTGAAATTTACCGCGAACAAGGAAGTATTTTTGAAGTGAAGGGCGATCTGCCCGCAGCTGCCGCGGCTTACAATAAGTATCTTACCTTAAGCCCGAATGCTCCGGACAAAAACGAAGTCGAAAATCGCATCAACTCGCTTGGCAAGTGAGGGGTGCCCCATGATAACCTAAAGGCTGTTTATGAAATGGCTCACTTGGACCTTTAAATTTATTTCGGCACTGGCTCTCGGATTGACCATGGCTCTGATCGGACAAGAGGTCATGAAGTACGGCCTGATCGCATTTCTTTTTGTGTTGGTTTTGACGATGGGACTTGTGCTCCGGCTTTTGAAATCAGCGTCAATTGTGAATGTCATGGTCTTTGATTTGATTTGCGTGCTTGTCGGACTGGCCCTCAAAATGTATATCCTGATGGCACCATAGCTGAAGGGATAGATTCGTGATTGATATAAAGCAGCTAGATTTCACCCAAGATAAAGAACCCGCAAACGAATTTACGAGAAAGTATTCTAAAAATCTAAACGATAGAGGGGCAGACGGTTCCTCATTAGAGATTCTATATAAAATGAATCTGTTGCGTAAGCACAGCCTTGTAAAATCTGAAGGGGCAAGAGCAGAGCTAATAAGATTAAGTGAGGAAATTCCAAAAAAGAAAAAACAAGGCGCTGACGTTACCGAGCTCTTGGCTAGTTTAAGTCAACTAAGCTCAGAACAAAAGAAGTTAGCAGCAGAGTCCGAGGCTGCGATAGCAAAACTTTCTGAATTTGCACTGACTTTGCCAAACAAGCTTCATGATTCTGTTCCCGTGGGAACTTCGGCCGAGCAAAACCAAGAAATAAAAAAAGTTGGTGAGCCGTCCAAATTTGGTTTTAAAGCCAAAGAGCATTGGGAGATTGGCGAAAAACTGGGAATTTTGGATTTTGAACGTGCCACCAAAGTAACGGGCGCACGATTCACTTTTCTAAAAGGCGGAGCTGCACGGTTGGAGCGAGCCCTGTCTCAATTTTTTATGGATCTTCATTCGACCAAGCACGGATACACCGAAATGATTCCGCCCTACGTTGCAAACAGCGCAAGTTTTGTCGGGACGGGCCAGTTCCCCAAATTTACCGAAGATGTCTTTGCCCTCAAGGGCACAGACTATTATCTGATTCCGACCTCGGAAGTGACCGTGACAAATTATTACCGCGACGAAGTTTTAGATGAGGCTCAGCTGCCGCAATCGTTTTGCGCCTTTTCACCATGTTTTCGGAGCGAGGCCGGATCTGCCGGGCGCGACACGACGGGCTTAATTCGGCAGCATCAGTTCCACAAAGTCGAGCTGATGACTTTCTGTCATCCAGAAAAATCTTACGAAGCCCACGAACAGCTCACGGCTCACGCGGAACAATGTCTGATCGAGCTTGAAATTCCGTTCAAACGAATGCTTTTGTGTTCGGGGGATATTGGTTTTGGGTCGGCAAAGACCTATGACATCGAAGCCTGGATGGCCGGCACACAAACTTACCGAGAGATCAGCTCGTGCTCCAACTTTGAAGATTTCCAAGCTCGTCGGGCCAACATTCGATTCAAAGCCAAGGGTGGAAAGCCGCAGTTCGTGCATACCTTGAACGGATCGGGTCTGGCTGTGGGACGAACTTTGATCGCAATTCTTGAAAACTATCAGCAAGAAGACGGCATGGTGGAAGTTCCGAAAGTTCTGATCAAGTACATGAATGGAATGGAAGTCATCAAAGGCTAATTTTCAGGCATATTCTCCTTGAATGCGGACTGTGTCACAATCTTTATGAGTCCTTGAAACCACTCTCTAAAATGCATAAAACCATCGACGGAGAGCTGGTAGAGCGGTTGAATACACCAGTCTTGAAAACTGGCAAGCCCTCGCGGGCTTCGAGGGTTCGAATCCCTCGCTCTCCGCCATTTTATCTCGAAGAAAAGTGATGTCCCCACCAAGTTCCAGTCAGATATTCAGTCGCATCAAGTACTTGAAAACAAACAAAACCAGAAGTCCCCGCCGCAAACGAACCGAGAGAGTATTTCCAGGCATTTCCCAGCATTTCAAAGGTTGGCTTCCAAATGCTACCACCGATTTTCATTGAGCAAGAAGTCTCCAATTTTTTT
>JAYUPS010000109.1:0-12010 GCA_043759945.1 Bdellovibrio sp.
CGGCCTTTAAATCCCAAGATTCGATCCGGAAAGCCGATTTGGTTCTTTTGATGATCGACGGAATGATCGGCCCCACGGATCAGGACGCGCGAATTTTGCAAACCATTCTTGAAGACCACAAGGGCGTCATTTTAGTGGCTAACAAGGTCGACATCGCCGAAAAAGAAATTCCGGAATTTAAAAAAACAATCCACGATCAAATTCAAAGACAGTTTCACTTTTTCACCGATGTGCCCAACGTCACGATCAGCGCCAAGACTGGACGGGGTTTGCGAGATCTTTTAGATAAGATCGAGTGGATGGACTCGAAACTGAGCATGAAAATTCCGACCAGAGACTTAAATGACTTCTTTTTTGATACGATCCGAAAAGCTCCGGCGCCGGTTTGGGGAAACAACAATGTCAAATTTTACTATTTGACCCAAACAAATCAGGTTCCTCCGGCGTTTATCGCGTTTGCAAATCATCCGGACGGGGTCGACAACAGTTACCGACGTTTTATTACGAACAACATGAAAGAGCGTTTTGATCTGCAGGGCATTCCGATTCGAATTTTCGTCATGAAGAGCCGAGACAAAGCAAAGTGAGAGTTCACCACAATTGGAAAACCAGATTCGGGATTTACCTGGCGGCCATGGGGACGGCCTGCGGTCTGGGAAATCTTTGGCGTTTTCCCTACGTGGTGGGCGAAAACGGTGGAGGGGCCTTTGTTCTTCTGTACGTGTTTGTGGCTTTAATTTTGGGAATGCCTTTAATGATCGGTGAATTGTCTTTAGGAAAAATCAAAAAAGCTTCGATTATTGCGGCGACAAAAAATTTGGATATTATGGGACAGAAAACCAAATGGTCTTATGTCGGTAAGCTTTGTCTACTCCTGACTTTGGTTCTGCTTTCTTATTACGCCGTGATTTCAGGTTGGGTTTTGTATTTCATGGTGCAGTTTTTTAAAGAGATCTTAATTCCGCAGGTTTCGGGCTCTGAGATTTCGCTGCAACAAGTGACTTCGAACGGGTTCCTGCAGATGGGACTAACGAGCGTTCATCTAATTTTTTGTATGATCGTGGTCGGCCGGGGTGTCCAAGAGGGGATCGAGCGCAGCGTGGGCGCATTAATGCCGCTTTTTTCCGTGCTTCTGGTGTTCCTGGCTTATCAAAGCTTAAGTCTACCGAGCAGCCCCAGCGCTTTGCGATTTCTTTTTTATCCGAATTTTGCAGAACTTAGTCTTTCTTCGCTCATTCATGCCATTGGTCATGTGCTGTTTACCTTGGGAGTGGGTTTTGGAATCATGACGACGTTTGGCTCTTACCTTCGCGACGAAGACCACGTGCCCACCGTGGGTTTTAGGCTCACCGTGATTGACACGATTCTTTCTTTCGCGGCCGGGCTTTTGGTTTTTCCAATTGCGCTTTCGGCAAGCAATATTCCGCTCACCGATCCTGGTTTAATGTTTGAATCCCTGCCCGTATTTCTGATGCAGCGGCCGCTCGGGCAATTTTTTGGTTTTGCCTTTTTCCTGTGTCTTTATTTAGCGGCTTTGGGGGCAAGCGTGGGACTTTTAGAAGTGATCGTCTCCAACAGCATGATGATCTTAAAAAAAGCGCGTCGTCCAACGACGTGGTATTCGGGTCTGGGTGTTTTGGTAATTTCCTTTTTTCCGGCGCTTCTGGGGGCGATCAGCCAGACGTCTTCGCATCGGTCCATCCTCGAGGTTCTGGATTCGCTGTTGGTGAATTGGATGATGCCTTTGGCGGCCCTGATGTTTTGCTTTTTGTTCTCAAGGGGTCTTAAAAAACAAGAGATGGAAGCGATTTTTGCTGAACAAGAAAAAATTGAAAGTCAGGCCCTGTTTCCCCATTGGATCACGATGATTCGTTACGGAATTCCCGGTCTGATTATTTTGGGTTTGGTTTTGCAAATCATCGATCTGGTGACTTAAACTTTTACATTAAAAACTCATCCCGATAATTCCCAAAAGATCGATCGAATCACCGGATTGCTTGATGCCTGAATCAATTCCGGCGTTGGGCAGAAAAATATTCGTGTTTTCATCTTTGAAATTAAAATTTCGGTAAGTTGCTTGAACACCAAGGTAGGACTTTTTGCGCACGATCGGAATTTCGATTCCGCCCCCAAAATTGAGTCCCATCGTGGAATCTCGACCCAAGGTCGAATCCCCCGGAATTGAAATGGTCCGGTAGGTTTGGGAAATTCCACCAAAAAAATAGGGATTGAGATCGGCCAAACCCCGAGACACGTTTTGCGTGCTCAGGAAGTATTTCAAATCAATATTAACGAAGGTAAAAGACACGTTGCCTTCAATTTTTTCCGCGGGATGTTTGATGGTTAGCGAGTGATCCCCTGATAAAAAGCCAAACTGTACAGCCAGTCTTAAATCGAAGAAATAGGACATAAAAAGTCCGTAGCTGATGTTGGACTGATAGAGTTTGGCCATTTGACCCGTAAAAAGGCGCATCCCGCCAGCAAAACCAATCGTAAAAAATCGACCATGGCGAAAGAAGTTGATGTCGGACTCTTCATCCGAAGCCTCGTCGAATTCGCTGTAATCCGCAAAGGGATCATAGGCATCTTCGCCGTCTTGTTGAGCATGGGCTTGGGGGGAACCCGCGATGGCAAAAAAAGCCAGCAGTAAGGCTAACGTTCGACGTCGAATCATGGGATCCCCTTATTTAAAAATTATCGCCCGGGGGCGTTGATCCACGCAAGTTTTTCGGGCGATCGCCCCTTGTTCCGGACCTTTGTTTCACCGGGTTTTCACTTCGGTCTAGACACCCCTAATGCCGTGTGTTTAATTAAGGGCCAAAAATGGGGTATCCGAGTGAAATCTATCCTCAATTACGAGACCGCCGGCGTCAGTACCAAGAACGGCGACGACTTCGTCGACTGGATTCAAAACCAAACTGAAATTCCAAATCCTCATGCCGACAAAATAGTCGACGGAGTGGGTGGATTTGCTTCGTTGTTTCGATTCCAGTTCCCGGAAATGAAAAGTCCCTGTGTCGTCAGCTGCACCGACGGTGTCGGCACCAAAGTGAAATTGGCAGCGCAGTTTCAAGACTACTCGGGTATTGGCCAAGATTTGGTGGCGATGTGCGTGAATGATTTGATCTGCACGGGCGGGCGCCCGCTTTTCTTCTTAGATTACTATGCGACCGGAAAACTTGAACTCGGGGCCGCAAAAGAATTTTTGACCAGCGTACGGCAGGCGTGTGTGATGGCGGACTGCGCTTTGGTTGGCGGCGAGACCGCGGAAATGCCGGGCGTCTATCACGGAAACGATTTTGATTGTGCCGGTTTTGCGATCGGCGTGGTGGACGAGGAAAAACGATGGGGTCCGCACAAGGTAAAAAATGGGGACCGGATTTTCGGCTTGGCCAGCAGCGGATTTCATTCGAATGGCTACTCGCTCTTAAGAAAAGTCTTTGAAAACGACCTGCCCCATTGGAAAGAGATTTTGCTGACGCCGACGCGACTTTACGTGGACATGGCCCTAGCGGTCTCGCGGGTGATTGACGTGCATGCGGCCGCGCACATTACCGGCGGCGGAATTGATAATATTCCCCGCAGCTTGCCACCGGGGGCCCGGTGGGAACGGCAAGACTGGGAATGGCCCGAAATCTTTCGCGAAGTTCAAACGCGAACGGGGCTCGACAACGAAGCTATGCTGACTTCGCTGAATTGCGGAATCGGATTTTGTTTCGTGATAGATCCGAAGGACGAAAAGAAACTTCGGGAGACGATTCAAAAATTTAAAGTCGAAGTCTTTGATTTGGGTCCGGTGATCATTTGAGCGCTCGCTGGGCCTTGTTTGTGAGCGGACGGGGCTCGACGGCACAAAGTGCGCTGGAACTTTTGGATACGGTGCCGGTGGCCTTGGTTGTGAGCAGCCGGGAAACGGCCTACGCCTTAAAACGAGCGCGCAGGCTCGGCGTCCCAACGTTGGTCTTAGAAAAAAAAATTGACTGGGAATCTGTTTCCCGAGAACTGCACCGGCGAAAAATCAATCGTGTTTTTTTACTCGGCTTCATGAAAATAATTCCGGAGAAGTTTGTTAACGACTGGGCCGGAAAAATATTTAACATCCATCCCAGTTTGCTTCCTGAATTTCCGGGCGCTCACGGCATGCAAGAAAGTTTTTCTTCCGACACCGCAGCGATGGGAATCACGGTGCACAGGGTAACAGCAGCCTTGGACCAAGGTCCGCATCTGTTGCAGCGCCGGGTGCTGTCCCCAGATTTGAAGTTCAAAATGAATTGGGAGAACGTGCAGTTGCGCATGAGTGTGAATGAACAACTTTTAATTCGACGGGTGCTAGTCGCGGGGGTGCGCGGATGAATCTAAAATCACCCCTAGTGATCGTCTCTGCTTTTGGCCGCGGCAACACGCTTGCACAAACTTTAAAAAGCCAAGACGTTCCGGTTCATTTGCTCGATGTTTCCTCCCGCTTGGGAGACACCAAAGTCGAAGACAACGAAGGACCTTTCGGATTTTTTTCACAAGGGCTCACCAGTATCGAGAGCCAAAGATTAATGATGGATCATCCGGCTTTTATCCAGGAAAACGGGTTTACCCTGATGCTCCCGGATGGCCCGCTCGAATTTAAGGGAAGTCTTTCTCAGTATCGGCTGACCCAGTTGTTGGTTCCGGAAAAAATATGGGCTTGGGTTACAGGTTCGCAATTAATCCTGGGTTCGGATCACAGTCAGATTTTAAACGAGGACTTTGATAAAACCTGGCTCTTTCATCTGACGCGTTCATTTAATTCCAATCAGTGGATTCCCAACTATCGCGCGGGCCTGGTCGAGGGTGGCCTTGGGTTTAGCGGGGACTTTTACGTTCGTTCCGTGGATCGCAATGTGACCGAGGAAGCGCTGAAAGTACTGGTGGGAGCGGGAATCAAAGTCGACGACCAGGTTGAGATCCTGGACCTGGCGACTTTGGGTCAAGAAAAGCTTAAAAGTTTAGAAGTCAAAACACCCGGTACGGGGACTTCGGGATTGATCGAGTTTGAACGCATCGTTTGGTTCTTGTCGGGCGAAGAGACTGAGAAGCTATCGCCCCGGGTGCAAGAAAAGCTATTTCCCCGGGGTGTGCTCAGACCGGTGGGTTCTTGGAATCGGGCCCGTATTCGTATCGGCACCGGTTCGCAGCGTGATGCCTTGCCTTTGCATTCGGTTTGGATTTTAAACCGCGCTCTTCCATGGAGCCACGAAAACTTTTTCGTCTTGCAACGGACCGCCAACGAAGATCTTTTTGATCTTTGGTTCCGCTTGCCAGAAAGCTTTCGCTTTTTAAAAGATTACGTCATGAAGCTCGTCGAGAGCATTAATGCTTCGATTGAAGGCCGTCTGGCTTTAACTCCGGGAAGTGTGACGTTTGCCGAAGTGCCGCTTTCGACCCTAAAAAACTCGAGCGAGCTGGGGCCCAGTCGACATCCATTGTACGAAGGGCAGGAGTGGTTGGAAACGCCGGGGCCAAATTTTAAAAATTTGCTGTGGATTGCTAGCGAATCACTTTCCGGGCTGGGCTGGAACTTTCAAGTGCAAAAATCGCGGGCGGTGCAGGCAGACCTGTTGGATTGGTGGAAACAGCGCGAAGCCTTGCGCGAAAAAGCAGAACTGGAAGCTAAAAAAAGGAGTGGATTGTGATCGAAAGATATACCCGTGCCGAGATGGGTGTTCTGTGGGAACCCGAAAATCGTTTTGCTAAAATGCTCGAAATCGAAATCGCCGTTGCGGAAGCTCAGGCCGAGCTGGGAATTATCCCCAAAGCCGCGGCCAATGCGATTCGCACAAAGTCTCGTTTTTCCGTGAAGCGAATTCACGAAGTCGAAAAGACCACCAAGCACGATGTCATAGCCTTTGTGACCAATGTGGCCGAAAACGTTGGGGACTGGGGACGGTTCGTGCATTTTGGGATGACCAGTTCCGATGTCTTGGATTCGGCGTTTAGCCTGCAAATTCGCGAAGCCAGTGGGGTTTTAAATGAATCTCTGGAGTTTCTGGAAAAGTCACTCAATGGACTTTTAACCCGCCACGCAGACACTCTGTGTGCGGGGCGAACTCACGGAATGTTTGCCGAGCCGACGACGTTTGGTTTAAAGATGGCCGGCTTCCAGGCGGAGCTTCAACGCAATCGCCGGCGTTTCGAGCAAGCCATTGAAGAGCTGATGATCGTGAAGCTTTCGGGAGCGGTGGGGACTTATTCTGGCCAGCCGCCCGAAGTGGAAGACAAGGTCGCCAAGAAATTAAAACTCAGGCCGGAAACTTTGGCGACGCAAGTGATCCCACGGGATCGCCATTCGCATTTGTTATCTGTTATGGCGCTCTTGGGATCAGGGCTTGAGCGCATGGCGGTGGAGTTGCGACACTTGCAACGGAGCGAAGTCGGAGAGGTGACCGAAGGTTTTTCCAAGGGCCAGAAAGGGTCTTCGGCCATGCCCCACAAAAAAAATCCCATCAGCGCCGAAAATATAACGGGTCTGTCCAGACTTCTAAAAAGTTATGCGCAGGCTGGACTCGACAACGTGGTCCTGTGGCATGAGCGGGATATTAGCCACAGCTCCGTTGAAAGGGTGATCTTTCCGGATGCCTTTATTGTTGCGGATTACGCCGTCCACCGTATGGCTGTTTTGATTGAAGGGTTGGATGTTCATAAACGCCGCATGAGCGAGAACATTGAAATGAGCCAAGGACAACTTTTTAGTTCGCAAGTGCTTTTGGCGTTGGTGGAAAAGGGCTTGGACAGAGATGTGGCTTACCGTCATGTTCAACGCTTGTGCCACGGTATGGGGCGCGGAGATCAGCTGCAGAAAAAGATTTCGCAAGATTCAGAAATCGGAAAACTATTAAAATCAAAAGATCTGGAAAAAATATTTTCCGGCGAAAAAGTTCGAAAGAACGCGGCAAAATTAATCCGCAGGGTGATGCAATGAGAAAAGAACTTTTGTACGAGGGCAAAGCCAAAAGGGTTTTCACCACCGAAAAGCCGGAAGTTCTTTTGCTGGAGTTTAAGGACAGCCTGACGGCATTCAACGCGCAGAAGAAAGGATCTTTTCAGGGCAAGGGTGTTCTAAATAAAGAAATTGCTTCTTTGATATTTGGAAAATTGAAAATGGCGGGAATCGACTCGCACTTCATTTCCAGTCCCAGCCCCAACGAGATGGAAGTTGTTAAAGTAATTATCATCCCCCTCGAGGTCGTGGTGCGAAACATTTTGGCCGGTTCGACCGCAAAAAAAATGGGGATCACCGAGGGCAAAGTGCTTCCTCGGCCCCTGGTGGAATTTTATTACAAAGACGATGCGCTGGCAGATCCCTTTCTGAGTGATGACCAGGCCATCCTGTTTGAAATCGCAACGGAGCTTGAACTGGCAACTTTGAAACATAAGGCTTTAAAGGTTAATCAGGTACTTGTGGAAACGTTCAAAAAAATTGGAATTCAGCTCGTGGATTTCAAAATCGAGTTTGGTAAAAACGCGAAGGGTGATATTTTACTCGCGGACGAAATTACCCCGGACTGTTGCCGTTTGTGGGACGAAAAAACCGGCGAAAAGTTAGATAAAGATCGGTTCCGCAGGGACCTTGGAAATGTCGAAGAAAGTTACCGTCAAGTCCTTAGCCGGCTGAAGGAGTCTTTGTGAAAAACAAATTTGGTATTCGTATTATGCCCCGGGAGGTAATTCTCGATACCCAAGGCCGCGCGGTGGAGCAAACGTTAAAACTTTCGGGTCAGAGCGGGGTTCAAGTTCGGGTCGGCCGATTTGTGGAGCTTGAAATCGAAGGGGACGAAACGGCCGCGCTAAAAACGGCCGAGAAGATTACGAAAGATGTTTTGCACAATCCGCTCATTGAAACCTATTTTATTTTGAAGGGCACACTGTGAAAGAGGTCGGCGTCGTTCGCTTTCCCGGATCTAATTGTGACCGCGACGTGGTCCAAATGGTCGAATCCAAGGGTTTCAAGGCCACCTATTTGTGGCATCTGGATCGGTTTGATACCAAAAAATTTGAAGCTTTAATTCTGCCCGGTGGATTTTCTTACGGCGATTACCTGCGCGCCGGAGCTTTGGCCGCACGCAGTCCGGTTATGAATTCGGTGAAAGAGTTCGCAAGCTTTGGTGGACCGGTGCTGGGAATTTGCAACGGGTTTCAAATCTTGGTTGAGAGCCAATTGTTGCCGGGCGCTTTAGTAAAGAATAAGAACTTAAGATTTATCGACGACTGGGTGGAACTGCGAGTTATCGAAAAGCGGGGCTATTGGTCGCGAAATATCGAGCGTGAAACTTTACGATTGCCGATCGCGCACGGCGAGGGACGGTTTTACTTGGATTCCGACGGACTCAAGAGAATCCACGACGAAAAACAAGTTTGGCTCAAGTACCGCGAAAATCCGAATGGGGCTCTGGAAGATATCGCCGGTGTCTTGAATCCGCAGGGAAACGTGGCCGGCCTGATGCCGCATCCAGAACGGGCGATATTTGATTGGATGGGAAGTAATGACGGATGGGGATTTCTATGAGTACGTCAGAGGATAAATTAAAATTGTCGGATAAATTGAAACGGTATCGCCTCAGCCAAGACGAGCTAAGTCTGATTGAAAAAACGCTCCAGCGACCCATGAAGGAAATTGAATGGGCTTTATTTTCTGCGCTCTGGAGTGAGCACTGCAGTTACAAGAGTTCTCGCGTCCACCTGAAGAAATTTGCGGCCACGATCAACAGCGACGTCAAAACCGGAAGCGGGGAAAACGCCGGGGTCGTCGATCTTGGACAGGGCGAGCAAGTCGTTTTTAAAATGGAGTCCCACAATCACCCCAGCTTTATCGAGCCCTATCAGGGAGCGGCCACGGGGGTGGGTGGAATTTTAAGAGATATTTTTACGATGGGAGCTAGACCCATTGCTTCGGCCAATTATCTTTGTTTCGGAGAACCCACCGCACCCCGAATGAAAAGTCTTGTCGATGGGGTGGTTCGCGGTATCGCGGGTTACGGAAATTCGGTGGGAGTTCCCACGGTCACGGGACAAACAAATTTTGATGCCAGTTACAACCAGAACATCTTAGTCAACGCCATGAGTGTGGGTTTGCTTTTGGACGGGGAACCGCTCGCGCTTTCAACCCCGAAAGTTCCCGGAGAGCTCGTGGTTTACGTGGGGGCACAGACGGGGAAAGACGGCGTTCACGGGGCGGCGATGGCCTCGGAATCTTTTGATGAGAATTCGGAAGCAAAAAAGCCCAACGTGCAGATCGGGGATCCTTTTTTTGAAAAACTTCTGATCGAAAGCTGTTTGGAAGTCATAAAAAAAGGCTTGGTTCAGGCAATCCAAGACATGGGCGCTGCCGGCTTAACCAGCTCCAGTTTTGAAATGTCGAGCAAAGCGGGTCTGGGTTTTGATCTTCAACTGGATAAAGTTCCTTTGCGGGATCCGACCATGGGGCCCGAAGAAATTCTCTTGTCCGAATCTCAGGAGCGCATGCTGTTGGTTTGCAAACCGAAAGATTTGCCAGCGATACAAACGGTGTTTGAGCGGTGGGGTTTGTCCGCGGTGGATATCGGAGTGGTCCGCCAGGAAAAAGAAATGATTCTTCGGTGGAGGGGCGAGATTTTGACCGAGATTGATCCCAACGACATCGTGGACCGGTCACCACAATACGAACGGCCCTTTGAAAAATGGGATCATCCCCGCCGTGTTTCAGGGACTAAAAACACAAGTAGGCAACTTCGATTCATTTTTGAAGAGCGCCTAAAATCTGCAAAGTGGTCCAATCGAAATCATATTTACCGCCAGTATGACCAGCGGGTGGGTGGAAAAACGGTGCACGGAGCCGAATCCGACGTGGCGGTCTTGCGCTTGCCGGCCTCGGCGCGCGGATTAATGATCGCGGTGGGTTGCCGTAGCGATTGGATGAAAAGGGATGCCAGCATCGGCGCCATGGACGCGGTTCTTTACCCGGCTTTGCAAATGGCAATCAAGGGCGGAAGAGCCGTGGCCGTTACGGACTGTTTAAATTTTGGAAACCCAGAAAAACCGCAAATTATGTCTGAATTTGTGGCCAGCGTGGAAGCAATCACTGCCGTTTCCATTCAATTGCAAACTCCGGTGGTGAGCGGAAACGTGAGTTTCTACAATGAAACTTTGGGTCGGGGAATCACTTCCACGCCCGCGGTTGGAATTGTGGGATTGCGAAAAAATATTGATCATTTGCCCAAGGATTCTTTCGTTAACGTGGGGTCGAGCTTAGTTTTGTTTCAGTTGGAATTCGCCCGCGCCGAATCTGATTTGAATTGGTCGGGGAGCTTGAACAGAACTGACTGGCGCGAGAAGCTTGAGGTCGTGCGGGCTATAGTCGATCGCGAGGAGATTATTTCGAGCCAGATGGTGGGCCAAGGGGGCCCGGCCTGGACTTTGGCAAAAATGGCCACGCCAAAAATTGGCTTCAAATGGGACGCGAGTGAGACTGACAAGTTCGGGGATGACAAGCTCGATCCGTTGACGGATCAGTTGTATCAAGGAATTTTCGAAGTCCCGCGAGAAGCCGCGAGCGAAATTTGCAAAGAGCTTCGCTCGTCAGGTTTTGGCGCAACCGAAATCGGATACACCCAAAAAGAAAATATCGAAGTTTTAGATTTCAAGTTGGCCAGTCGAGATTTTATACGCCTGGGCGATGAAAGTTGGAGGACCTCTTTTGAGATCATGGAATGAAGAATGCGCCGTCATCGGAGTTTGGAATCACGAGGAAGCCGCCCGGCTTTCTTACTTGGGACTCTATGCCATGCAGCACCGGGGACAAGAATCCTCGGGGATTGTTTCCCTGGATGATGGCCAGCACATCGTGCACAAAGGGCTTGGACTGGTTGGCGAGATCTTTCAAGAAGAACAGTTGGTTGTGCTCAAGGGCAACGCCAGTATCGGGCACAATCGTTATTCAACCACGGGGCAGAATTTATTAATGAATGCCCAGCCGCTTCATGCGGGACTTCGTTGGGGTCCTTGCGCGCTGGCGCACAACGGGAATATCGTCAATGCCGCACAAATACGCCATCGACTGCAGCAGCTCGGAGCCATTTTTCAGGGAACCACCGATTCTGAAATCTTTTTGCATCTGTTGGCTCGCTGCCCCGACAAAAACTTGAGCGAAACCTTGCCCGGTGTCTTAAGCGAAGTGGTCGGGGCTTACAGTATGGTTCTGCTGACGGACCATAGCTTGGTGGCCGTTCGGGATCCGTTGGGCTTTCGGCCCTTGGTGCTGGGAATGAAAACCAACGCCAAAGGTGAAATCGGCTACGTGGTGACGAGTGAAACCTGCGCTTTGGATTTGATCGGGGCGCAGTACCTGCGCGAGATTGAACCCGGCGAGATTTTCACCGCTGATTTTAAGGGGACCAGGTCCACTTATCTCCAGACACCCAAATCAAAAACGGAGCAAAAAGCCCGCTGCGTGTTTGAACACGTCTATTTTGCCAGACCGGATTCCATCGTTTTTGGTCGCAGTGTTTATGAGTCTCGAAAAGAATTTGGTCGTTGGCTCGCCAAGGAAACTCCGGTCGAGGCCGACGTCGTTATTCCGGTTCCAGACAGCGGGGTGCCGGCCGCTTTGGGATATTCGCTGGAAAGTAAAATTCCTTTTGAATTTGGAATCATTCGCAATCATTACGTGGGCCGGACCTTTATCCAGCCGCAGGCGAGCATCCGATCTTTTGGAGTTAAGGTGAAATTAAATCCGCAAACGGCCGTTCTGGCTGGGAAAAGAGTTGTCGTGGTCGATGATTCCTTGGTTCGCGGCACGACCTCGCAAAAAATTGTCCGCATGATTCGACAGGCCGGAGCCAAAGAAGTTCATATGCGGATTGCCAGTCCCCCGACGACAGGGCCCTGCTACTACGGAGTCGATACGCCCCAGAAATCTCATCTGATCGCGGCCAATCAGTCGCTCGTTGAAATTAAGAATTTTATCGAGGCTGATTCTTTAAGCTACCTGTCGCTGGGTGGTTTA
>JAYUPS010000110.1:0-11867 GCA_043759945.1 Bdellovibrio sp.
CCCAAGGCCAAGTTCTCGATTCGGGTAGAAACTTTGAAATCCGAACTGACTTTGGAGAGCTATTCAAAAAAGTGGTCGAAAGAATACCATCCCTACGGTTTTAATTTGCTGGGGACGCGACCCTTCCAGCATGACGACGACAAGGGGCTGATTTATGACTTGGTTTCAAAATCCAAACCTTTGCAGATCCGGCAAGTTGTGTTCCTGCATAACAAAGAGGTCGTGATACTGACATGCACGGATGACAAAAGAAGTTTTAATCAGTCGTTGAAGGACTGCAATCAGATGGTGCGCAAATTCAGATGGTCTCAGGCTCGGAAACCAGAGCCAAAGTTAAACGAAAAAATTCTCACGAACGACTAAGGTTTCGATCCCACAAGATTTTTAAACCACTTCTTCATCTTGCCAATCACGGTCGGTGGAGTTTTTTGCACCGGAATTATCTTTCCACGGTGACGTCCCGCTCCGGTTTTGGCAGGCGCTCCCTTGTTTGGACCAATCGTGCGAGTATTTTTAACTTGGCCATTCGCCACAGGCTTTGGACCTTGCAATGGACGACGTTGGGTCTCATTCGGCTTCACGATACCTTGCGGGCGAGGTTTTGCATGCTGACCTGCACGAGCTCCCGCACCTTTTGGTCCGCTGGGTCCACCAGTTCGAGGGAAAGGTCTTTTCTCGCCCCCGCCACTGCCGCCACCACTACGATCTTGAAATCGATCGGGCCGTCGGTCTTCCCGAGGCAAAGGTTTAAACTCTTTGATAATCTCGGTGTCTTCAATCCAACCAACATTCAATTTATGTTTCAAATAATCTTCGATGCGCTGAAGGGATTCAACGTCTTGGTCCCCAACAAGTGAAAAGGCCAAACCTTCGGCGCCCGCTCGCCCCGTCCGACCAATTCGGTGAACGTAACTTTCGGCATCCATCGGCAGATCAAAATTAATGACCATGTCGACGCCTTTGATATCTAGTCCGCGAGCCGCAACGTCAGTTGCCACCAAAATGTTTTTTTCATTTTCCGCTTTAAATTGCTCCAAGACACGATTGCGCTGGGCCTGCGTGAGCAAGCTTGAAATTCCCACGGCGGGAACTCCATTGTTTGATAAAAAGTTACCCAATCGCTCCACATTGTTTTTGAAGTTAGAGAAAACAATGACTTGGCGCGGGTTGTATTTTTTGATGATCGACAAAAGATATTTTGGTTTGTCTTCACGACCGCAGTGAAAGATTTCATCTTTAACGTTCTCGGCCTTGGTTTGATCGCGGCTGACATCAATTTCAACCGGGTAAGACCCAAATTGATAAATTGTATTGAGAACATCAAAATTTAAAGTCGCGCTAAACACCGCTATCTGACGCTCTTTGGGTGAGCGCTGCAGAATGTATTTCATGTCATCTTTAAAACCCATATCGAACATACGGTCGGCTTCGTCGAAGACCATGGCACGAACTTGCTTTAAATCAACGATGTGCTCTTTATAAAGATCGATCAATCGGCCCGGGGTGGCCACCACAATTTGCACACCATTTTTCATCGCCTCTTTTTGTCGGTCGTAAGAGGTGCCGCCGTAGATGGCGATGCCTTTTAATCCCGAGAACTCCGAAAGCGAAAGGATATTTTGGTAAACCTGCTCACACAATTCGCGCGTTGGTACCAGTACCAGCACAAAGCTTTGAGCGCCCCAATTGGGCATTTTATTCTTTAAAATTCGATCCATAATGGGGATTAGAAAAGCCGCTGTTTTACCGGTTCCGGTTTGTGCCAAACCCGAAAGGTCGTGGCCCTCTAAAAGTGGAGGTATCGCCGCTTCTTGGATGGGCGTGCATTCTAGGTAGCCCAATTTTTCGATCGCGGACATCAGAGACGGTTCTAAATTTAATTCTGCAAACTTCAAAATTCACCTTCGGCTGCACGTCGGGGATAAAACGCCGACGTATTTAAGCACGTCGGGCGTGAACCGCCAGCGTGTTATTGTTGTCTATCAAAGAAGGGTTCCTCCCACAAATGACTTTATAATTCGAACAAATTCTTCGGCCTGATCGTAATGAATCCAATGCCCCGCGTTAGCAATCTGGGCGCCCTTCACCCGGGAATTCGAGCTCACCATTTTTTGAAAATTTTCAGAGCTCAGATCCGGACTGTTGGCCCCCCTCATCACAAGAGTGGGAACCGAAAGATTTGAAAATTCCCGCCAGTGATCTTTCGCGCGGCCCAAAAGAACGCTTTCGATGATGGCACTTCTTGAGAATCTCCAGTCGGCAGTCCCGTCGGGTTGGTCGACCAAATTAGAGTACATATACAATCCGATGGTTTGCAGTTCACCACGGATCCACGTGTTCTTCGGAAACTCATTCATGAAAAAATCTTTGGCGGCTTTTTTATTTGGAAACGGCGTGGGAACCGCACCCAATAATTTTTCATAGTAATCGGCCGCACCCGCTTGGGATTCGGGGCCAATATCCTCCAGAATCAAGTGGTCTAATCTCTCGGCAAATTTTGAAGCAAAAAGAAGCGCGTTGCGTCCGCCCATCGAATGACCGACCAAATTAATTTTTTCCCATCCGAGCTCATCCAAGATTAAATACAGGTCTTCGGCATAATCTTCTGGCGCATATCCCGTCAGGGGTTGCCAAGATTTGCCGTGCCCGCGCTGGTCAAAAATTAGCGACAAATCGGTAGTTTCTAATCCAGATGCAATTTTTCTAAAATTCAGACCGTAGCCCATGAGACCATGCAGAAAAACCCATCGTCGCTTTACCTGGCCGATATCTAGTTCGGCTTGTTTCACTTGTTCCAAGGAAAAGCGCTGGCCAGAACCGGTGTAAAACTGATAATTGAAGCGTGATAGATAAGATGACATACAGCAGCCTTGAAAGTTACAACGAAGCTACATCAGATGGATAAAAAACAGAAACCATTTTTACATCCCGAGTGGATTGACCCCGATGCCATCGAAATCGTGCGTCGACTTCAAAACAAAGGACACACAAGTTTCTTGGTCGGCGGGTGTATTCGTGACTTGCTGTGCGGGACGATCCCTAAAGACTACGACATCGCGACCTCGGCTTTGCCCAATCAGGTAAAACGTTTGATTTTCGGAAGTTACGTCATTGGCCGTCGTTTTCGCTTGGTGTTGGTAAAACGGGGGGAATTGCAATTTGAAGTCGCGACATTTCGCAGGCTCGGAACCGCTGAGGATTTGATCGAGGGCGAAGATGCACCGATTGGAGATAACTTTTTTGGAACTCCTGAAGAAGATGCTCTCCGCCGAGATTTTACGGTCAATGCTTTGTTCTACGATCCCGTCAAAGACGAACTGATCGATTATTCCCAAGGGAAAAAAGATGTTGATCAACGGATTTTACGGATGATTGGCGATCCTCACGAGCGAATTAAGGAAGATCCCATTCGTACCCTGCGAGCCATCCGTTTTGCTCATAAACTGCATTTCCGGATTGAAGATGGCCTGCGCAAAGCAATTTTGGAACTGAGCGAACTTGTGGGTGGATCCATTTTGCCTCGGCGACGCGAAGAATTTCTTAAAATTCTAAGACTGGAAAACCCAGCCAGCGCGTTTCTAGAGATGCACGATTTGGGCATCTTGCAACACGTGCTTCCCGGCTTGAAACCCATTTTTGCAGACGAAGAAAAGATGTCGATATTTTTAAGTTATTTGCGCCGCACTCCCGAATTTATCGGTGAATCGCCCGGGCCGACGGAAGTTTACATTCCCTTTATTTTGGGTTACCGCGAAGCTCTTGGTTTGACCGCACCCTTCGAGGAAAAAGAAGAAGAATTTTTACGAATGGAAGTCGGAGTTTTTCGGCAGGAGTACGGCGAAATTTCGGCCGTGTTTGAGATGCGAGATCGCTTGCACGACACGGATTTGTTCAACCGTCGGGGGGCGCGGCGAAAGCAAGCCTTTCTAGAAAATCAAATGTTTGCGCGGGCACTCCGCGTGGCCACTTTCGAACATCAACTTTCTCCTGAAACGCTGATGTTCTGGAGAGAGCAAATGTCGTCAAACATTCCGGACAACGACTAAATTTCTAAAGCCGCTTTAACAATAGAATCCGCATCTATTTTATGCAGACGGTACAAGTCCTGGCTCGCGTAGGCGCTCCGACCAAATTCTCCGCCAACAGCGAGCAATCGTAATTTCAGCGGAAGCCCCATCTCCAGGGCCAAGCGCGACAGATGCTCTCCGAAACCCCCGATTTTTTGGTGATCTTCGATGATGATGGTGCGGTACTCGACCTTTTTTAAGATAGGGGCCAGCAACGACAGGTCAAACGGAACCAAAGTACTCGGGTTCACGACAATGGAAGCCACTCCCTGTTTCTCGAGGGATTTTTGGGCGTCGAGCGCCTGCGGAACCATCGAGCCGACCGCAATCAGGGCAACGGATTTTTTTCCGGTGGCAGATTCCAGTGTGCTGTTTAATGCTTGGGGCTGATCCAGCTTGTAGGTCAGACCTTCCGCGAAAGTCTTGGGAAAGTTTTCGCGCCCTAAAAAGAAAATTGTCGTCGGTGGAGTTCGATTTTTAGCACGCAGACCTGCAAACTCTTGCAAAGTTTGAGACATCAAGGCCTCGGCCTCCTCACAAGAAGTGAGCGCAATCACGCGCACGTGCGGAATCGACTGGGTCATCGCCAAATAACTCAGAGCTTGGTGCGAGGCTCCGTCCGCCGCGTCCTGAAAACCAGTGTGCGAGAACACGCAGATCATCGGCGCTTCGGAAAGGGAAGCCATGATTAATGGCAGCGCACCCTTGGTCACACCAAATTGCGCGAAAGTGTCGATCACGGGAATGTAACCGCTCTTTGAAAATCCGGCGGCCACCGATGTCATATTGCTTTCCGCAACTCCAATATCAAAAGAAAGCTTGGGAAATTCTTTCCGGAAAGCGGCGACCCCCGTGGAGCCTGGCAAATCCGAAGTGATGGAAACAATCGGCAATCCATTTTTTGCGGCCGCAATCAAAGCTTTAGAGATTCCCACTTGGATTTTATCCTCGGGCACCGCAGGCTTGGTTTTAACAATTGTTTTTTCAAAATCAATCAGCTGCAGGGTCCAATTTAACAACTCTTGCGGAACCGGCTGGCCGGAATAAATTTCTTCGATAAAACCAGGAAGTTCCGTTGCTGATTTACAGGGAAAGCCATGACCCCCCGAGGAACTTTCTGCGGTTTTTTTAGTGCCAATACCCTTGACGGTTTTAACGTGCACAGCGACGGGTTTTTTCGGATTTCCCTGGGCTTTGGCAATCGCGTGAGAAATTCCATCGTAACAAGCTTGCAAGTCGTTCCCTTTTTCGATCCCGACCACTTCCCAACCCAAAGTTTCCAAACTTTTAAAAGTGGGAACCATGTCGAAGCTTTCCTGATCAATTCGACCAGACAGTTTGGTGTTGTTGTCGCTGATAATCAGAACAAAGGGCGCAACCAACCCTCGAGCGGCCAGGCCAGGAATTGCCGCCAAAGATTCTCGGGCCTCGCCTTCCATGCAGGCCCCGTCTGAAATCAATGTTATTGTGGTCCGATTTATTTCTGCCAAGTGATCGGCCATTGCCAAACCCTGCGACTGCGGAAATGCGGATCCCAAGGGGCCATTGGACAGTAATACGGCCTCGGGAAATAAATGCGATTCTCCGTGACCGGTCAAAACACTTTCAATGGATCTGAACTTTTTTAAAGACTCAAAGTTCAGGCCCGCCATTCCGTAATTGGCTTTCAGCGCGTACAAGCCATTTTCGCAGTGACCGGCATCATTGACCAAGTGAAAATATTCAAACCAATCCCCTTTTCTGCGAGCCGACTCGGCAAAAACAAAACCGTGCACCGCCGAAGCAATCTCGGCAAAGGCCGCGGGTCCGCCGAAGTGACTGGCGGCTCCCCCAATCACCGCATGCATGTCCATTAAAGCAATCAAGGCCCGTTGCGCACGAGGGTCCGAGAGTTCGACTCCGTTTGGGAGTGTCACGAAATACTTAGGTTTCCCTTTTGGGTTCCCGGCAAGGCGTGATGTCATAGAAAGAGGTTGAGCCATGGAGCCTCCAACGAATAAGAATAACAGACAGGCTTTGTACCTACCTGATTTGAGGAAAAATATGAAAGACTTTTACCCGGAGATCAAGCCCTACAACACTCTTCGGCTTCAGGCGTCCCCCCTGCACAATCTTTATGTTGAAGAGGTGGGCAACCCCCAGGGCAAGCCCGTCGTCTTTTTGCATGGCGGACCCGGCGGAGGCATTTCTCCCGATCACCGGCGTTACTTTGATCCTAAGACCTACCGAATCATTCTTTTTGATCAGCGGGGCTGCGGTCAAAGTACTCCCTTTGCTGAACTTCAAGAGAACACCACCTGGGATTTAGTGAGCGACATCGAAAAAATCCGCGAAACATTGAAAATCGACCGTTGGCTCGTCTTTGGAGGAAGCTGGGGGTCGACTTTGGCGCTGGCCTATGCGGAAACTCATCCTGAAAAAACAACGGGTCTAATCTTGCGCGGAATTTTTCTTTGCCGTCCCACCGAACTGCAGTGGTTTTACCAAGACGGTGCCAGCCGCATGTTTCCGGACCATTGGGAAACCTACAAAAATCACATTCCTGAAATTGAACGGAAAGACTTTATCGCGGCCTATTACCAGCGTCTGACTTCGACAGATAGAAAAGTTCAGTTGGCAGCGGCCCGCGTTTGGAGCCAATGGGAAATGTCGACTTCGTATTTGAATGTCAGCAAAGAAGCCATCGAGTCCATGGAAGGTCCCGAGAAAGCGCTGCCCTTTGCGCGCATTGAGGCGCATTATTTTATTAACAAAGCGTTTTTTCAAACCGACAATTTCCTGCTTGAAAATGCGAATAAAATTAAAGATATCCCGGCCGTGATTGTCCAGGGCCGATACGACGTTGTTTGCCCGCCGACTTCGGCATGGGACCTGCACAAGGCACTTCCCAATTCAAAGCTGCAGTTTATTCCGGGTTCAGGACATTCGGCCGCGGAACCGGGAATTCGTTCGGCTTTGATTGAAGCCACCGACAGTTTTCGGTAGTATTAGGGTTATGAGGTCTTGGGGAATCTTGATTTTATTGTTCTTTATAAGTGCGGGATGCAAAGACGATGGCGTTAAAATCACCATTCGCCCAAAAAACACGATCACTCGGGATTGTCTTTTGCGGGCGATCTCGAGCGCCAGCAAAGAAATTGCATTTCAAGACGAGTTTGTGAATGGGAAGTACACTTATTTAAATTTCAAAATGAGCGAAGCTTTCGATCAAAAAGTGGCGGAGCTAAAAATTCCGGGTTCGGAAAATTTAAAAGTATTAATAGCTTCGTGGCTAAAAAAAGACCGCGAAGAATTAAAGGAAATCAAATTTGACTTCGTCTTTGACGGAACCCAAATTCCAAAAATGTCCGAAGAAGACCAAGCCAAGCTTTTCAAGTTTATCCGACCTTACGCTCTGGGCGTGAGAGCGCTCCCGGACCGACTGTTCGCCATCTGCTCTCTGCAGGCCGATCCCAAAAATGACGTTGAAGTTCGCTGTGATCCTGAATTGTGCATCAGCCAAGCACCACCCTCGGAAAACGTTGATTGTTATGACACGGATACTGTTCCACTTTGGGAAAACGCGTTTTGTCAGGCCGAAACTCTGTCGACGGATTCAAGCTCCGCGGCTTTCCAAGAGTGTTTTGCAAAATACAAATTGGATCGAGGAGCCCCCACGGGTCGCTGTCAGAAAATAAAATGGCTAAAACAAAAAACCTGCCCGCTTTTGAAAAGCAACAACATCGAGTGTTTGCAGAAAAGAGATTTTTTAAAACGGTCCTAACTTTAGTCTTTCAGAGTTTGACGCCTGAAAAAATCCAGTACGGAATCTGTAAAATTTAAATTAAACAGCGGAATGTGTGGATTGTGTCCTTTGCCTTTAAAGTCCTGATACTCCAAAAACCAACTTCTCGGCCTGCGGGACATTTCCAAGTTTCAATTTTTGTGTCTTTGCCTGGTGCTAAAAATAGAAAGTCTTGGCTTGGCTCTTTCAAAATTGCGGGTCCGCAAGCATTCCGAGTTCGCCATTGGGCCACGGTCTCGACCCCACCCGCGTAATCTTTGGCCTCTTTGTAGACGATTGTTTCGTCATCAACGGCATGAATCTGTAAATAGGAAGTGGCTTTTGGAAATTTACAGTCCTTGAGTTGTAAAAAACTTCCTCCCGCAAGATTGGCAACGCCCGCAAATTTTCCGGTCTCACAGGCTAAACGATTGGCCATAAAGCCGCCGTTCGAATGACCAAACAAATAAATCCTTTGGGAATCGATATGGTACTTTGCTTGAACCGCCGCGATCAGATCGGTTAAATATTTTACGTCATCGACTCCGGTTTTTGCAAAATCACAGCAAAAATCCGTCGCATTCCAGAACTGATTCCCCGTCAAATCATGGCCGTCCGGTGTAAGGGTGCCCTTGGGGGTGATGGTTCCATCGGGCGTTAATAAAATAAATCCTTTGCTCGAAACGCGGTGACGCAAAGTTAAATACGAGTCTTCCGTCTCGCCGGTTCCGCCGAATCCGTGAAGTAAAATGACCATGGGCCACTGCGCCTGATCGTTGTACTGAAGCGGCAGGTAGACTTTGGCCTTCTTGCGCTCAGAAAAATTAGGATTTATGTCGTAGGGACCTTGATACAACGAAGCCGTCCCCGTGATCGGATTCCAAAGACCTGCGGTCGAGCTGCCCGCAGGAACCCGTTTCGGTTGAACCGCGCAACCTGAACAAACTAACAAACTGATCCACACCAGATTCTTCATTAGGAACCCCTTCCTGAAAATTTTAAAATCACTCTTGCAAGCTCTGTTGGTTGATCTAAATGCACCCGATGTCCCGCCCCATTGATCGGTAGAAAATCCATCGGCAGAATTTCTTCGGCAATTTTTGTAAATTTCAAATCTCGCTCTCCCGTGATCCACAAATAGGGCGTCTTTACGACCCGGAGATAAAATCGAAAATCAGATTGTTTTGCCAGGGACCAATTAACAACCTGACGGGCGAGGGCATTTTTATCGTAATCTTTTTCGGTGCGATCGACTTCTGAAGAAGTTCCCTGAAAGACCACCTGATTGTTCCAGTTTTTTAAAAATTCAATCCAAGGCCGGTTTAAAATTTGCTCGGCCCAATCCTGGTCCGTTTTTTCGCGGATCAGTTTCTCTTGATTGGCCGCCAGTCCCGGATTGGTAGAAATAAAAATTAAAGAATCGAAAGCTTGAGGGAACTTCTGGGCCAGCTGCAAGAGCAAACGACCACCCATCGAGTAGCCAATTCCGATCCGTTTACCTATTTTGGGGGTTTGGGGCAAAAGCCTTTCGGTGATCTCGGTGATCTCGTGCACCGACTCTGCGGGATAAACCGTGAGCGGATCAATAACTTCAACCGAACCAAGGCCATGTGAAAGAGTCACAAAGTCCGATTTCTGTCCCAAAAAGCCGGGGTAAATAACAAACTCATTCACCGGGCACCAACTCAATGACGATATTTTGCGGTAAATCCGACAGATCATCGGGAATGTCCATCCAACGCTGATAATCCCAACCCCACATGCGCGCCCAATCTAAAAATCCGATTTCGTGGCGATTTAAAAATCGGGAACTCTGAGAAAATTTCTTAAAAATCATTCCTCCACCATTATTGACGACCACGATACGGCGTTTTCCATCCGACAGCTGCGGCGCCACCCAGAGCGCGGCCAAGTCATAGAGCGCGGTCAAATCCCCAACCACGCACCAGGATTCATTTTTTAGGTCGGCGGTCCAACCCAGGTAAGTGGAAATTTGACCGTCAATTCCGTTCACTCCCCGATTTCCAAAAACATCTTTAAACCGAAGTCCGGTGCTGACTTGATCAAAATTTCGCACGGTCAGACTGTTACCCAAATACAAGTGCCGATCGCTGATTTCCGGCGCTAATTTTTGAATAAGATCGAGTTCACTTTTTGGTTTTAAAGTCGGAATCGATGAATTTTCGGGACGAACCACGTTGTTGGATTTGGACCAAACCTGTTTGAGTTGATCAAAACCCACAACCACGGTTGATGCCCGCGACAGACCCGACCAAGCCGCGCGCGGAGAAACAACACTCACCACGGGAACTTCTGAAAATTCGTCTTCAAGATCACGCCAGAAACGCAAAGTTGGAACGCTTCCGATACGCAAGACCGACTTAAATATTTTTACACGATACAGGATATCCGGCGTTAGATTTTGCCCGAGCTCCGTGAGACCGGACAAAGTCTCAGCAACGACCGGGGCTTTGGTTTCTTTTAAAAATCCACGCACAATTTCACGATCTTCAGGGGCAAGTGGCCCTAAGATGACCAAGGGTGATTCCAACGTTGGGATTTCAGTAGTGGTTTGTCTAAGGCTCGATTTCGTTGCCATTTTTGCAGCCGGCAATTTTGCAGCTGGCAATTTTGCAAGCTCCTGGGGCACACTTAAGCTCGGCGGTGGTTCCTCGAAACAAACATTGAAATGGAAAGGCTGCTGCAAATCCCAATCAGTCCAAGCGTTTGGTGGCAAAGAGCCTTGGTCCAAATCCCAAGTGCCCGCAACGTGTTCTGTAAAAAACCCCGTTTGACGGATTGTTTGGGGACTTCCGCTTCTGCGGTAACGTTGGGGTCGATCGGCCGAAAGTATCAATAGGGGCAAGCCTTGGTAACTGGCTTCGATCACGGCTGGTAAAGTTTCAGCAACGGCCGTCCCCGAAGTCGTAAGAACCGCCACGGGTTTACCCAACGCGCGAATTCTACCCAGCGCAAAAAAAGCGGCCGACCGTTCTTCAAAAAAATTAAATATTTTCAAGTGACTTTGTTTTTCCAGAATCTCAACCAAAGTCCCGTTACGTGCACCCGCGCAGATGACAAACTCGGTCACCCCTTTTTCAAGGCAAGCCATTAATGCAAAATGAGCTTGGGACCAAACCGATCTGGAAGTTGTCATCGAACCTAAAGTTCTAATCTAATCCCAGCACCCTGAAAACAGAATTCAGCTTGGTTTCCAGTTCATCCCATTCCCGTTCAAAGCGACTGGCAGCAACAATTCCGCAGCCCGCAAAGATGGAACTTCCATTGGAATCCCAAAAAACACTGCGGATGGTGACCAGTGATCGCGTTTTGTCGGGAGCATATCGAAAAGTCATTGGAGCACCGAAAAATCCTCGTTGCATTTGATCCGGCAGATCTTTGAGCCATTGATACCCATAGTGCCGGGGGGCCACCGCCAAAGCCGCCGTGGGATGCAAGTGGCGGATCAATTCGCTGGGGATCTTCATGCAGCCTGAAACTTCAAATTCGGTTTGCAAATGAAGCAGAGTCGGAAGTTCCAGGACTTTGGTGGCGCCCTGGCGCATCCAGCCCAAGGGCTTCAATCGGGTCGCCAAATCTTCGACGACCAAATTGTGTTCTTTGAGTTCTTTTGGATCTTTAAGCAAAGGAACCCGTTGATTGACCTCTTGCTTGGGACAGGAACCGGCGAGCGCCATCGAGGTCAATTTATTGCCTTCGAGGTTAAATAAAATTTCAGGGGTGGCGCCGACAACGCCAGAGCCTTGCCGCCAAAAACCAAAAACATTCAGGGCCTGGGGCAGATTAAGTCCTGTCATTAGAATATGCGCAAGATCACTTGGACCCGGAACCTGAGAACTATGAATTCGAACAATGGGGACTGCTTTTTCGATTTCCTCGCGTTGAATTTTTCCTTGGATCAAACGAAAGGCATTTTCAAACCCGGGCTTGTCGGCCGTTCCAAAGCCGGCGGCCCGCAGGGCTTTGGAACCAAGTCCAGCTTCGAGCATCTGTCGAACCTGAACGCCTGAAAATAA
>JAYUPS010000111.1:0-11817 GCA_043759945.1 Bdellovibrio sp.
AACTTTCATTCCCCGGCCACCACCACCGGCCGCGGCTTTAACGATAACAGGGAACCCGATTTTCTCGGCCTCAGAGATTAAAACAGAAATTTTTTGATCCGAACCTTGGTAACCGGGAACTAAGGGTAATCCTAAATTTTTCGCCAGGCCCTTGGCGTTGACTTTGTCCCCAAGTTTTCGGATCGAAGCGCCACTGGGTCCGATAAATACAATTTTTGCCTTTGCGCAGGCATCAGCGAAATCAGCGTTCTCAGATAGAAAACCAAATCCCGGATGAATGGCTTCGGCTCGTCCCGCGATCGCGCCATTTAGAACGGATTCGCTATTAAGATAACTTTCATTAGCCGCAGATCCCCCGATGCAAATTTTGTGGGTCGCCATTCGGTAAGCTCGTGTCTTTACATCCGCCTGCGAATGCAAAAGGACACTTTCGATTCCCATTTCATCCAAGGCCCGGATGATTCGAACGGCAACTTCTCCGCGATTTGCGATGGCGACGCGGCGAAATTTCATCCTTTCCTCCAGGATGGAGATTTTTTTGCCAGGAAAGCTTTGATACCCTCTTGCCCCTCGGCGCTGACGCGTCTTTCGGCGATCAGTTTCGCGGTCTCAAGGCGCAGGTCGGGAAACTGTTTTTCCAAAACCGATTTTAAAAGTTTTTTGGTGGCGCGAGTGGCTTCGGGTGCGGTCAGCAAAAGATCATGAATGACTTCCGTCACTTTTTCCTCGAGCCGTTCGTCTTCGATAACATCCGAGACCAAGCCCATTCGCGTGGCGGTTTCGGCATCAAAGGGTCGACCCGAAATCATCCAGGGCCGGGCGTGACCCTGGGGTATTTTCCGCAGAATAAAAGAACTAATTACGGCCGGGACCAACCCGAGCTTAACTTCGCTGAAACAAAATTGCGTCTTGTCACCGGCTACGACCAAATCACAACCAGCCAACAAACCCAAGGCCCCGCCAAATACGGCGCCCTGAGCGACGCCCAGGACCGGCACCGGACAATCGTAAAGCGCCTGGAACATATCGTACAAATCCAAGGAGTCTTTTTCGTTTTGATCCAGACTGAAATTAACCATTTCTTGCATCCACTGCAAATCGGCACCGGCGCAGAAAACCGAGCCCTCTCCCCGCAGAACAACCAAACGAGTTTTGCTCTCCGATGCCAAAGATTTAAAAACGGTTGAAAGCTCGCCAATCATTTTTGCCGAAAATGCATTACGCACTTCTGGTCGATTGAGGCAAATTTCTTTCACGCCATTTTTGTCAGATACTTTTACGTTACTCATTTTTTCCTGTTTACATTCGAAATACGCCCTGGGATTTCGGACCCCAGTCGCGATTCAAGCTTGCTGCAATACCAAGTGCGACGACCCGGCGGGTGTCGACGGGGTCGATGATTCCATCATCCCAGATTCGCGCCGTCGAAAAATAGGCTGAGCTTTCCAATTCGTACTTTTCCAGAATTGGTTTTTTAAATTCGATTTGTTCGGCTTCGCTCATTTTTTTATTTTGAATCTCGTACTGATCTAATTTCACCGTCAGCAAGACGTTTGCGGCCTGTTCGCCGCCCATGACCGAGATCTTGGCGTTAGGCCACATCCACATCAGACGGGGTTGGTAGGCGCGACCACACATTCCGTAATTTCCGGCGCCATGAGAGCCGCCAATCACCACCGTGAATTTGGGCACGCGGGCGTTGCTAACCGCCATGACCATCTTAGCCCCGTGTTTGGCTATTCCTTCGTTTTCAAATTTTTGACCGACCATAAATCCGGTAATATTTTGTAAAAATAAAAGCGGGATTTCCCGTTGATCGCAAAGCTCCACAAAATGGGCGCCCTTGACCGCACTTTCACTAAACAGCACGCCATTGTTAGCTACAATTCCGACGGGATAACCCCAAATGTGCGCGAAGCCACAAACCAAGGTATTACCGTAGCCGGCTTTGAACTCATGGAATTCAGAACCATCGACCAACCGGGCAATCACTTCACGGACATCAAAAGGAATTTTCGTATCGGCCGAAATGATCCCGTAAATTTCTTGGGTGGAAAATATTGGTTCAGCGATCGGCTTGGTCGTTAGTTGAACTTTGCGCTTATGGTTGAGATTGAAAACAATCGAACGGGTGATTTCCAAAGCATGTTCGTCGTTCTCGGCATAGTGATCCGTCACTCCGCTCATTTGACAATGTATTTCAGCGCCACCCAAATCTTGCGCGGAGACAATTTCTCCGGTCGCCGCTTTAACCAGGGGCGGTCCTCCTAAAAAGATGGTCCCCGTTTCCTTGACGATGACGTTTTCGTCCGCCATTGCCGGAACGTAAGCACCCCCGGCCGTGCAGCTTCCCATGACCACCGCAATCTGCGGAATACCGGACGCCGACATGCGCGCCTGATTATAGAATATACGACCAAAATGATCCCGATCCGGAAAGACCTCGGCTTGCATCGGTAAAAAAGCTCCGCCTGAATCCACCAGGTAAACACAGGGCAGACCATTTTCCTGGGCGATTTCTTGCGCGCGCAAATGTTTTTTCACCGTGATCGGGTAATAGGTTCCCCCTTTGACGGTGGCGTCGTTGGACACGACCACACACTCGATGCCGTGAATAAGTCCGATGCCCGTAACGATTCCGGCCCCGGGGGCCTGGTTATCAAACATGTCCCAGGCGGCCAATGTTGAAAATTCCAGGAATGCAGATCCCGGATCCACCAAATTCTCGATACGTTCTCTGGCGGTAAGCTTTCCTCGCGATTTATGTTTTTTTACAGAATCGGCACCGCCGCCCGCTTTCACAAGCTCGACGCGCTTTCGCCATTCGATAAGAAGCGACTCCATCTGCGATTTATTTTTCAAAAATTCACTGGATTGATTGTTCACCTCAGAATTAAGGGCGCTCATTTTCAACCTTCCAATCCAATTTTTGGACAAACTTGCAGCGGTAAGTCAGCTGGCAGTCCGCCACCCGACGATCATCGGCATCAAAAAAAATCATTTGGAGTTCCAAATCCGCTTGGCCACTTTTACGCAAATCGATTCGTAAAGTTTCTTGAGCTAGTTTCGAAAGCTCCAGGCGCCCGCGAACTTCGCGTTTCATGGAAAGAAGTCTTGAAAAATGGAGCTCCAGCATTTCCATATCGCCCAAATCAGAAAGATCCGTTCGACGCATCAAAAGTTCTACCGACATCAACGCGGCCGAAGTCAAAACTCCCGGATCCAATTCGCCCGTTTCTGTTTTAGTTTTTGCAAGAATCGGAATCACGACTTCGACGTGCGTAGTGCTCAGTCGAGCCACACGAATTCCCAGTGCCAGATGATGGGGCTTCACAAACTCTAACGCGGAGTTGAACAGACTGCGGGCACGTCGGCTCTGAAGAGAGTCGACAATCTCGCCTACGGCGCCAAAAACGTTGGCCCATCGAACCCCTGTGGTTACCGCCAACTTCCTATTGAAGTCCTGTTGAAAATCCCTCAATCTCATGGTTGATAGATAAGACCTATTTGAGCTTTTATTCAAGGATTGAGCCGATGAAATATCTCAGTGTGTTGTTCTTCGCCGTTGCATTTTCTTGGACGTGGTCCGCGATCACAAGTATTCCCTCGGTGGGAATCCAGACGCACTCTGGCATCCAGGCTAACATGGCCGAACTGATCGAGCAGACTCTCAAAAACAAAAAACCGACGGCGAAAGACCTCGTCATCCAACGTATGAAAACGCAAGAAGGGGAATCTGGGGAAGTCTTCGTATTTTTCCAATATAAATTTAACGAGTACGACGCCGAAAACAACCCCGTGGGATCGCAGATTGCCGGTGTCGCAACACTGACTCGCTCCGACAAGGCCCACGATGATGGCAAAGAACATTGGGTGCTGAAAAAAGTCACAACCACCAACGACAACATGACTTTTGAAGAAGGACTTCGAATCACGGCAGGTCCGACAGCCGATGCTGCGGCAGCCGATGCCGCGCCAGTTGATGCCGCGGCTCCCGATGCTGCAGCTCCCGAGGCCACTTCAACTCCGGCGACCACGAACGAATGATCGACGAGAAGTCGGTCCTGATCATCGACGAGGAAGGCTTCCCTCACTTCGGTGAACTGCGAGTCTCGGATCCCGAAGTTGGTCGCGAATTGCTCGAAAATCTTAGACGGAATGATTTTGGAGTCTTCACAACCGAACTTGAGGGCAAAAGTTATTTCGTTGAAAATTTCGATGAGCCCCTGGTGGTTCAAAGTTTTAACGAAGATGATAACAAACTCCTTTTTCCTTACGAACTTGACCTGGATTTTTTACCCGAGACCCTGCGGGTTGACGAATGGGATCGCTTCCACGGTCGCACGCGGGACGGAATACCTTGGGTATTTTCTAGAAAAGCCCAAGCTATGTTCTTCGAGGCGCTCGATGAATTTGATGATGATTCGATCACTTATTTAGAAACTACTTATGAAATTCCATCGTGGCTGGATGAGTCCGAAGACGTAAAGTCTGCAAAATTCTGGAGCGATATTTACACAAAAAACGAAGGCAAATGGGAGCTCGAAGGGCCCGCGCCGGCTCTGAAAGAAATGCTTCCGCGCATGAAGTGGCCTAAAGCTCGAGTTTTAATATTGGGTTGCGGGAGCGGCAACGACGCCGCCTATTTTGCCGAGAAAGGGCACGTCGTTACCGCCGTGGATTTTTCAGAAGCCGCGCTCTTGCAAGCTAAAAGCAAATACGGGCATTTCGAAAACATTCAATGGCTGCAGGCCGACCTCTTCAACCTGCCGAAAAATTTCACCGGGGGCTTTGACGTCGTCTTTGAACACACGTGCTACTGCGCGATTGACCCTAAGCTTCGGACGAAATTAGTAAAGACCTGGATCCAGTGTTTAGTACCTGGCGGACACTTGATGGGTGTCTTTTTTGTGAATGATAAACCGGCCGGCCCGCCCATCGGGGGACTGGAATGGGAAGTGCGCGAGCGCCTAAAAAAGAATTTCCAGTTTAACTTCTGGGGACGATGGCGAGATTCAGCCGCCAACCGCGAAGGCTCTGAGCTTTTTATTTTTGGGAAAAAACGCTAAAGATGCAGCGCTTGCCGAGTCTTGCCGGCAATACCAACTTTGCGCTTCATGGACCCGACTTTATCTAGATCGGCCTCTAAAAGTGCGTGAGTCTCGTCGGACGGCCATCCAAGATCAGAAATCGCATACTCGGCCAACAGGTCCACCAACTCTTCAAAGTGCAAGGAATGATTCCGCTCAACCCGAAACCAAACAAATCGGGTCAACTTAAAAAATTCCCAAAATAACGAGCGCTCGACACCGGCGCGAAATCGGGCCATGAAATTGTTTAATCGACCTGAATTTGCGATGCGGTCCCAATAGGCATGGAATGTCTCCATCATTTTGACGTCTTCTTCGCTCAGACAATCGGTGGACTGAATCTGAAACGGAGGGACTTGGCTGTAAACCATTTTAAAGGCTTCGGTGCGCTTGTTAATTGGCGCCCCTTTCAGACGTTTCAAAATACCCACTTGAATTTCGTCGGGTTGCAATTCGGACAAAGCATCAAAACCTGCGCCGAAACTTTCGATGGTTTCACCCGGAAGCCCCACAATCAGATCCGCGTGAGTGTGAACGCCAGTGTGCTCGCGCAGATACCAAAGATTTTCACGGATGCGGTCGTAATTTTGCCGTCGACTGACGTTGGCGGCCACCTTGGGATTCCAAGTTTGAATTCCAATTTCAAATTGCAAGGAGCCCTTAGGAAATTTTTGGATTAAATCCCGAAGCTCTGCAGGCAAACGATCCGGAACCATCTCAAAGTGCAAAAACAATCCCAAAGAAATACGCTCTAAAAAAAACTGCAAGATGGCCCGAGAAATTGTCGGACTTAAATTAAAAGTCCGATCAACAAACTTAAACTGGCGCGCCCCCCGGTCCATGAGCACTTGCATTTGGTGCAAAAATGGCTCAATAGGGAAATTACGAACCGAAACGTCCAAGGAACTTAAACAATACTCACATTTGTAGGGACAGCCGCGCGAAGCCTCGACGTAGATGACGCGATTTTTAATATCTTGGTCCGTGTACAGGTGGTACGGCATTTTAATTTGATCAATGGCCGGGAGTAGTCCCGAAATTAACTTTTCCCTCGGGTGAGTTCCGTCCAGCAAATAGGCCGCGCAGAAATCACGAAAAAGAAAATCGGACTCACCTTTGAAAACGTGGTCGGCGACTTTATACAGCTCCTGGGTTTCCGTCTCAAAGCTAACTTCGGGGCCCCCCAGCACAAGCATGATTTCCGGTCGCCGAGCTTTGAGCAGTTTCACAACCTCAAGCACCGGTTTCGTATTCCAAATATAAACACCGATGCCAACGATCAGTGGCTCCGCAGCTAAAATTTCATTCACGATTTCTTCGGGCGGCTTTTTAATTATGAATTCTTTAATCTCGGCAAATTCTTGCAATTCACCAAGTTGCGCCATGAGATACCGCAATCCAAACGAGGAATGATGAAAGCGCGCATTAAGCGTTGTTAGTAAGATTTGGCTCATCGGGGCTGGTCCTCTTGAGTAAAAAAAAGAAAGGGCGCAAGCGCCCCCTCAAAATTCGGACTTGGTTTTATGATAAGCCGGATTCTGTACAAATGAAAAGCTTCCGAGAACCTTTCATCTGCGACGATCATTCCTCTGGGACCAGAATTGCTCCTGGCCTCAAGCGATCTGACCCGAAGGCTTCGCGCGGGCCGCGCTTTGCTTTTATTGCGCGAACGCAACAAAAGCGTGCCTTCCTATTTGATCTTGCTCCGTGCAGAGTTTAGCTGTTTTCACTCCGGCGGCTCCCCTAAGATTTCCCGTTCCCAATCTTAGGCTCAATGCCCCGGACATTCTCTCTGTTCCACTGTTCCTACGGTTTCCCGCGAGGGGCGTTACCCCTTGCACTGCCCTATGGAGTCCGGACTTTCCTCTGCCGTTACCGGCAGCGATCGTCTTTAAAACCGCGTTTCTTATAACACGCAATTCCAAGGCGAAGCCAACTAAAAGGCCGGGCCAACTAAAAAGTGGACCCCCGAAAAGGAATCCGCTAAGACCTGTATTACCTATTCACGGAGAGTAAGACTATGAAATGGCTGCTATTTTTAGTTGTTTTTAGCGCGGTATTAACGGGATTTTTAACGCCCACTTTGGCCGAAGAAAACAAAGCGAAACTAAGTGTGGGAGTGAAACAACCGGACCCAGTTCGCGCCAAAGCGACTCTTCCGGGTAAAATCGTCATAGTTGAGCCACAGGCTTTAAGTAAAGTTTCAGGAACTACCGTGACGCTGAAATGGAAACCTTCGGTGGGCGCTACGGTTTATCACGTTCAGGTCGCCACCGATCCCCGATTTAAATGGATGGTTACGGAAGATTCTTGGGTATCGGCCGAATCTTTCGAGGTCGCCAATCTTCAAGCTGGCCAACAATATTTTTGGCGGGTCGCGGGACGCGCTCCCGACAACGATCCTTCTTGGACCCATGGCTACTTTGCAGCCTCGAGCTTTGAGGTTCGATAGAACCCTGTCACACTGAGAGTGCTTTGGGAAATTTTAGACTCCGTTTCATTTTAGGTTCCTTGTTGGTCCATGCGTTCTTAGGAGCCTCTCTTTTCTTTAAAAGTTCAAATCCCCCCTTTGAAGAGGTCGCAGTCACGATTAGTTATGCGGAGCCCGTCCAGCATTTGACGACTAAATCTTCCCCCCGAAAAAAATCTCGGGGAAAATTGGTGCAGCTACTTCCGAAAGGTCTGCACGCTGGAAATTTGAGACTAAAAACCACCCCGACGGCCCAATCCGAAGTTTTTGGTATTGGTACAGCTCCGGGATCCGGTGGAAACGACAGTGAAGAAATCGCCGCTTTTACAGCTCCGATTCAAACTTTAGACGACGCCGTCCAGTTAGATCCATTCTACAAAGCTTTGTGGATGAAGCTCGCGGCGGCCACTCAGTATCCGGAAGATTTTTCAAAGCATTACATTTCGGGATCCGTCAGGGTCCGCATGGAAGTCGATTACCGAGGGGTCATGACCCGACGCAAACTCTATGTGGAAAGCGAAAATCCCTACCTGGAAACTTTGGTTCTCTTCACGATACTCAAAACTTTGAAACAACCACTTGATTCCAAAGTCTGGGTTGCCAGAACTACGGTTCCGGTGACCATTCATATGAACTTTATTCAAAAGCTTCCCGATGACGATCGTGAGTCTTCGTCGGGTTCAATCACGGGACACCATTTAGTCATTTCGAAATATGACTATTTGCAGCCCGAGCTCATGAAAAAAATTGATGATTTCATGGTGAAATATTATCCGCCGGTCATTCCTGTTCCGGGCGGATTTTTTGTCGATTTCATTCGCGTTTATCAAATGATTAAAAGCGCCCAAGAACCTGATCCCAATGAAATGCGAAACTATCGCGTGGAAGCTCTGGAAGATGCCATGGAGCGTGCGTTGATCAAAGAAAAAGACGCAAGTTAGTCACAGAAACTAAGCTGCTTTGTGATTTCCGTAATCGGCGCAATTTTTTGATTCGAATGCCCAACTTTAAGTACTGACCAGTAGGCTCCCGAAGTGACCGCAATTTTTGCCTGATCAAGAATTTGATCTGACAGAATTTTTAATCCGCACTCCAAGTTGACATAGGGATCGAAGATCGTCTTTGTGGGATCCGTGTCTGTCTTGTACCGGTCCACATTCCAATTCATTTTACAAAATGAACGGTATCTTGAATCCGAATAACTTAATTGAAGTAAGCCCTCGCTGGCGGTGGGACGCCCGGTGACCACATCATTTCCCAAGCCGTATTCAACCATTCGCGTGGTCGGACGATAATTGCTTTCGAAACGAGTCATTCCGGAAATCAGTGCTCCCCAAAAGTTGATCTTTTGCAGTCGCGACAGGGATTCGTATTTTGGACAGAAGGTCGTCGCATCCGTGGCACGATCTAAAATTTCGAACTCTTGCTGATCAATTAGATTAAACAAGTAATTCGACCATTTCACAGTCGCGGGCTTTGCAGCTTCCCAAGACAAAGACTCAAACTGAAAATTTGGGCTGTTTTGGTCCCGCGGCGGCGTCAAGGCCAAAGCAGAACTATCCATTGGATAGACCAAGCTCGCTTCGTCAATTTGGATGCCATTTTGCTTTTTGCAGCCCAAGCCAAAGCACAGCAATGATGGAATTAAAATCCACAGAACTCGCATATTCCCCCACTCACGGACTGTTAAACGCAATCATGGGGCCATCGGTTTTGGCTTGAAATCTAAGGTAGGGCTTGAAAAGTTAATGATTTTGTTGAGTGCCTGGCGCTGACCAAAATCCCAGCGATTTCTGAAAGACCGAGTTTTCCAGGAACGTCCCAGAGTGATTCAAAAACAAAGTTTTTTTGCAAAATGTCTGGTCGGACTAAAGTCTGGGTGTCTAAAAGCCGATCTAAATAGGGTAAACAGGGAAGTTTTTAGGATCAGGAGATACGATGATTCGCCAGAAACTGTACATGATTTTGCTAGCTGGCGGCGCCTTGATCCTGATAATCGAAAACTCGTTCTATCAGTTTTAGTCTTTTTGATCTTTGGGGGACGCCAGATGACACTTTCAGAAAATAAAAAAAGTTTCGCAGTGATCTTGGCTCTCGAGGGCTTTCTGGTCGCAGCCTATGCGGTTCAGTCACTCTTAGATCTCGCGAGCGTAACCAATGACTGGTTTTCCTCGATCACTCTTATAGCTGGTTTTTAACTCTGTCCTGGACCGGGGGCTGACAAGTCTTTGGTCAGCGGTGACTCATATTGGTGCGCCGGACCCGCCGCCACCAAAAAATAACTCCTAAACCCCTAATTCCACACAACTAAATACTGTCCCATAATGGCACATCGCTTGCTCATATGACCTGCGAGGTGATTTATGGGTTTCTCGAATTTTAAGACGCTGACTCGACTTGTGTTTGTGTCCCTCGGAGCCATGGTGCTTTTGGCCGCTTGCGGGCAGGGAATCAAAATAAAAGAACTCAAAACTCAAGCACAGCCTATTCCAGGGTCCAACTATAGGGTCACCTTTGAGTCCCTGCGTGTTTCTTCCCTGAACGGACACAGCGCCGAAGGAACCATTAAATTTGTGCTGACGGATGTTCGAACAGGCACTTCTCGCACGGTTTCTGAATTCGTTCGTGGCGTAAAAGACCAAGAGACAATCGACTACATCAAAAGCCAAACTGACGAACCGACAATGACGACGGCCGCTCGCTGCGCTTCAATGACCTGCGATCGATTTGAGCTGGCTATTTTATTTGTCGTTAAAAACGGAACTCAAATTGTGAATACGATGGCTTTAGGGATTTCTCAGGAAATCGTGCAGAATCGCACTCTCACGAAACATCACTTTCAAGATTTCGGCGGTGGCCAAGTCAATTTCGAACAAATCATAACTGCTGCCAACGCATCCGAGGCAAAGTAACTGCCGTCTTTTCCAAAATGGTCCCGCGCGCTTTGGGCCCGGGATCATCAGACTTGTAGAATACATTTTCTATCCCACAGTGATGAATCATGCCCGCACACATGTGACAGGGCTTCATCGAGGCATACAGACAAAATTCAGGCCTAAATCTTAAGTCTCGACGAGCATACTGTTGCAAAAGATCAACTTCGGCATGCAGTGTTTTATTGATGGAACCTTGGTGAACTGCAGTTTGCAGAATCGAACCGAATTCATCCGTCAAAATAGCAGCCAGAGGGCGGGATTGATCATGCAGTTTTCCCTGGCGGAGGACTTGTCTTTCGAGGTGCTCAAGAAGCACTATGGCCTGGTTCCGATTTCTAATTTTATCATCAGCCAAGGTAATTGTTTGGCGGGCCGAACTGGGAATATAGAAGCCATCCTTGCCCGGGGCAATTTCGATGGCCTCATTTTCTGGGTCTAGACTCCACGGAGCTTGTGACCAACGTTTGGCAACGAGCTTGAGCATTCCCAAATCCATTTCCGAAGGAGTATAATTCAAGTAGACTCGATCCCTGAGGATGAAAAAAGACAAGTCCCGGAATTGATCAAAAATTCCTTGAAGCAGAAGAACCGCGGCCGAGGTCGGCTGCTCGGGCCGGGAGTTGAAGCCAGTCCAATAAGTTCTTTTTTCATGGATGATCCACGCTTTTTGGTCTTGGAGTGACATTGGTGGCCGAGAATGTCATATCCCCACTTCGCATGTCGATGATTTTTAACAGACTTCAAAAGAACAGGGATCGCCTATTCCCCTGGGCTGAAACTCAAGGGCTAGAAGCTTTTCGACTTTATGACTGGGATATTCCTGAATATCCTTTTTTTGTCGACAAGTACGGAAGTCATTTCGTAATTTCCGATAAATCCCGCGAGTCCGATCGAGACTTTGCCAACCTGCAAGAGTTGCAAAAATCATTGGTAGATCTTTTCAATATTAAAAAATCGGACATGTTTATCAAAGAGCGCCGAAAAAAAAGCCGAGAAGACCAATACCAAAAATTGGCGGTCGATCAAAAACTTCTGGTTGTGCAAGAGGGTCCTTTAAAATTTAAAGTTAACTTGTCGGACTATCTTGATACCGGTTTATTTTTGGATCACCGTCCCTTGCGTGGTTGGCTGCTGGATATTAAGAAAAACGCGCGCGTGTTGAATTTGTTTTGTTATACGGGTTCGTTGTCAGTTGCTTCAGCAAAAGCCGGAGCCTGGGTCACAAGTTTAGACCTATCTAAAACTTACTTAAAATGGGCCGAGGAAAACTTTGCGCTCAATGATTTGAATCCGGGCAACCACCGATTTTTTCGTCAAGATG